>JANQKU010000239.1 GCA_028280955.1 Opitutaceae bacterium
GCTATGCAGCTTGGCAAGTGGAGACGGGCAGATGACTATTGGTTATCCTATATTGGACCCAGTGAACTTTTCAGAGATTGTGCTTCAGCAGTTGTTGAAAACAGTGGGCGTATTTTTGCTAAATTACAAGTTTCATGCTCTCATGAAGTCTCATCTGTCCCTTTTGTACCGAGCCCCGGGAATATCTATGATAAGCTTAAGGCGATGCATGATCTTGGAGTTAGCGGTGTGATGCAAAGCTGGCTTGGTGGAGGGTATCCTTCTCTTATGGTGAAAGCAGTCGGAGAGCTTTCTTTTAAGGAATTTCCTGAGACGAAAGAAAAATTTTTAATGTCACTTGCTCAAAAGGATTGGGGTCCAAAGGCAAAGGATGTGGTAAAGGTATGGAATTTGTTTCAGGAAGCTTATGGGAATTATCCTCTTGCGGTAGCCTTTGGCTATTATGGGCCCATGCATGATGGACCTCTTTGGCCCTTATATCTTGAGCCTCGGAATCTGCCTCTTGCTCCAAACTATCTTACTGATTTTCCGCCGAGTGGAGATCGGATAGGGGAGTGCATCCTCTATAATCATACCTTGGAAGAAATACTTATTCTTTGTCGTGCCATGTCTGAGACGTGGGATCAGGGAGTGGCAATCTTGAAAGGACTTAGAGAGTGTTATGCGTCCGATAGAGAACGAATAAAAGAGATAAATGTGGCTGCTGCTCTAGGGGTACATTTTAGAAGTGGGATCAATATTTTCAGGTTTTATCATTTGCGCGAACAATTAGCCGAAAATCTCCAAGTAGATGCTCTTGGAATTCTAGGGCAAATGGAACAGATTGTTCTCAACGAGATTGAGAATTCGGAGGAATTGCTCGATTATGTAAATTATGACCCTCTTCTTGGTTTCAGTTCAGATGCCGAAGATTTCAAATATTACCCGGAAAAGTTCCATTGGCGCATCAAACAACTTAAAGATTTGTTAAAGACAGAATTTCCAACGATCAGGCAAAGAATCGAAAAGCAGCTGGTGCCATTTCCCCGTTATACGGGTGAAGAACCTGAAGAAAAGGTATACAACTGCCGCCGTTTTGCTGATTCTTCCATAACGAATGAAGCTCTGTTTGAAGGATCATGGGAAATGATAAAATCAGATTCTTTGACGATAGTGGGCTCCGAAAGTGTGGATAGCAACACCACTTGGAGAGCCGGTTATACTGATGAGGCATTGTGCATTAATATTTGTTGTAAAAGAGTGGAGAAAAGTGATGACGTTTCGAAACAAAACTCTGAGAATGGCAGTGAATGGGAAACGGGAGAAGGGGATGAAATGGTCGAGGTTCGACTTGAGCCTCAGCGTCTTTGGCCATATCCCCCTATATTCATAAAGAGGGATGGTTCTTACAAGATGTCGGGTTTGGAACTGGGGAATTTTCAGGATGATGGGAAAAAAGAGATAGTGGCTATCGACAAACCAGATGAATGGACAGTGACACTGAAGATCCCCTTTGCCAGTCTTGGCAGAGAGCCAAAAAACAAATTCAAACCTTTAAAGATCAATATTGTCAGAAATAGCGAGGTTAACAGCAAGTGGGTATGTAAAGAACCCCTCGAAAGACGGATCATCTATTTTACGGAAAACCCAGCAGAATTCGGCTGGTTGGTTTTTGAATGAAAACTGTTAGACTGCCTTTATGATATAGCTGCAGCAGAGAAGAAGAACGCTTTTGGAAATGGATATTAAGAATGGAAGAATTGATCTGTCGGGAAAAGAGGAGACCAGTCATCAGATAAGTCTTCTGCTGGCAGGAGATTTTTGCTCGATAAGCAGGACAGAGAGAGCTATTTTAGCAGGAAAAACCATGGAAATGGTTCAATCGATCTATCCTCTTTTGCAGAACTCTGATATTTCCATTGTTAACTTGGAAGCTCCTCTTACAATTTCGGAAAAAAGTATCCAAAAAACGGGACCCAATCTGAAAGGTGATCCTGAATGTGTGAAATTTCTTGAAGGAGCAGGATTTGACGTGGCTAATCTGGCAAACAATCACATCAAGGATATGGGATCTGAAGCTGTCCTGGAGACGATGGCGACATTGAAGAGGAATGAAATATTGTCAGTAGGAGCCGGTGAGAACTTGGAGGAAGCGGTAAAGCCTCTGATTATCGAAAAAAAAGGTAAGAAAATCGCTGTTCTCGCCTATGCTGAAAACGAATTTTCTATTGCTGACGAGACATCTGCGGGCGCTGCCAATCTGGATCTCGTTTCAAATCTGGAGCAAATAAGGCAGGTTTCTCTGGAAAATGATATCACAATTGTTTTGATACATGGCGGGAATGAATATTGTCCGGTGCCCAGCCCGAGAATGCGCCAATGGTATAGAGCTTTTGTTAAGGCTGGCGCTTCAGCTGTGGCGGCCACGCATACTCATTGCCCTCAAGGGATGGAGATTGTGGATGGTGCGCCGATTTTCTATAGTATGGGAAATTTCCTTTTCGATACGCCCTATAAAGACACAGAATATTCTGAAGAAGATTTTTGGTGGAAAGGGTATATGGTAAAGCTGGACTTCGTTAAAAATAAAGTAGCCTCAATTGAGTTTGTCCCTGTTTCTTCGGGTCCAGATGGTACAGCTGTAAAATTGATAGAAGGAAATGAAAAGGAGGTTTTTTTGAGTTACCTTCAGCATATTTCAACAATCATTCAAAATGAGAAAAAGGTAAATGATTTATGGAATGCCTGGTGTTTAAAAGAAGGTCCAACGTGGATTGAATATTTTAAAAAAGCTCAGTATCCGGCAGTGACTGATGAGGCTTCAATCGACACAATGGTTTTACGAAATGGGTTTACCTGTGAGGCGCATCATGAGGTAGTTAGAACTTTTTTGAGGATGATTTGCGAGGGGAAAACTTCAGAAGCTGAAAAACATATGAATGAATTGGAAGGTCTGCGGAGGGGCGTTATTGAACAGGAGTTTTCTGATGGAAATAGTTGAGCTGACTAGCAAAAATGGATGTATGGAATACTGTGATACGAGATCACAGTTACAGAGATTTATCTATGGGCGTTCGTCTGAAGCGTTTAAGCGTGGAGATGAGAGAAGAGATGCGATTCGATCAATTGAAGAATTTGAAGCTTATCGAAGGCAGATGCGGAAACGTTTTGTGAATCTTATTGCGGGGTTGCCATCAAATGATACTTCATTGAATCCAGTCATTACGGGTGAAGTTGTCTGTGATGGGTTTCGCATTGAGAAAGTGATTTTTGAGTCGCGGCCTAAAAATTACGTGACGGCTAATCTTTATCTGCCTGAAGGACAGGCGGAACGAACGGGAGCGGTTCTCTTCTTATGTGGCCATTCGGAAGAGGGGAAACAGTATCCGGCCTATCAGAGGGTATGTCAGTACCTCGTGCAAGCAGGGTTTGTTGTTTTAGCCCAGGACCCTATCGGCCAGGGAGAACGTTTTAGCTATTACGAAAAAGAAATTGGGCGAGCAAAGATAAATCCTTGCGTTCCGGATCATGATCATGCCGGTTTTCAATGCTTGTTCTTGGGAGATAGCCTGGCCAGGTATTTTATCCATGATGCGATGAGAGGTATCGATTATCTTTGTACTCGAGATGAGGTGGATTCTTCCAAAATTGGTGTGACTGGTAGTTCGGGAGGAGGGACGCAGACCGTTATGTTGATGGTATGTGATGAAAGGATTGCAGCGGCAGCGCCGGCCAATTTCGTCATGAACCGGGAATCCTATTTGTATGCAGGAGGAGCTCAGGATTCTGAACAACTTTGGCCCGGGTATACGGCTTTAGGATTTGATCACGAGGATTTGCTTCTTTGCATGACACCAAAACCAGTCTGTGTGAATGCGGTTACCTATGATTTTTTTCCGATAGAAGGGACGAGACGAACGGTAGGGAGAGTCAAACGATTTTGGGAAATGTATAGGAAGGAGAAAAACATCCAATTGCATGAAGATGCATCTGTTCATGATTACACGGAAAAACTTGCCATTAAAGCAGCTGAGTTTTTCGCGACTCATTTCAAAGAAGAAAACGTTGATGGTAGCCAATTTTCTATCAGGCCTCTCCCCATTGAAAAGTTGTGGTGCACTGCTACGGGACAAATCAAAGCAGATTTTGAAGAGGCGTGTTTTGTCTATGAGGAGAATCAAAAACGCCTGGAGGAACTTGCCGCCATTCGTCATGCTAATTCCGAGAAAAAGCGAGATGAGGAAATTCAAGTGTGGCTCAAGAAAAAGGTTTTTTATGAACGGAAGCCTTGTGACTTGAATCTGCGGTTATTTCATTTGGGAGAACTATTTGATCTGGAAGTTCAGAGGTGTCTGTGGTGGGCACAGGAAGGATTGTATTCACATGCGCTCTCTTTTAAGGGGCCAGAATGCGCAGAAAAGCCTCCTGTTACGATTGCCGTTTGGGATGGGGGAACTGCTGCTTTGGAAGATCATCTAGAATGGATCAAAAGAGAATGCTCGGCCGGTAGGGTGGTTCTTGTTCTCGATGTTGCAGGTGTGGGGTGCCTTGAACCGAATCCGGTTAGTCATTTCGGTGTTTATGAGAGTTATGGAACGTTGCGAAAATTTGCGGATGATTTAATCTGGCTGGATGATAGTCTGCCTGCCTTAAGGATTTATGATGTTCTCCGAACGGTTGAAATGATCCGGGAGTTTCCTGATTTAAGAGAAGATGATATTTTTGTTTATGGTTGGGGGAAGTATGGGTTGTATGGACAGTTGGCTGCCTATATGGATGATCGAATTAAGAAGATAACCGTAGAAAACGGGGTGGAGAGTTTTTCGGAGCTTGTGGCTACCCGATACTATGACTCTTTTGATCTGAAAAGTATCATTCTCCCAGGCACCTTGAAATACACCGATATCGATGAGATAAATGAGCGATTGAGATGTAAGGGATGAAGTTTTCCTTGAATTTGATAGAGAGAGGATAGAAGACTGAGGTGTGTTAAAAATAAAACCTCGTTATTATCGCTGGCATGTTGATCCAGGTGTTGAATGGAGTGAAGCAAACACAAGCTACGACACACTCGATTGGGAAATCCCCTTGGAAAAAGCAGCGGTTATTGCTTTGGATACCTGGGCGTTTCATTATTTAAAAGAAACACGGGAGCGGATAAATGATATTACGGAGAACAAAATTGTTCCTCTCTTGGATAAGTGTCGAACGGCTGGTTTGGAAATTATTCATGCGCCTGGTGTGCAAGTAGCGGTTAAGCATCCTCAATGGGTGAAGATGGTGGAAGAAGATGAGCTTGAATGGCCTGTCTATGATCCGGAATGGCCTCCAAAAGATTTTATTGAACGCAAGGGTGAGTTTGCCAAATACGATCATCCGTTTGAACCTCGTCAGGCTTGGTTAGAGGAACGTCGCAAGGAACGTTGTTTTCATCCGTTGGTTGAACCGAAAGAGAGAGAAGCAGTGGTGGCAAATGGAGAAGAGCTTCATCGTTATTGCAAAAAGAAAGGAATCCTTTTCCTTATCTATGTTGGATTTAATACCAACCATTGTATCATTTTAAATGATTACGGGACGACGCATATGCATAACCGTGGCTATAAAGTAACGCTGGTTCGCGATTGTACCACGGGGATGGAATCTTTCGAAACTGTCGAAAGACTCGATCAAACAAGAGCTGTTATCTTACATTTGGAAATGACGCAGCGATTTTCCATTACAGCGGATGAACTGATGGAGGGTTTGCCGTAGTGATTAAAACAGCTGGTTAAAACGATAATGCCGGAGAAAGCTGTTTATTCAGGTTGGGATCGAGTTTCACCTCGGTTGGGCTATGCCAATTTCTATGAAGGTGAACCAGGGAGTTGTTTTGGTCCTCGCAGTTTACGGGATTTTCAGTTGATTTTTGTTTTGGCAGGGGAGGGAAAGGCTGAATGGGATACGGTTTCTTGTAATATTTATTCAGGTGATATTCTCTTTTGGCCCCCGAGAGCTACGCAGTTTGTTTCTACTTCAGGAGATCAAAATTTGCGGCTTATCGGTTTGCACTTTGTTTTTGATGAATCGGAATATGGAGGGTCTGAAGGGATTGATTGTATTGAAAAAATAATACCAAAATGCTCGATTGAGCCTTTACCTCCACCTCACCTCAGAAGCCGACTTTCCCGTCCCATTTTTACCTTTTGTAAGGATTTGGCGTTGAGCTATATTTCTTCTCCATATGGAAGGATTCTAGAGAAAAAGGGGCTGCTTTTACTTTTGTTTCAGGCTTGGCAGGAGGAAATTGAAAGGGCGAGGGGAAGGGCCAATGTTTCACGTCGTCATCTGCTTTTGGTTGAGAGAGCAGAATCGGCTCTCTGTAAGGATCTCAAAAATACGCCTTCCTGGAATGAGATAGCGGCGGAATTAAATGTTTCGAAGCGCTACTTGAGCGACCTTTTTAGGGGTCATACCGGAATGGGATTCAAAGGGTATTTGCGAGAACAGCGTTTGGTTGAAGCTCGCAGGCTCTTAACAGAAGGGACGATGACGATCAGTGAAGTGGCTTATACGGTGGGTTTTAATGATCCTTTTTATTTTTCACAGGAGTTTTCCAAGCGATTCCGTCTTTCCCCCAAAGCTTTTCGCCAGCAATTCAGGACGATTTGATTTTTTCAATAGTGGTTTTAACTGACGAATGAAATGAAGGCCTTTCTGCACTTTTTTCCAGGTCTTTGTCGTTTTGTTTAGTCTTCTCAGGGTTGTTTTAGGCGCTTAATTCTCTATATTAGTTTAATTTTAAGACCCTAAAAGAAACTCATTTTATTGTTATGGCTACTTCTCAATCAACTGATGCATCCGCATCGAAATCTTCAGGCAAATCATCACTGCGCATGCTCGCAGTCATGGACATGGCGAATTTGCTGCGCCATATTTTTGAATATGAACGGGAGATGATCAGAACGGCAACGACTTTGGTCTATCGCGTTGGTGAACCTGAGTTAAAGTATTTGCTCTGTCAGCATATTTGGGAATCTGCCCAGCATGCACGTTTTTTGCGTGAAAGAGGACGAGAGATGGCGGGATTTGGTTCCGGCGAAAGTGTTCGTACTGAAATTCGTAAAATTTTTGAGGAAGCGGTAAAACCAGAGGATGGTATGATTGCCTTGGCTGGCTTTTACCGGGTTTTAAAACCAGCGTTATTGAAGTCTTACCGTTATTATTTGAAGGAAACAGACCATTTGGCGGATTGGCCTTCCAAGCAACTACTACAGGA
Source organism: Opitutaceae bacterium (assembly GCA_028280955.1). GTDB lineage: Bacteria > Verrucomicrobiota > Verrucomicrobiia > Opitutales > Opitutaceae > NORP342. Next base: position 7,235 of record JANQKU010000239.1, read on the forward strand.
ATTTATTGCTGATGAAGAACGCCATGCTTCTGAGATGGAGAAATACCTTGAGGGTGTTGAAGCAGGAGAATGGGTGAGCCACATGAAAACCGCTCTTTCCAGCATTGGTGGTTTGCTGGAGATCGAAGAAAAAGAGGATCTTCCAGCTGGGTTTGTTTGGAAGCATGAAAAAGAGGGTTATTCTCATCCCCCTGTTTGCAGCCGGGGAAAATATCCGGTTTGCTCCAGTGTCTTTGGACATAATCCGGATGAAGATCCCATCATTCGTCCATGGCTTGAAGAAGAGGCCAATACCGATGCGGCTGTGTTGCGGTTGATGATCTATGTCTGGTTAATGATGGAGATGGATGCAGTGGATTACCTAGCTACTATTTTCTATGATACACCCGAGGCTCCTCTCGATATGCATTACGATATGGCACGACACCTTTGGGATGAATCCAGGCATAGTCAGTTTGGTTTCCGTCAACTTCCGCGTTTGGGCGTGGATGTCATGACGGTTGAGCATTCGTTGGATCTCTATTGTATCTTAGTTCAGATGCCTGCTCCAGAGCGTTACGCCATGATGACGATGGAATTTGAAGCGGGTAGTTTTCCGACCAAGGCTTATCTCATCGACCGTATTCGTGAACTGAATGATTTCGAGGTGGATACTTTGTTGGCCTTTGATCGCAATGATGAACAGAATCATGTCCGTTATGGTCATCAATGGTTAAAGCCTTTGATGGAGCAGTTTGGTATTGAGGCCGAAGTAGGTGATTTTGTTAAAGCGACACAAAAGAAGTTTGAAGAATTTGCCGAGAAGTTTGGAGGAAAAATTCCCCATTCTCTTTCTCCAGAAGAACGATTGACGGGTAATAAGATTAAGAAAATCGCCGGGGTTAACTAAGGTTAATTTAATTTATTTACAAAGGCAGGCACTGAGGTGTCTGCCTTTTTTATTTTAAATGGTGGATGGTCAAAAGTTTCCTTCAGCGTTTCTTGACATGAAGTAGTATGGCATAGTATGGCTATAGCTAGAGTGATATTCTTCGGATGAATACAGAATGGCTACAAATTGATGCAAGCGGCGGTGTTCCCAAATATGAGCAGATCGTCAATGGTGTCACGAAGGCAATTCGGAGTAAGGCTCTGCGCAAGGGGGCCGAGATACCTTCTATTACAAGGGTAAGTGATGAGCACGATCTTGCGAGAGAGACAGTGGCGAAAGCCTATCGGAGGCTTCGTCGTCGTGGGATTATTCATTCGATTCCGAGTAAGGGGTACTATGTGGCAAGTGAATCGATTGAGCATACGGTTCGCGTTTTCCTGCTCTTGAATGCCTTTAATTTAGATAATCGTGTACTTTATGAGGCTTTTCACCAGCGATTAGGGGAGCAGGCTCAAGTGGATTTGTTTTTTCATCACTATAATATCGATGAATTTAAACGTTTAGTTCATGACAATCTTGGCAAATACGAGATGTATGTGATCAAGCCATTTGATCATAGATCTATTCCGAAAGTTCTCAAGGAAGTGGAGCGAGAAAATCTTCTCATTCTGGATAGAAGAGATTATCTCGATGAGAGATTCACCTATGTTGGGCAGGACTTTAATGGAGCTGTTTTTGACTGTCTGGAATCAGAAGTGGGACGGTTTTTGCGGTATTCTGAAATCAATGTTGTTTGTCCTGCCTCAATGCAGCATCCAGTTGCGACGTTGAATGCGATTAAACGTTTCTGTCGACGTCATAAAATAAGGTATCGTTTGTGCAAAGGGGTGAGTGATTTGAAGACCAAATCTGGAGTTGTCTATTTTTCTTTTTTTGATGAAGACTTGGCGGAATTGTTGGAGAAGTGTGAAACCGCTGGATTAAGAATTGGACGGGATGTTGGGATTGTTGCCTACAATGATACGCCACTTAAAAAATACATAGCAGGAGGGTTAACGGTTATTTCAACCGATTTTCAACGAATGGGTAAAACAGCTGCAGACTTTGTTCTAGACCGAACAGTAAAGGAGCAGGTGATTCCCACTTCACTTATCATACGAAAGTCGCTCTGAGAGTGACGCAAAACTAAAGAATAAAGACGATATGCTACCACAACAATGGGAAACTTTTAAACGGGCTGCTCGATTGGAAAAAATGGATGAGATCCCAATGGCCATGATTATCGATAGTCCATGGATTCCGGGTTATCTGGGTATCAGCCACATGGATTATTTTCTCGATCCGGAACTTTGGTTTCAGTCGAACCTCAAAATCATGGAAGAGTTTCCTGACATTATTTTTGTTCCTTCTTGGTGGATGGAGTATGGTATGGCGGCGGAACCATCCGTATTGGGGGCCAAGATTAAATTCTGGCCGGATAACACGCCGAGTGAATACCACACGTTGTATCGTTTAGAGGACATCAAAAATTTTCCGGAATACGAAATTGAAGCAGATGGTTTTGCTGCTTTAACGTTGCACAGGATCAAGATGCATAAGCAGCGTATTCTCGATCACGGCTATACGTTGCCGATGGTAACCGCTCGCGGTCCTTTATGCACGGCTGGATTTGTGCGTGGCACGACAGATTTTATGCTCGATTTGGTAGATGATCCTGAAGGAGCCCATAAGTTGATCGATCTTTGCACCAACGTTGTCATTGATTGGCTCAAAGCTCAGGCAAAAGTTATCGGTGATACGGTGGAGAGTATTTTTGTTTTAGATGATATTGTCGGCTTTGTTAATGAAGAGCATTACGAGGAATTTGCACATCCCTATTTGAAGCGAATTTGTGATGCTTTTCCGAAAGACTGGATAAAGGTTTATCATAATGACGCCGATATTAATGCCTGCGTCGAACATTTGCCGGATGCCGGTTTTAATGTGCTTAATTGGGGCAAGCAAACAGACATTGAGGAGGTGAAGGATTTGGTCGGTGATCGTATGTGTTTAATGGGTAATGTGAACCCATTGGAGATCGGTGTGCGTGGCTCTCCGGAAGAAGTCCATCAGGCAACGATGGATGTTCTTGAGAAATCAGGTGGTGAAGGAATTATCCTTTCTGTGGGTGGTGGAACCAGCCCAGGGATGCCTGGTGAGAACATCCGAGCTATGGAAGCAGCACTGAAGGAATACAACGCAAAGTCGTAAAAATTAGAATACTTTTCAGTCTGCTTCTAGGTCGGTAGAGCTCATAAAATTGATTTTTAGAGAATTGACCCCTTGAGGCTTATGGTAAAGATAGGGGTAACCGTAGCTACTTCATTTTTTAGAAGGAGTCATTGCTTCGGTGTATCAGCAAACTGAATGAAAACCGTTAACCCGTAAAAAATTTCATGGCTTCAAGAAAAAAAGTTAAGAAACCTGAACTTCATCTCTGTGCAACAGCTTGGTCAATGGCTGGATATCCTTCAGTAGAGAAAGAATGGTCGATGGACAGAAAAGTGAAAGCAGCAAAGAAAGCTGGCTTTGATGGATTTAGTGGAAGAGCTGATCCGGAAATGGTGGAAGCGTGCCGTAAATATGATATTCAATTAGTCGGTGGTGTTGATGTGGGGTCAGACGATGATGCGGAAGAAAAACTTCGGGTCTTCAAAAATGGAGGAGCCAAATATGTAAACATTCAGCTTTGTGATCATGATACACCTATTGCCAAAGCTGCTACGGTTGCCCGCAGAGTGATGGCGGCCGCTAAAAAACTTAGGATCAAAGCAACGATCGAATGGCATCGCGATACCTGTACGGAGACACCGGAAAAGGGGATCGCCTTAGCGGCACAGTATCTAAAGCGCTATAAAGAAAAACTTCCGACCAATTTTGATCATTCTCATCCGGCAATTATCAAACAGCTTTGGCCAACTCGTTATTGGGAGAGGATTGTTGAATATGAACCGGAATTACTAAAAGCCAGTGAGTTGATTCACTTGCGGCCGTTTACGGGAAGCCATTGTCAGACTCCGGTTACAGATGGAGGACGTAATCTCGACGGGAATTTTATTGAATGGAGAGATAATTTCTTAAAACCATTCTTTGACTTTTGGTTGAGTGGCGCGCGTGCGGGAAAACCTCTTTGGGCAGTGGTTGAACTTGGCCCGAAGGGATCTGGCTACGGTCTGGAATGTTTCCCCGATATTTGGAAGGATGCGATTGCTGGAAGAGCTGAAATTGAAAAGGTTTGGAAAAATGCTCTGCGAAAATGGCGTAAATAAAACTGAGAACGGTTGATTTTTTTGAGGATTGTCTCCTTAAGGTTTTCTTTTGTCATGATTGTTTTTTTGACATTTTTTGTGTCGTAAAAGGAAAAGGGTATTTTAGTTAGAGGGTTATAGATATGAATATTTATAAGGTTCTACCTGATTTAAAAAATGATCGCCAAATGCGTCTTTGGTATCAGGGGTTGCGGAAACAGTGGTCCGCAGCTGATATTGATTGGAAGAAGGGTCAGCGAATCTCCAATAAATCTTTCAAAGATAATTTGGCCAAGGTTCTTACACCTGTCCTGACGGGGGAACAGTCAGCTCTTTATTCTGTATCAGGTTTGATTCCTGTTCTGGGTCATCGATCCGAAGTAGAAGGCCAATTTTATCTGACGACCTGGGCTGTGGATGAGGCGCGTCATACTGAACTTTTTGCGCGTTATTATCATCGTTTGGATCGAGAACCTCTGTCTATTCGTAAGTTTCCGGCTGGTTACTTATTTCAAAGCAGGATTATTTCAAAAGAACCGGCTGAATGGTTAACAGGTGTCTTAGTCAGTGAAAGTTTAGCTCAAATTATTTCGCATGAATTTCGTGAACTGGATTTGGATCCGGTTTTAAGTGAGATTTGTGAAGGCATTCTTGAAGATGAAGCGCGTCATCTTGGCTTTAATCATGTTTATATGAGTGATCGATTTAAGGATCTTTTTCAGAAGGATGAAAAGGATGCCCAACACTTTGCCCAACATTTGGAGAAGCGTAGAAAGTATGTTTTGGAGGGAGCCTCACCGATTCTAAAGGCTCTTGAAAAGGAATGTGAAATCATTGGTCTTGATCAGGAGAAAATCATTTCTGAGGTGGATCGCATGACGAAAAAACGTTTAGAAAAATCTGTTCAAGCAGGTTTCAAAGCGTCTGAAGGTGAAACCATTCCGGAAGAGGAATTGGTTGTTCCGGTAGGGGTTTAAGGAAAGGAAAACATATGGCAGGAGATAGCAAGTTATCTCTGATCCGAGGCATGATGTCAGGTGTTCTGAAGGCATCTGAGGAAACGTCCCTGATCGATTTGTTTCTGAGAGGAGCAAAAGAATATCCCGATAGAGGTATTTCTATCTTTGATCGAAGAGGTGCTTCGGCAGAGACAAAATATTATTCGCAAATTGTTGAAGACTTTAAAAAGGCCGCCGCAAAACTGCAGGCTTTTGGGATCAAGCCAAAAGACACTGTTCTCCTTTGTTTGCCAACTAGTTGGGAATTGTTGGATTTGTGGTTGGGTTGTGTTTATCTAGGAGCCTATCCGGCAGCCATTGCTCCGTCTATGGGAGGAGGGCTTGGGCCGTCATCCAATTTTTCAGAACGTTTGGAAAGATTTCGTGATGTCATTGATGCATCCCTACTGATCGGCAGTGATGCTTTGGTAAAAAGTATCGTAGAAAAAGGTATCGTATCCTTAAAGGATATTTCTCTTTCGCCTGCTCAGCTCGAAATGATCGAAACGGAGGGCATTACTGAAAAGTATCCGGCCAAAGGTGATGAATTGGCTTTTTTACAGTTTACCAGTGGATCAACCGGGATACCTCGTGCGGTCATGATTTTACACAGGACTCTTGTCCACAACATCCATGCTATCAACAATGGACTGGGTCTTTCTTATGGCAGAAAGGCAAGTGAATTTGCGGAAGCCTTTGTTTCCTGGTTACCTTTAAACCATGATATGGGGCTTATCAGTACTTTGTTTGCTGCTTGGTTCGGATTGGATGTTCTTCTTATGAATCCTGCAACATTTTTGGCGCGTCCGATCGCATGGTTAAAGGCGATGAGTGGTCGTCGATGTTTAACGGCTGCTCCAAATTTTGGGTACCAATTTTGTGTTGAGAGAATCAAAGAAGCACAATTGGAAGGGATTGATTTATCAGGCCCTCTTCGGATGTGTGCGGGATCCGAAATGATTCGCCCAGAATCCATGCGGGCTTTCAGAGAAAAGATGTCGAATGTTGGTATTGATGATGCATTTCTCACACCTTCTTATGGAATGGCTGAAGCGACATTGGCTTTAGCCTTTGATCAAAAGAAAGAAGGTATACGAGTTGCTGCCCCTGACATGAGTGGTCAAGAAGAAGTTGGTGAACCGGTTGTTTGTGTGGGAGCGCCGGTTATTGATACGACGTTAAGAGTATGTGATGCAGAGAACAATGTGCTTTCGGAAGGGCAATTGGGTTTTATTCAGGTGAAGGGTCCTGGTATTTTTGCGGGATATTACCGTAATGAAGAGGCGACAGCGGAAAGTTTGGTAGATGGTTGGCTCAAGACAGGGGATTTGGGCTTTATCAAAGATGGAGAACTCTATATTGCTGGACGATCCAAGGATGTTTTGATTATTCGGGGCGAAAATATCATGCCTCATGATATCGAATGGCAAGCAGAGGAGGTGAGAGGAAGGGGTGGCGCTGAACGCTGTGCTGCTTTTTCGATTGTTCGTGGGAATGAGGGAGAAGAACCGGTTATTGTTATGGAAACCACTTTAACAAATGAGGCAGAACTTAAAACATTGGAAAATAAAATTCGTAGTCAGATTGGCCGTAGAATGTCGCTGGTTTTAGCTGATTTCGTCTTTGTTCGACGTGGCCGAATTCCCAAAACGACTAGTGGGAAGATAATCCGAGGTCAGTTGAAAGATGACTATTTACAAGGAAGATTGGAGCGTTTGAATTAGTCGCCCTGAAAACTAATTTTTTTAAAACTATGAACACTGAAGAAACTGTTATTGGAATTCTGGCTAAAATAGCGGAAGTTGATGTGTCCGAGATTAAACTGGAAATGGAGTTGGTTGCCGGATTGGGGATTGATTCTCCTAAAGCTTTACAACTTTTGTTTGAATTGGAGGAGGCATTGAAAATAGAAATCAGCGATGAACAGGCTGCACAGATGGAAACAGTGGCCGATATTTTGAAGTTGGTTACGAATGAGAAAATTGCCTAGTGCCAGACGAGCGAAAACCATCTTTTAAGGCTCATTTATTGGCCATTCTTCTGCGGAGTATTATTCGTCTTTTATATGCTTCCTGGAGCATAGAAATCGTTTCGGGACAAGCTCGGTTCTCTGAATTGCAGTCTAATGTGAAGCCGGTTCTTTTATGTTTTTGGCATAATCGCATGTTTTTCTTTTCCCGATTTCTCGAAGAGGAATTTGTCGACAGAGGGATGAAATTGACGCAAATGTCCAGCCAATCGCAAGATGGCGATATTGGCATGATTATGGCAAAAATGGCTGGTGCGCATGTTGTTCGAGGCTCTTCCAATCGAGGAGGGGCTCAAGGATTGCGGAATTTACTTAGAGCCGTTTTGAGAGAAAATAGCTCTACCATTCTTTTACCTGATGGCTCTCAGGGACCTATTTATAAAGCAAAGGCTGGTTCCATCGTACTGGCGCAACTAGCTCAGGTGCCTCTTTATCCAATGTCCTATTCGACTGAAAAATGTTGGCGGGTGGCTTCTTGGGATAAAATAATCATCCCTAAACCATTTGCCAAGGTCTTGATAAAATTCGGAGACCCCTTTGAGGTCCCGAGAAAGCTGGAGGGAGAACAGTTAGAGGAATATCGCATCAAACTGGAAAATACTTTGAATGAATTAGGGATGGAGTGAGGTCTTTGTATTGCGGATTTATTTGGGGGTAGTCATAATGGGGTGAAAATGAAATTGGATACAAAAGCTCTGGGAGCAATGAAGGGAAATAAACCGATCGCGATGTTGACGGCATATAATTATCCCATTGCTCGTTATCTGGAAAAATCGGGTATTCCCGTTATTTTGGTGGGAGACTCATTGGCGATGGTGGAGAGAGGGTTGAAAAATACCCGTTCTGTTACGATTGAGCATATGCAGTATCACGTGGAGGCTGTTCGTCGGGGAGCTCCTAATACGCATCTTATTGGTGACCTTCCATACCAAACGTATGAGTCGATAGAGGATGCTTTAAAAAATTCGCGTCTACTTATTAAGGCAGGCGCAGATAGTGTAAAATTAGAGGGTCCTCATCCTGAGATTATTGCATCCCTTGTTGCAAATGGAATTGCTGTTGCCGGCCATACCGGATTGACACCTCAATCAGCCAGTCATCTTAGACAAGTGGGTAAGAACGCCGAAGAGGCACAGAGAATTTTAGGTGAGGCAGAGGCGATTACTCGTGCGGGCGCTTTCTTACTGGTACTGGAGCATATACCAGATAAACTTGGAGAAGAAGTGACAAATTCAATCAGTATTCCTACTGTTGGTATTGGCGCAGGCCCACACTGTGATGGGCAGGTCCTTGTGATCAATGATATGTTGGGTATTGGTGACTACTGGCCTCCGTTTTCCAAACAATATGCCCATGTGGGTCAAATCGTGAAGGAAGCGGCAGACAAGTTTAAAGAAGAAGTTGAGCAGAGATCGTTTCTTTCGAAATAATTCAGGCTGTGTCAGCGACCTTTTAAGGTCGAAACGTATGCTCTGCTAGTTTTTTACCTCGAATGTAAATATCGACTTGTCGTGCTGAATCGGAACCGGTTAACAGGCAAAAATCAGCTGGATTACCAGCTTCCCATAGTGGAGGGAGGTCGAGATGGTCCGTAAAACGATCCGAAAAGCGATGCCATACCTTTTCAGGAGTGGTGTCTAACATACGAGCTGCTCGAAAAACGCCTTCCAAAGGAGTAAGACTGGATCCGGCGAAATTTGGTTTTCCCGGTTGACGGACAATCCCATCCTCACCGACTTTCACAATGTGAGGCCCGACTTTAAATTGTCCGGGAGGAGATCCGGCTGCGGACATACAATCTGTTGTATAAGTAATCCTTTCTTCATCAATGGCGCGATGCATGATGCGGAAGAGTAAAGGAGAAACATGAATACCGTCGCAAATCAGGCAGGTATTAATCTTTGGATTATCGATGATTCGATAGATGATATTATCGGCTCGATCGAGAGCATTGGTGCAACCGTTTCCTAAGTGAGTGAATCCATTAGCTCCGGCAATAACGGCTTTTTCAATTTGTTCGGAAGACGCATCCGTATGGCCGAGCCAGACAAAGGCGCCTAAATCTCTAGCGGTGCGAATGCCTTCAGAAATATTTTCCCATTCCGGAGCCATTGTCAGAAGAAGAGGAGCGTTTCCGGTTAATTTTCGCAAGGTAGCAACCTTGTCTGGTGTTGGTGGCACCATGAACTCCGGTGGATGGGCTCCATGAAAACCGGGTTCAGGCGACATGAATGGGCCTTCGATATGCCAACCGATAAAAGTTTCCGAAAGTTCAGGTGAAGCTTTTATCATTTCATTCAAATATTGAATGCGATGACAGAGTTTATCCCATTGATCAGTGATCAGAGTCAGTAGAATACGTGAGCAACCATGTTGGTGAAGAGCCTTTCGAACAGCGAGAAGTTCTTCTTTGGTGATATCATCTCTTTGAAAATCATATCCAGCAAAGCCATTGTTTTGCACATCGGTCAGAGTAGGTGCGATCGTAAGGGCTCCATCCGGAATTATCTCAAGTGTTTCGACTTTCGAGATAACTCCATTGTCCCATTCGATTTGAAGGGCATCGCCTGTTTGGTAATGCCTACCAATAATAAGGTTTTTCGCCATTTTTGATTTTCCGTGCGTCTCTCAGGAAAGGAGGCTGGCAGAATCTGGGTCGAGGAAAAGAGAAGCTTGCTTTTGTGTCCTCAGGAAACTCCCAGGACAGCTGGTGGCGATAGGACCTTCCAGACTGTCTTTGGCGGCCTGAGCTTTGCGAGTTTCCGGAACGACACAGATCATACGGCCCACATTACAGAGGGTAGGGACGGTAAGAGTGATGGCGTACATCGGGACGGCATCCAGATTGGGAAAATGACCTTCACCGACTTGTTGTTGCCGACATTTTTCATCGAGTTTTACAAACTTGAGAACTTCGGGATCTTCGAAGTCTGCAACGGCAGGATCATTGAAGGCGATGTGTCCATTTTCACCAATACCGAGACAGCAAATATCAATCGGTTTTTCGTTCAGAAGGGAGCTATACGTCTTGATTGCTTTCATGGGTTCCATCGCATCACCTTCTAGAAGGTGCATGGCTGCAGGATTGACCACGTCAGCGACACGATCTTTGAGATATTTACGGAAGGAAGCTGTGTGTTCAATGGACATACCGAGGTATTCATCCATGTGAAAGAGAGTTACTTTTGACCAATCGATTCCATCGAGTTTGGTCAGTTTATCCAAAAACAAATCCTGAGAGTTTCCCGTGGCGATAATCGCTCTGGCTTCACCTCTTTCAGTGATGGCGCTGACCAGAGTTTTTTTGGCCTCATCGGCTGCATCAGTCGCCATTGCTTCGATGGAATCAAAGATACGGACATCAAGTTCGTCTTTCTGGAATTGTTTAGTTGGTGCACTCATGTTTGAAGGTTTTTTAAAAGGAAAGATGTCGATGGCAATAGCTAAGAAATTTTTAGAAGAAGACGAAATACTTTTTATGAGGGTAGTGCTGGAAGACTTGCTGAATATTTCTTGTCGGCTTACTTAAAACCCAACACTGGCACCGCCATCGATAGGGATAATGGTTCCGGTAACGAAACGGCTGGCCGGTGAGGCGAGATAGACAGCGGCGTTTCCAATGTCTTCCGGTTCTCCAAATGTGCCCATGGGCGTCCGGCTTAGGATCTTCTGTTTTCGTTCAGGGTCGTCGGAAAGCGCTTTTTCCGTGATGGCCGTATGGATCCAGCCCGGGGCAATTGCATTGACTCTTATTTTTTTAGGTGAGAGTTCAGCGGTCAAAGCACGTGTCATACCCAGAACGGCTGTCTTGGCTGTGGTATAGGCAGAGATATAGGGGAAGGCGAGAAAGGAAGCCATCGAGGCGATAAAAATGATACTACCGGATTCTCTTTTTACCATCGAGTGAGCAATGTGACGAGAAAGAGAAAAGGCAGCATTGATATGTGTCTCAAAGATCGATTTTAGATCGGCATCTTCTGTTTCCAAAAACGATTTTTTGTGATGGTTTCCCGCATTGTTAACCAACACATCAATCTTTCCCTGCTGTTTTTGGAGTGATTCAACGAATCCTGGGAGCTCATCTAATGCAGTGATATCTTGGACAGCGTAGGTGGCTTTTTCGCCTAAGTCTTTTGAAGCTTGGCGAAGAGTGTCTTTGCGTCGTCCAACGAGAATTACATTTGCTCCGGCAGCGACCATGCAACGAGCGATGCCGAGTCCAATACCTGTGCCACCTCCGGTGATCAGAGCAGTTTGTCCATCCAATTTAAAGGCATTTGGAAGATCCATTGTTATTTCTAAAGGACGTTGAATTTTTCGAAAGCTTCTGAGGAAAAGGTAGTGCCGGCACCTGGTTCTTGAGGCGTAACAAAGAACCCGCTTTCAACGGTGGCAGGTTCCACAAAAGCTTTGCGACACCAGGGAATATATTCGAGATGATTGGTAGCAGGGTGGGACTGAGCCAAATGTAGATGAACCTGCATCATATCACCGACATGGGAAACGACCGGCAAGTTGTGAGCACTGGCCAAATCTGCGACGACGAGCCATTCGGTGATGCCGGCTACCCTTACCACATCAGGCTGACAAAAACTGACAGCACGCGCATTGATGAAAGCAGTGAAGGCATCGGCAGAGTAGAGTTGTTCGCCTAAGGCAATAGGTGTGCTGATCGAAGCCGCCAATTCCTGATGACCTAAGATGTCATCATACCAAATGGGCTCTTCGAACCAAAGAATGTCATAATCAGCGAATTTGTTTCCGATACGGGTTGCCGTATTGAGATCCCATTTTCCATTGGCATCGACCATCAGTTTGATTTCGGGACCAATTGCTTTTCGTACGGCTTCAATGCGTTTCAGATCGGTTGTTGGATTTGGGCTGCCAACTTTCATTTTGATGCCTGGAAAGCCTCTGCGTTCAACACTGTCTTTGGCATCCGAAACGAGTTCGTCAAAGCTCCAGTTGAGCCAACCGCAGTCGGTGTTATAGGCTTCGACGGATTTGGTATCACTGCCTCCCAATAGCTGCCAAAGTGGCTTTTCCGCTTCTTTGGCTTTCAGGTCCCATAGGGCGATATCAATAGCTCCCAAAGCAAGATGAGAGATGCCAGCACGCCCGATCCATTGTGAGGGAGGGTGACGATAGAGTTTTTGCCAGAGGTGATTAGTGGCTCGAGGGTCTTCTCCGATGAGGAGTGGGCCATATACGTTAGTAATAAAATCGACGATAATGCGGTCACCAGCCAGCTCTGCATGGGTTCCGGAAAAACCATATCCCTTATGTCCGGTATCCGTGTGGATGATGACGCCCGGATAGCCCCAATGACTGATCTGGTGAGTGCTATCGGCAATCCCTTGTCGAGTGACGGGGACGTGAAGAATAAAGGGTTCAAGTTTCGTTATTTTCATCGGTAATTTTTCAGACTGAATAGGGACTTAAGAGAGAGGCAAAGCATGAATCTCGAGAGCTTTTATGAAGTCTAGGGTTATGATTCAAAGGTACAAAGGACAACAGCATTATTCCTCAAGTTTACGCCATCTTCCGCTTTAAATCGTAAAAGGAGCTGTCCAAATTTCGTCCATTGAATCTATTCCGACTGTTATTTTATCTGAGTAGAGGGAAACGATTGTTTTTCCGGAGTCCGTTTCGATGGAAATGATGTTGTTCTCCCTCTTCCATTTTGGAATTTCAGCTTTCTCTTTGCTAATGGAAAAAAGAGAGAAAATTTTGCAGTGATCGGAATGGTCGAGTTTGGCCTCCACAAAGCTGGTATGCCCATCTTCCATTTTAGCGCCGTAATGATTCTTGTCCCATGGCGCTTTGTATTGATGATGATCTTGCCCAAACTTCAATTTGTTATCATCCAGGCTGAATATTTTCGCGGAAAGGATAGCGGGTTCATTTCTTACGACAAAAGAATCATCTTCTGTCGGTATCGCATAATCAACCGTGTGCCAGCGAATGGAAATAGATTCTGGTTTTTCCAATTTCGCTTCATCTAAGACAAGAACGATTCCGGGGAAAAGATGTATAACGGTGCGAGAGGATTGGAGAACACCTTCGTAGGCCGCTTTTGTATCAATTTTCCAGATACTTCCAAGGTCGTCGGAAAATTCTGATCGAGTGATTTTTCCCTGAGCATCTCCTGCTTTTTTATTGTGGAGTTTTCCTTCAAGGTGATCGGGGTCGAGAATATAGTTGAATTTCATTTCTCGTCCACCAAAGACAGGTATATTATGGCCCCATGCTTGGGCTATATAGTATTTCCAACGGTCTCTTGTGGCATATCCATTTGGATAACCTGTTCCGACTCGTTCCAGATCAATGATTAAAGGTTTTCCGTATCCATCGATGCAGACTTGGCCGATGTCATTGTGCTCATGGTTGTCTTCTCTGCGAGCTTTACTCATGACCACGCTGACTGGAGCGATGTTGTCCCATGAGGAACGACTGCTGATACAGGCTCCATGATCGTGGTAGGCTCTTCCTTTGGGAAGAACCCCCTCGGGGTTTATTTCTTTGAGATTGGCATCGTAATAAAGAAGATCAGAAGGATCTGCAGTTGAAGTGTAGTGATGGTGGTAATACCATTGGAGAATACCGTCTTGGGTGGCAGTAGCGATAGCAGCGATCCAATTTCCTCTATGGGGATAGACTTTACCGTCACCAAACAGAATTAAATGGCCCGGAGGAACTGTCATATAAAGAAACCAGAGCGCATTTTGAGGGAAGGGATGTTCGGTTAGGCATTGTTGTTCTCCATTTGTATAAGAGGCGTAGGCTGTAAAATAATCGGTAGCTAGAACCATGGCTTTGGCATAGCCAACGGCTTCATTGAATTCACCTTCAGCTCCGATAGAATCGATGTGATGTTGGAAACGGGGAATGGCGATGTCGACGAGTTCCTTTGATTGAGGATGATCATCTTTAAGAGCCATTCCGGCGGTCGCAAGTCCACCGACGATACAGGTGCACCAATTGTTATCGGTCTTAGCCCACCATGGATTGTTTTCTTTGATATCAGTTAAATAAGGCTGGATGGCACGGCGGTCGAGACCTTCGATTATTTCCTGCTTTTCATCAGAGCTGAGTGAATCTTTCAGCCAATCATAGGCGATGCCGGCTGTTTTTGCCATTGCTCCGGTCCGTAAGTGAACTGTTGCTTTGCCATCTCTTCTGAAGGCGGCCAGATCGCACCAGGCGGGAAAGATGTCTTCATCGAACATCAATTTAAGTTGAGCTAAGGCGTTGTCCCGATATCGTTCGTCATGGGTAAGGTGGAAGACGAGGGCATGACGCAGGATACGTTTTTCGAGGGCTTTGGTGAGAATCGCATCGAGATTTTTCATCTTGATTTGATCAGTACCTCGATGAGGTAAAGCTGTTTCCAGGGTGATCAGATCACTACTCAGTTCCTCATCCGCTTTTGCCTTAATGTCCTGCCAGATCTTTTTGGCATGACCGGATTGAATATCCTCCCGGATTTGATTGAGACGTTCTTGTGCGTGATAGGATCCGGACGAAAGGAATAGAATGGGGTGCATGTTTACTCTAGATCGTAAAGGGCGCTGTCCAAATTTCGGCCGTTGAATCTGTCCCGAGGGTTATTTTATCTGAATGGATAGAAACGATGATTTTTCCAGAATCAGTTTCGATAGAGATGATATTGGCCTTTTGATTCCATTTAGAAATTTCTACTGAGTCTTTAGTGATAGAAAAGAGAGACAGAATTTGGCAGTGATCAGAATTATCTAGTTTGGCTTCAACGAAGTTATTCGGTTGTTCCCGCATTTTTGGACCAAATTGGTTTCTGTCCCATGGAGCTTCGTATTTGTGATGGCCTTGCCCAAAACTCAATTCGTTGTTATCTAAGCTGAATATTTTTGCAGAAAGAGATGCGGGTTGGTTAGATACCGTAAAGGAACCATCCTTTGCCGGCGCTGCCTTATCCACTGTGTGCCAGCGAATCGAAATGGATTCCGATTTCTCCAATTTAGCTTCGTCCAGGACGAGAACGACTCCGGGGAAAAAATGAATAACGGTGCGGGAAGATTGGACAACCCCTTCGTAGGCAGCGGTTGTATCAATTGACCAGATACTGCCAAGATCGTCGGAGAATTCTGATCGCGTTATTTTCCCCTGAGCATCAGCCGCTTTTTTATTATGAAGGTTTCCTTCTGTATGATCGGGGTCGAGGATGTAGTTAAACGCCATTTCACGACCACCAAAAACAGGAACGTTATGGCCCCAGGCTTGGGCCTCATAATACTTGAAGCGATCTCTGGTGAAGAAACCAACTGGATAACCTCCATATACTCCAAGGTCGACGATAAGTTGTTTCCCATATCCATCGATGCAGACTTGGCCAATGTCGTTATGCTCATGGTTATCTTCCCTACGGGCTTTGCTCATGACAACGCTGACAGGGGCACTGTTGTCCCAGGAAGAGCGACTACTAATACAGGCTCCATGATCGTGGTAGGCCCTCCCTCTGGGGAGAACTCCTTCCGGATCGATTTCTGCGAGATTGGCATCGTAATAAAGGAGATCGAAAGGATCAGGGGTGAGGGTGTGGTAACGGTGATAATACCACTGGAGAATACCGTCCTGAGCGGCGTAAGCAATCGTGGCTACCCAATTTCCTTTGAGCGGTGCCCGTGCTTTTGCGTCACCAAAGGCTACCAGATGACCTGGGGGAACTGTCATGTAGAGATACCAGAGTGCATTTTGAGGAAAGGGATGGTCGGCCAGGCATTGATGCTCTCCATTTGTATAGGAGGCGTAGGCTGTGAAATAATCGGTGCCCAGAATCATGGCTCCGGCATACCCTACGGCTTCGTTGAATTCACCTTCGGCTCCAAGGGAATCAACATGATGTTGAAAGCGGGGAATGGCGATATCGATAAGCTCTTGTGATTGGGGGTGCTCTCCCTTGAGGGCCATTGCAGCGATGGCAAGACCACCAACGATACAGGTGCACCAATTGTTATCGGTCTTGATCCACCATGGATTGTTTTTTTTCAGATCGGCTAAGTAGGGCTGGATAGCGCGTCGATCAAGGCCCTCAATGATTTCAGCTCTTTCATCAGAGCTGAGGGAATCTTTAAGCCAGTCGTAGGCAATACCTGCTACTTTTGCCATGGCTCCCGTCCGAAGGTGAACAGTTGGCTGACCATCTTTATAGGCGGCCAGATCGCACCAGGCAGGAAAGGCATCGGTATCAAACATTAATTTGAGCTGCGATAAGGCATTCTCCCGATATCGTTCATCATCAGTCAGGTGAAAGGCAAGCGCATGACGCATGATGCGTTTTTCCAGTGCATTCGTGACGGTCCAATCGAGATTTTTCATCTCGATCTGATCAGCCAGTCGGTCGGGCAGAGCTGTTGCAGTGGTGATTAGATCGCCGTTCAATTCCTCATCAGCTTGCGCTTTTACACCTTCCCAAAGGTTTTTGGCATGACCAGATTGGATGCTTTCGCGGATTTGCTTGAGTCGCTCTTGAGCGTGATAGGAGTCGGATGAAAGAAATAAGATAGGGTGCATGGGATACGATTAAACAGAAGAATACGATTCAAGGAGCAATGTGATTGCGCTTCGAGAAAATTCTTCATTGGGTGACGTGTTCAATTAGTTTCCAACCTCAATATTTGATCACCCTTGAAAAACCGAAACTGTTTATCCGCCTTGCTTACTTTTTTGACGCTATTGGTGTTTTTGCCCAGTGTCTCTAACGCAAAGGAGTTAGTCACTTTTGATGAAGTGCCCTATCCGAAATTGCCGGTATCTGCTGAAGGAATTCAATTGGGTCAGATTGGGGGCGATGTTCTGGCTTTTGGGGGAGTGGGATCGGATGCTGTTTTCCTTTTAAATGAAGAAGCCGATGAATGGACGCAATTGGAGGCCAATCTAGCAATTTCTGATGCTTTTGTTATTTCGTCAGAAGATATTCTCTATGTGATTGGAGGACAGGCGGAAGATGTTTTATCGGATACCGTGTTTTCCCTGAAACTGGAAAATGATCAACTGGTGAAAACCGATATTATCGATCTTCCGGTTTCATTGAATCATCTTACGGCCACCCTTGATGAGAGTGATCTGTATGTGGCGGGCTATTCTGTTGAGGCAGATTCTCAGAAAATGTTGATTCAGCTGAATCTGGATAATGCAACTAAGGGGTGGGCAGAGTTGGATGTTTGGCCGGGAGAAGGAGAGGGAGTTCTCGTGGCGGGTTATCAGGATGGCGATCTTTTTATTGGGGAGTCTGATTTTGATGGAACGTCGACGGCTCTTTATCGATACAATGATGGCGAAGAGTGGAGCATCCGTGAAACGTTACCAGTTATTTTTAACGATGGTGGCGTTTCATTATCCCTTGGTCCCTCTCATATTTTATTTGGTGGGATCGATGCGACCAGAGATGATAACAAGAGATTGGTTTTGTGGTCTTATCATACTGTTACGAATACCTGGTCTGAAATTGGAGGTGTAACAAGTTCCTCTGAAGTTGAGAGAGTGATTCCCTGGTTTATTGAAAGAAAACCTCCTGAAACAGATCTTAGCGGCATTGTCTCAGTGAGTGGAGAAGGAATGACTGAAAGCTCTCATGTTGTATTGGCTGAGATAAAGGTGAAGAAGGGGTTGTTTACCTGGTTGGACTATACAGCCGTTGTTGTTTATCTAGTTGGAATGATTTGGATTGGGGTTTACTTTTCCAAAAGAGAAAAGGGAACAGAAGATTTCTTTGTCGGGGGTCGAAAAATGCCTTGGTGGGCCGTGGGTTTCAGTTTGTATGCTACCGGAACAAGCGCGATCAGCTTCATGGCGATTCCAGCGCTGTCTTTTGGGACAAACTGGATTGTTTTGAGTGGTAATGTATTTGGTCTAATCGCAACGGTTTTTGTCGCTTTGTATTTGGTCCCTTTGATCCGACGTTTGAATATTACGTCGACCTTTGAATATTTGGAGTCCCGATTCCACCCCTCTCTCAGGATGGTTGGCAGTTTTCAATGTCTGGTTTTCCAGATTTGTGGACGAATGAGTGTGGTGCTTTTCCTTCCCGCGTTAGCGCTCTCGTCTGTTACCGGTTTGGATGTGGTGACCAGTATTTTGGTCATGGGGATTATTGCAACGGTTTATACTGTTTTGGGAGGGATTAAGGCAGTTATCTGGACAGATGTTGTCCAGGTTATTGTGCTATTAGGAGGCGCTATTTTCTGTCTTTTCGTTATCATCAAGGGAATAGATGGTGGACTTTCCGAATTTTTAAGGATCACTACTGTGGATGAGAAAACCCGTATGTTTGACTGGAGTTGGGATTATACGATTCCGACAGCTTGGGTCTTTCTTCTGTTGATGGTTATCAACGTGACGGAGCTTCCTAGGGATCAGGTAATGGTCCAACGAATTCTTTCGACTAAAAGTGACAAGGCGGCTGGAAGATCGGTGTTCACTCTCGCTTTGATTGTCATACCAGGTAGTGTCCTTTTCTTTGGTTTGGGAACGGCCTTGTATGTCTTTTATAAATCCCATCCGGAAAGATTGAGTCCGTTGCTTCCGGGTGTTGATTCAACTTTGCCTTATTTTGTGGCGGCTGAATTACCGATTGGTATTACAGGGTTGATTATTGCGGCTTTGTTTGCGGCTTCCATGTCCTCACTGGACAGTAGTATGAACAGCGTGGCTACGGTCATTACGGTCGATTTTTACAAACGGTTTAAGAAAAACGTAACTGACAAAGCGAGTTTACATTTAGCAAAATGGATCACGATAGCTGCCGGTGTTTTTGGGACGGTTTTTGCTTTAATCCTCAGTCGCTATCCTGCTCCATACCTTTTTGAAGTATTCGCTGGTTTTGGTGGATTATTGGGTGGAGGTATTGGAGGAGTCTTTTCGTTAGGTCTTTTCACCAGACGGGCTAATTGGCAGGGAGCTATGATAGGGATGCTAGCAAGTGTTATTATCACTTGGGCTGCCCAAGAGTTCACAGATATGACGCCTTTCCTTTTTGTTGGAGTCGCAATCGTTAGTTGTACCGTGATTGGATATCTAGCCAGTTTGTGCTTCCCCGCACCTTCTCAATCTCTGAAAGGGCTGACGCTTTTTGCAGAGAAGTGATTTTGCTGTAATCCAGTATTAAGATAGCTGTTTGCTTTAATATGCTTAGGCGATTGATTCCTGATTGTTCTATTGTGATTTGTCGTCGCTTCGGATATTCTTTAGATTCTTATAGTTAGAGTCCATCCTGATTTCAATTGGAAGCCAGGATGGTGTAGAAGCACCCATGTATCTTGAAAAATATAATCTTGATGGCCAGGTAGCTGTTGTGACAGGGGGTGGGCGCAACATTGGATTGGCTTGTGCTCAGGCTTTGGCCGAAGCGGGTGCAAAGGTGATTATTGGGGAAATTGATCCAGAGATAGGGGAGTCTGGAAAGATTCGCTTAAAGGAGTTAGGATATGAAGTGGAGGTTATCGAACTCGATGTGACTGATTCGGTCGCAGTTACCAATGTGGCGCATACGATCGTTGAGCAACATGGTCGGGTTGATGTTCTGGTGTGTAATGCGGGTATCGCCCTTAATACGCCGGCGGAAAAATTGACGGATGAGGAATGGCACAGGATTGTGGACGTTAATTTGAATGGCGTCTTTTGGTGCTGTCGTGCTTTTGGTCGTCACATGGTAAAGCGAGGAAAGGGGAACATCGTCAATCTTGGTTCCATGTCAGGGATCATTGCCAACAAGCCTCAACCACAAGTTCACTATAATGCGGCGAAGGCGGGTGTCCATATGCTGACGAAATCTTTGGCAGTGGAATGGGCAGAACATGGTGTTCGGGTCAATACAGTAGCGCCGACTTACATTGATACGGCAATGACGAAGGAAGGCATTGAAAATCCGAACTATTTTCCGACTTGGATGGAGATGACTCCTATGAACAGAGTAGGACAACCCCATGAAATTGCTTCTGTTGTTCTTTTTCTTGCTTCTAATGCCTCGAGTTTGATGACGGGAAGTATCGTCCTGGCTGATGGGGGCTATACGAGTTGGTAACTTTTGATCGATAAAGTGGGAATTTCTAAGAGCAATGTGATTGCTCTTAGCGAAAAGACTTACTTAGGTTGCCATCCCAATTACCTTTCTCCTCCAATTTTATATCCCCTTAAAATGCGAAAACGCTCACTCTCGTCGCTTGTAATTTTATTTCTATGCCTGGGATTCCCCGGGCTTTCATATACGAAAGACATCACTTCTATCGGTGAAGTTAACTATCCAGATCTACCCATTTCTGTTGAAGGGCTTAATCTTGGGCAAGTAGGTGGAGATGCCCTAGCCTTCGGAGGTTTTGAGACGGTCAATGGGGTCAAATGGTGGAATGAGAAAGCTTATCTTCTCGAGGATGGAGGAGAAGAATGGAAAAAGGTGGATTTTGATCTCGTTCTGGCAGATGCCTCGTTTGCGTCTGATGAAAAGGCGCTTTATATCGTAGGGGGTGTCACTCCTGAAGGTGCTTCTCAAGCAGTCTTTTCGGTAACCCTGGATGGAGAGGAACTTAAAAAGAGCGAACTAACTGAACTTCCTGTTACGCTAAATAATCTTTCGGCGACTGTTAATGGCACTACCCTGTACGTAGCTGGTTATACTTTTGATACGACTGAGAAGAGATTGATGAGCCTTAATCTCGAAGGTGTGACTGATGGATGGGTCGATATGGAGGTCTGGCCTGGAGAGGATCAAGGTGTTACATTGATTGCTTATCAGCAGGGCTCTTTATTTCTGGCAGAGACGATTGTTTCGGAAGGCGGTGAAGCCGGGACTTTTTTACATAGCTTAAAAGATGGGGAGAGTGAATGGAATCTATGTAAGGAATCCCCATCTGTTCTAGGAGAAGGGTCTGCTCTATCAATCAGACAGTCGTTTATCATTTTTAGTGGTGTTGGCACGGATCAGAAGTCGGTCGAATTGTTAACTTATAATACCATCACTGATCAATGGGTCTCGGTCGGAAGCATTGAGTTGAATCAAAGTCTTCTTTCAATTGCGTCATGGTACGTTGAGAAAACACCACCAGAAACAGATGTCAGTGGAGTCGTATATATTCAGAAAAGCAGTGATGACGCAACTGGAGCGACAGTTGCTATGGCTGAGCTTGTTGTAGCGAAAGGAATGTTCACCTGGCTGGATTACACCATGGTTGTTGTTTATCTGGTGGGTATGATTTTGATAGGGGTTTATTTTTCCAAGAGAGAAAAAGGAACTGAAGATTTTTTTGTGGGAGGTCGCAAAATGCCTTGGTGGGCAGTGGGCTTCAGCCTTTATGCGACGGGAACGAGTGCGATTAGTTTCATGGCTTTACCCGCACTGTCGTTTAGAGAAAATCTGGTTTATTTAAGTGGTCCTCTGTTTGGGCTCGTTGGTACGGTGATTGTCGCTTTTTATTTAGTTCCATTGATTCGCCGATTGAATGTGACGACGACCTACGAATACCTTGAGTCTAGGTTCCATCCTTCAATTCGGCTGCTTGGCAGTGTGATTAGTATTGCTTTCCAGATTGGTGGTCGGATGAGTGTTGTTCTTTTGCTCCCTGCGTTAGCTTTATCTGCGGTAACTGGATTTGATGTGGCGAGCAGTATCATTGTGATGGGAATCATCGCAACGGTTTACACGGTGTTGGGAGGAATCAGGGCAGTTATTTGGACGGATGTCGTCCAAGTTGTCGTTTTACTTGGTGGGGCGTTTCTCTGTATGGGGATTGTTTTATTTAATATTGATGGCGGGATAGTGGGGGCATGGAATATTGCGGCGGAGAATAGTAAGCTTGATATGTTTGATTGGCGTTGGGAGTTCGCTGCGCCGACAGCCTGGGTTTTTCTGCTCCTGGCCATCGTTGATCTTACCTTTATCCCGAGAGATCAGGTGATGATGCAGAGGATCCTCTCAACCAAAAATGATAAAGCGGCAGGTCGGTCGGTCCTCATGATGGCATTGATCGTGATTCCGGGTAGTTTGTTATTTTTCGGTTTAGGAACGGCCTTGTTTGTCTTTTATAAGACCCATCCCGCAGAATTGAGCCCTCTCTTAATTAACAACGATTCGACAGTACCGTTTTTCATCGCATCACAGTTACCAATTGGTATCACAGGATTAATCATTGCTGCCTTATTCGCAGCTTCTATGTCTACGCTCGATAGCAGTATGAACAGTGTTGCTACATTGGTGACGGTGGATTTTTACAAGCGCTTTAAAAAGGGTGTGACGGATGAGAGCTGCCTGCGTTTAGCCAAGTGGATTACCATTATGGTTGGTGTTTTTGGAACCGGTGTGGCGCTTTACATGAGTCAATTTGATCTGATGTCTCTCTACGTTACCTTTATGGGGTTAATGGGATTGATTGGTGGCGGTGTTGGCGGTGTTTACATGCTGGGGATGTTTTCTCGCAGAACGAATTGGCAGGGAGTTTGGGTCGGCGCCATTTTCAGTTTTATTCTCACGTTGATGATCCGGGAGTTTACCGGTGTGCATGCTTTAATGTTTCTCCCGATTTCGGTCGTTAGCTGTATGGTGGTGGGTTACCTCAGTAGTTATTTATTCCCATCGCCTCAAGTAGCTCTAAAGGGGCTAACGATTTTTAAAGAAAACTAAGGTGCTCGAGCATCTTCGTTTTTGTGATAAAGTTCTCTTTTTTATTTTTGTATTAAACACGTAATGAAAAAATATAAGACAGTGATCGTTGGTACCGGAGGTATCGCAGATAGTCATGTAAAAGCAGTTCGGGCTTTACCCGATCGTTTTGAACTGGTTGCGGTAGCAGATCTTGATGAGGAAAAGGTCAAGGGTTTCAGCAAGCAGAATGATATTCCTCGTAGTTATACGGACTATGAAGAAATGCTGGTTGCTGAAAAACCAGATCTGGTGCAGATAGCGGTTCCTCCATTACTTCATGTCAAGTTCAGTATTATGGCCATGGAAGCAGGAGCTTGGGTTTATTGTGAAAAACCGCTTTGTGCGTCTTTAGCGGAATTAGATAAGATAGAAGAAGCGGAGAAACGAACGGGGAAGTTTTGTGCTTCGGTTTTTCAGATGCGTTTTGCCCCTTCCAGTGTTCATGTAAAAAAACTCATCGAAAGTGGGCGTCTAGGTAAACCGATGATTGGCATCGCACATACTTTGTGGTATCGAGATCTTGATTACTATGGGATTTCCTGGAGAGGAACATGGAAATCCGACTTTGGGGGGCCCACAATGATTTTGGGTATCCACAATATGGATCATATGCTAAACTTGATGGGAGAATGGGAAGAGGTTCGTGCCGTCACAGCTACTCTGGATCGTCCGATAGAGGTAGAAGATGTTTCCATGGTACACGTTCGCTTTAAAAATGGAGCTCTTGTTTCAATAATTAACAGCGCCTTGAGCCCAAGGGAGGAAACGTATTTGCGGCTTGATTTTCAGAAGGCGACGGTGGAATTGAAACACTTGTATATTTATCAAAATGAAAATTGGAGTTTCAGTGTTACCAACGAAGAAAAAGATTCTGGATTATTGGAAGAGCTGACGTCCTTGCCAGAGGACGCACCTTCGAGCCATGCCAGCCAGATAAAGGCGATGGTTGGGGAGATGGATCGGAATGAACGACCGTCGACCAGTGGGACCGGTGTTCGCGATACCGTCGAGTTTCTAAGTGCAATTTATAAATCGGGGTTCACTGGTCAGGCAGTAAAAAAGGGAACGATCGGCAAGGATGATCCTTTTTACACGGATCTTAGCGGAAAGTCTGCGGAGGTTAAGATGGTATAAGGTATATCGAGTAAAGAAGGTTCGATAAATTAATTTTGTAATGGTATTTTATTATGTCTGATTCAAAAAAGAGAATAACGTTAGTTCATACACATGGACGTTCGGTGGAAATCGAGGTGGAGGGTGTTCAATTGTTTCGTTATGTTTACAATCCGGCAGAGATTCCCATGACGGAATCTCCCAAACCGTATTTTCATCCCGTGAAAACATTGCAGGGAAATGTGATGACAAATCTTCGTGCTAATGATCATCCCTGGCATCATGCCCTGGCCATGACAATTACTCTTTTGGATGGTTATAATTTCTGGGGTGGGCCAACCTACGCTGATGGTGAAAATTATCGCTGGGTAGAGAATCACGGTCGTCAAAAACATTTGGAATGGAAGGTCCTTTCGGCAAACGAAGATGGGACCTTGCAGATGGAGGAATCTTTGCTTTGGGAAACTCTCAAAGGAGAAGGATTGCTCTCAGAGACTCGTCATATTGGTATTCCGGAAATCTCAGAGAAGAAAGGTTACTGGGTTTTGGATTTTGCAACGAAATTAGAGAATGTTTCGGGGCGCGATCTAACGATGGGCAATTATTATTCCTCAGAGGGATTAAAGGGATCCCATTATTCGGGGCTCCTGTTTCGGTTATCACGTGAGTTTGTCTATGAATGTGGTGATCCTGAAATCAAACTGCTGGCAGCAAATGATCTCGATGGAGAAGAAGCGGTGCATGGAGCCTCTTCCCCATGGTTAGCAATGGTGGGACGGCATGATGAAACCTTAGACCGGAGTACTGTTCTCTTTTTGGATCGCCCGGAAAATGAGACTTATCCGACGCATTGGTTTGTGCGAAGAGCACTTCCCTGTGCGGCCTATACCTTTCAATACGATAAGGATCGCATCCTGAAAGACGGTGAAACGCTTAGCTTAAGTTATCGTATGGTGATAGCCAATGGTGCCTGGACTAGAGAAAAAATTGAAGCGTTTGTGGCGTCTCAGTAAAGTTCAGCTTCGTCTTCTGGCTCCCAGTTGATTTCGTCTTTGATGCGGCTTATGTCAATGAGTCGATCTTTTGGTTTATCCGGAGTTTTCCAGGGAATGTGAGAATAGTAACGTTCGATCACTTCCTCAATCGACAGATATGCTCGTTGACGTTTAGCGGCGGGGAGATAGATACGAAATCCAGGGAGAGTGCTCTTTAAGATACATTCAAGGAGATTGGCGGTATCGACAAACGAAAGGGCGGCAAAGGCCTGACGGATCCAGGTGAGCCCAATGTTTGAGGGAGGGTGTTCTCTCTTCATATGTTTGGGAGGGATCATCGTTGGAAGACGCAGGGCGGTTCCTTCAATGGGATAAAGGGATGAAAAATAGGAGAGCATATCTTCACCTGTTTTTTTACTCAGAGCGTAACTGTTGCTCGGCTTAGCCGGCGTATGGCTATCCAGAGGAAATGAGGGAAAGTCGGGCTCTTCTGTTTGGAGAACGGTGCCAGGTCCTTCGCTGGCAAGTACTTGAATGGAACTGGCAAAGATAACTTTTCGGACACCCGCATGGGCGGCTGCCTGAAAGACATTCATATTCATGGCGCAGTTTTCATTAAAAACTGTCTGCGGATGTCCGGTATAGGAATGATTACCAAAATGAATAACGGCATCAAAATTCTGGATCGTCTTTTCCGTAGCTTCCCAGTCCAGAAGATTTAACTCTAGACTAGAAACAGTCTTATCGTCTGCCTGGCGGCGGTCGCTGCCGACAACATCAAATCCTTTGTCGGACAGTGCTTTGCAGAGATAACTTCCAACATTTCCGGTGGCGCCTGTGATGAAGATCTTCATGAAAGAATTGGATGATTGCAGGTGTTAATCAAAAGACTCTGAAGCTTAAAAATAAATGCGGAAAATTTCTTTTTCGAACAATGTTTCCCTTTGATCTATCCTGTTAATGAGAGATCGATTGTTTTTTAAATAAAAAACTCAGCAATGTTGTGGAAAAATAAATCTGAAAAGAGAGCCTTTATTCAAAGACAACAGTGCTTTCTTTTAAATCTATTTTTGCTCCTTTAATGACGTTTCTATCCTTCATTTTGCTCAGGAAGTTGTAAACAATGTCCTGTTCAGTCGTTCTTTCCTCATCGCCGACTTCACCAGCCTTCCCGCATTTAATTATTTTGATGTGATTTTCTCTACAGTATTCGATGAAGGAAAGGAAAACTTTGAAATTGATAAACTTTCGCCTGTGGATGGGCAGTAAATAATAGCGAAAAATAAAGAATGTTTTTTGGTCATGTATTTGTTTGGTTTGATAGGCTACCAGACCGATGAATTGATCGCCATATAAATAAAAAAAAGCGTCAAAATCATTGGCAAGGAGACCTTTCTTTAACAGTGTAATCTTTTGGCTTTTTTCTTCAGCTTTTAAAAAAGGCTGAATGAAAACGTCATTAGTATTTTGAAAAAATTCGGATTCCTGATCATTGGGATTTTCGGATGCTTCTCCCAAGACCATTTCAATGTATTTCACGATGTAGTCATTATAGGCATCATCGTCTATTTTCTCCGACATCAGGAAATGAGTTTTCATATTGAAAAGCAGTTTTTCTAGGGGATTACGTTAGGTTTTTCGATCAACTGTATTGGACCAAAATTTTATTCAAGCTAATAGCTCTTGAGAAAAATCTGTCGAGCGCGTACTTAGTTTTTGCGGTTCTTTTCTTTAATCATGGCTATAAGAATTTCCTTTATGGGATGCTCGATGAAAATTGTTCTCTTGCCTCTAATGTTGGTTTTATTTTTATACTGATAACCTTGGTCCACCGACTTATTTGATTATCCTGATTTGAAAGCACTTTTTACTCTTACCTTATTATTTCTAATTATAGTTAGTGGAGCGACCTATCTAACTTTGCCGGGAGTTCGTTCCGATAAACCACAACTGCATTGGATTATTGTAGGGGGACCAGAAAAGGGAGAGCAGGTGGAAATGTTTTATCAATGGTTGAAGGAAAATAATTACCCGGAGTTTGACCTGAAGATGGATAAGCCTGGGGCAAAACCACATGAAAAGAATGTGATACAGGGCATTTCGGGTGTGGCGGGGGATATTCTGGATTGTTATGAAGGGCATGTTCAATTGTACCAGTCGGTCGGTCTTTTGGTGGATTTAACGGATAGAGCAGGAGAGATGGGGTTAGACCTTGAACAAACCTATACGGCGGTACGGCCTTCAATGAAAGTGGATGGACGTCAGTATGCCTTTCCGCGTAACGTTTCCAGTCGCCTGCTCTGGGTAAATCTGGAAGCTTTTGAAAAACTTGAACTTCCAGTGCCTCCGGACATTTGGACTTTTGAAGAATTTGAAGAACATGGGAAAGCTTTTGTTGCGGCGGCCAATATTGCGGGAGAGCACCAAGAATTTTATTTCTCAACGTATATGGGGCTTTACGAGCGGATCATGTTTTTCCGATCCCAAGGAAGAGATATTTACAATGAAACTCTGACAAAGTTGGAGATGGAACATCCTATCTATGAAGAAATTTACCAAATGTTCTATCGTTGGATTCGCGAGGTGAATATTATCCCGACTGAAATGGAAGCAAAAACATTGTTGTCTGCCTCTTCTGGTGGGGTAGGGGCTGGCACATTTCATCTTTTTGCAGAAGGAAAGTATGGCATGATGGGTGGGGCCCGGTGGAGCTTGATCCAAATGCGGAGAACTGGTCCTACGAAACTGGCGGTCAGTGAATTGCCGCATGGAGGATTTCGCAATACATTGGTCTACTATGGCGCAGGCGCGGTTTATGCCGGTTCAAAATATACGGACTTAGCGCAATATTTCCTCAAGTTTCTGGCCAGTGAACAATTTAATATGCATATTGTGAAAAGCGGAGACGGATTGCCGCCAGTGGCCAAGTATACAGAAACGGAAGAGTTTCTTCGGCCCAAAGAGTTTCCCAATGAATGGGGTTCGCATGAGCGTATTCGAAGAATTGCGACAGAAATCGCCCTGCCGGTTTCTTCCAGCCCCTATATTTTACTTTCCAGTGTCATGAGGATTGAGAAAAATGCGTTTCATAAATTTTTATCGGGTCGTAGTTCCGCAGGGGAAGCCATCCGGTTTGCAGAAGACATGATCCGAGCAGAAATGAAACGGGCAAGAGAAGAATCCTCAGAATTGTCCGTGAAATATGAAAAAGGTTTAAGAGATCAGGCAGAAATTGATCGATTGAGGGAGAAGGGAGAATTAGTTCCGTTACATCTAATTTCGAATCCTTTCTATCGGCGTTATTATGTTGAGAGAGGCTGGTCATTGCCAGAAGGTGACGAAGAGACGTTAACGGTTGTTTCTTCTCTAAAATGATAGGGCTTGAGGTAAATTTATTGTTGGTTATGCTGAACGCTTTAACCCTTAACTGTATTAATTATTGAAGGCGCTTTTTACCCTTACGCTACTGTTTCTTGTCCTGGTCAGTGCGGCAACTTATCTGACTTTGCCGGGAGTAAGGACCGATAGGTTTCAATTGAATTGGGTTGTTGCCGGTGGGCCGGAGAAAGAGAAACAGATTGAGATGTTTTATGAATGGTTGAGGGAAAATAATTACCCGCAGTTTGATCTGAAAATGGACAAGCCAAGTAGGCGACCAGAGAAAAAGAATGTCATCCAGGGTATTTCGGGTGTCGCAGGGGATATCCTGGATTGTTATGAGGAGCATGTTCAGCTTTATCAATCCGTCGGTATGTTGGTTGATTTAACGGATATGGTTGAGGAGATGGGGTTGGGGCTGGAGCAAACGTATCCATCAGTGAGGCCTTCAATGATGGTGGATGGGCGTCAGTACGGATTTCCCCGTAATGTTTCGAGCCGACTACTGTTGGTGAATGTGGAAGCTTTTGAGAAACTCGGGCTCCCCACTCCTCCGGATATTTGGAGCTTTGAAGAGTTCGAACAAAACGGGAAAGCCTATATCGCTGCGACGAATATTCCTGGAGAGAATCAAACTACTTATTTTTCAATTCCTATGGGGCTCTATGATCGAATCGTTTATTTTCGTTCGATGGGAAAAGGTTTTTATAATGAGACTTTAACTAAGGTCGCCATTGAGGATCCTGCCTATGAGGAAATTTACAGAATGCTTTATCGGTGGACGCATGATTTGCATCTTCTTCCGACCGGAATGGAAGCGAAGGCGCTATTATCTGCTTCGAGTGGAGGGTTAGGGGCTGCGATTTTCCACCTTTTTGCCGAGGGGAAATATGGCATGATTTCTCGGTCGAGGTGGGGGTTGCTTGTTACGCGGAAAATTGGACCTTCGAAACTGGCTGTTAGTGAATTTCCGCATGGAGGATTTCGCAATGCAGTGGTCTATTATGGGGCAGCAGCTATCTATGCGGGTTCAAAACATAAGGATTTAGCTGCCTATTTACTAAAATTTATGGCGAGTGAGGAATTCAATATGCATATTGTCCGAAGTGGAGATGGATTGCCGCCTGTTGCTAAGTATATCGAGACGGAAGAATTTCTTCGGCCCAAAAAATTTCCCAATGAATGGAATGTGCATCAACGTATTCGTGATGTTATCACAGATATCGCATTACCGTTACCGTCGAGTCCATTTATCACAATGCTCAGTGTCACTCGATTGGAAAAGAATGCCTTTGATAAATTTATGTCTGATCGCAGTGATGCCAGAGAGGCGATTCAATTTGCGGCAGAGATGATCGATACAGAGATGAAACGCGCGGCGAAAGAATCTCCTCGTTTGGCCAAAAAATATGAACAGGGCCTGAAAAATCAGGCAGAGATTGATCGATTGCGGAAAGAGGGAAAACTCGTTCCGTTGCATCTCATATCGAATCCTTTTTACCGCCGTTACTATGTCGAGAAGGGGTGGTCTTTACCGGAGGGTAGTGAAGAGGGATTGACGGTTACCGCTTCTATGGAATGATGCAGAAAATCGACGAATGTGGCCAGGATTCGTGTTAACCTTATAAATCCATTAATTTGTGAAGACCCTTTTTGCAGTTATTTTACTTATTCTTGGTGTTGCCAGTGTGGTAACCTATCTGAAGTTACCAGGCGCAAAAGAAGATGATCCTATTTTAACCTGGGTGGTGACTTCAGATCCAATTCGGCGTTCTCAAGTAGAGATGTTTAAGCAGTGGTTAGAGGAGAACGGATATCCTTCAATTGATTTACGGATCGATACGGTTGGCCGGAATAAACAGGCTGAAAAAAATGTTATTCAGGGTGTGGCTGGTGTGGCCGGAGATCTTCTGAATTGTGGATCGGGTCAGATGGGTCTCTACGAATCTGTTGGTATGTTGGTAGATCTGACAGATGTGGCTGAGGAGATGGGATTTGATGAATCTGTGACCTATCCGTCGGTGAGACCTCTATTGAGAGTTAAAGGCCGTCAGTATGGATTTCCGCGCAACGTCGGAGTGCGCATGTCTTTTGTCAATGTGGAAGCTTTCGAAAAAGTTGGTCTGTCAATTCCTCCAGATATCTGGACATTTGATGAATTTGAAAAAAGAGGGTTGGCGTATATCAAAGCTTCGAATGTTCCGGGGGAACGCCAAACGGTTTATTTTACCAGTAGTCTGGCCTCGATCGATCGACTTATGTATGCTCGTTCGATGGGAGCTGATTGGTACAATGAAACCATGACGAGATCTGGCCTCGATGGTCCGGTTTTTGAAGAGGTATACGACATGGTGTATCGATGGATCAATGAACTCAGTATTGTTCCGACACTTGCGGAAAGACAAGGGCTCTCCTCAGATACTGGATCTGGTGTCACCCGGGCTGACATGCATTTATTTTCGAAAGGAAATCTAGGGCTGATTACGGCGGGACGCTGGGCGGTGATGCATTTCAGGTTAGTGGGACCTTCCAAGCTTTCGGTTTGTGAAATTCCATATAAAGAATTTCGTAATACTCTCATGATGTCAGGGGTGGGTGCGGTTTATGCGGGGTCAAAACACAAAGAATTAGCGTATTATTTCATGAAGTTTTATGCCAGTGAAAAATATAATAACCAGATTATTGAAAATGGAGATGGACTACCACCTGTTCCACGTTTTACGAAAACGGAAGCTTTTTCCCGACCACCAAAGCATCCCAATGAATGGGGGCTTCACGATCGTATTTTAAAAATGGCGACAGAGATTGCCATACCTGTTTCATCCAGTCCATATGTTCTGGATAGTTTATCCAGGCGGCAGGAGGATAGTTCTTTTGATAAAGCCATTGCGGGTCGTGTTTCGGCTAAAGAGGCTTTAAAATTGGCTGCTCGAGTTGTCAATGATGATATCGAAAGGAAGGTGAATGAATCGTTAGAATTGCAAGATACCTATGAGCAAGGACTTGAGGATCAGAAAGAAATCGAACGACTTCGTAGCGAAGGCAAAATGGTTCCTTTGGACTTGATTACCAACCCTTTTTATCGTCGCTACTACGTCGAAAAGGGTTGGTCGTTGCCGGAAGGATCTTAGCAGAGAAAATAACCTCTTGAAATTTTTTTAAGATGGAGGTTTAGTAGGTTTCCTACTGTTTCGTAAACCCAGTAATCTTCGGCTGTTTGAAGTTTCTTTTTCGTAGTGTTTTTTTAATGCTAATAGTGACGAGTTTCGTCACCTATCATTTTTTATCTGATGTGGAAGGAGATAGACCGGTGGTTAACTGGATTGCGAACCCAACGCCAACTCGCAAAGCACAGGTAGCTACCTTTTATCGTTGGTTGGAGAAAAATAATTATCCACCAATTAAAATTAATTTTGATGCCGAGGGGAGAGCTTCCACACAAGTTAAGATTATTGTTCAAGGAGTATCGGGAGTGGGAAGTGATGTCTTTGATTGCTATCCTGGACAGGTGAGGTTGTATCAATCAATTGGAATCCTAAACGATCTGACAGAAGTGGCAGAGAAGATGGGGTTTGAGGGAACGAGGACTTACCCTGGTATACAGGAAGCGATGTATGTAAACGGTCATCAGTATATTTTCCCTCGAAATGTGGCATCCCATTTTCTATGGGTCAATATGGAGGCTTTCAATCGTGTGGCAATGCCTATACCCCCTGATGTTTGGACGATTGATGAATTTGAAAAAATTGGTAAGGAGTTTATCGAAAAGTCTAATCAGGGAAAAGAACACCAAACCGTTTTTTTTACCAAAGATTTAACGATAGGGGATCGGATAGTGATGGTTCGATCCAATGGGGTAGATTTTTTTAATGAAACGTTAACTCAAACAAACCTAAAGTGTTTAGCGTATGCCGAAAGCTATGAACGAATCTATCGTTGGATCAATAATCTACATATTATTCCAACGTTGGCGGAATCCAAGGAATTGGTGACGAGCACGGGAAATGCGGTTTCAAATGTACATGTTCATTTATTTGCCAAGGGAAATTATGGCTTAATGCCGGGTGGACGTTGGGGCTTGATGTATTTTCGAGAAGTTGGTTTTAAAAATTTATCAGTGAGTGAGCTTCCTCATGGAGGCTTTCGCAATACTACCTTTGGTTTTGGCGGATTGGCTGTTTATGAGGGGACGAAGGAAAAAGAAGCGGCTCATTATTTTGTAAAGTTTATGGCGAGTGAGGACTACAATATGGGAATTGTAGAAAATGCGGATGGATTACCTCCAATTCCCAAATACACGAAGACGGAAGAATTTTTACATCCTCCGGATCATCCGAATGAATGGGGATTGCATGGGAGAATTTTACAGATAGCGGAAGAGATAGCGATACTTCGATCGGAGAGCCCGTTTATTTTATTGGATACGACAACTCGACTGGAAAAAATGCTTTTGAAAAGTTTGTAGCAGGCCGTGCTTCAGTGAAAGAGGCTTTGCAGGATTGCGCAGCAAGAATCGAAAAAGAGATGGAGAGAAATATTGGTAAATCTTCAGAACTTACTATTTTGTATGAGAAGAGACTTCGTGATCAAGAAGAGATTGAAAGGCTCCGGAAAGAGGGTAAAATGGTACCGTTACGGCTAATTTCGAATCCCTTTTACCGGCGCTACTATGTGGAGATGGGGTGGTCGTTACCTGAGGGAGGTGCTTTTGTTGGCAGTGAAAAATAGAGAATAGTGAAGGGTGTTTTGCACAAATTGTTTCAGAACTATGTATTGAACTTTTTAGGGTTTTGATGGTATATTTATAAAGTGAAATTTTTAGCCGTTACCCTTTTAGTCTCTCTTATTTTGGCAAGTGTGGCGACGTATTTTAACCTTTCGGATGTTAAAAAAGACCGTCCGGTTCTTCATTGGGTGACGACTGCCGATCCTATTCGTGACGGCCAACTGGAACTTTTTCAACAATGGTTGAAAAAATATGATTATCCGGAAATGGAGATTCGAATTGATGTAAGAGCAAAGAAAAATGCAGGTGTTAAGAATATCGTGCAAGGTGTTTCCGGAGTGGCCGGAGATCTCATTGATTGTTTCACCGGAGAAGTGATATTGTACCAATCGGTGGGTATGCTGGAGGATGTTACCGACGTTGCAAAAGAAATGGATTTTGGAGGCTCAAAAACGTATCCATCTTCTAGATTTTCGATGCACATAGATGGTCGCCAATATGGGTTTCCCCGCAACGCAGGTTCTAACTTTCTTTGGGTAAATGCAGAGGCTTTTGGACGAGTTGGATTGCCTGTTCCTCCTGATGTCTGGACGTTTGAGGAATTTGAGCGAAGGGGAAAAGCCTATGTGAAGGCGCATAATGCAGCAGGGGAACGCCAGCGCTTTTACTTTGTGAGATCTCTTGGTGGTGGGGGTAGGGCTATTATGGCCCGATCACTGGGAGTCGATATTTTCAACGAGACTATGACAAAATCGAACTATGATACGGCTGTCTTCAGGGAGATTTTTGAAATGAATTATCGTTGGATTCATGACTTTCGAATTGTTCCTACTCTGATGGAGGCAGAATCTTTGACAGCAAATTCCAGTGCATTGAGTCAAGTAGAGATGTATTTATTTTCTCAAGGAAATTTTGGTATGATGATCGGAGGTCGATGGGGGCTGATGCATTTCAGAGAAGTTGGCCCCGAGCAACTATCTGTCAGTGAATTCCCTCACGGTGGTTTTCGAAACAGTTATTCGGGAGGTGGCATTGTGGGCGTTTATGCAAAGTCAAAGCATAAAGAGTTGGCTTTCTATTTCTTGAAATTCTTGGCCAGTGAAGAATTTAATCATCAAATTATTGAAAATGCAGATGGACTACCTCCGGTATCTGAATACACGAAAACGGAAGCTTATCTGCATCCGGCAGATTATCCGAATGAATGGAATCTGCATGGACGTATTGAAAGAATAGAAGAGGAGGTGGGTATTTCTTATGCTTTCAGCCCGTTTGTTATGAGAACTGAAGACGAAAGACTACAAAAGAATGCTTTTGATAAATTTATTGCGAACCGTTCCTCAGCTGAAGAAGCCTTATCCATTGCCGCAAAGATGATCAATACAAGTATGGAGCGAAAAGCCCGTGAATCTGTGGAAGGATGGGCTCAATATCAAAAATTGCTCAGAAATCAGAAAAAGATAGAGCAACTTCGTAGTGAAGGTAAATTGGTTCCTTTATCGTTGATTACCAATCCTTTTTATCGTCGTTATTATATCGAAAAAGGTTGGTCGTTACCGGAAGGTAGTGCGTCTGTTAAGAGTGAAAAATAGAATGGCAAGAAGGAGACTAAATTGTTGTTTCGCAAATATGTGTTGGCCCTTTCGGGTATTGATCTGGTAGTTTTCTAATGTGAGGTTTTTAGCTCTTACTCTTTTGACTGTACTGCTTTTTGCCAGCGGAATGACTTATTTTAATCTTTCGGATGTGAAGAAAGATCGTCCGGTACTTCATTGGGTGACAACTGCTGAAACAATTCGTGAGGGACAGTTGGAGCTTTTTCAACAATGGTTGAAAAAACATGATTATCCGGAGATGGAAATCCGTATGGATGTAAGGGCCCGAAAGAATGCAGGCGTTAAAAATATTGTGCAGGGTGTTTCCGGGGTGGCTGGAGATATTCTGGATTGTTTCTCTGGGGAAGTCATGCAGTACCAATCGGTGGGTATGTTAGAGGATCTTACGGATGTGGCGAAGGAAATGGGTTTCGATGGATCCAGAACCTACCCATCGGCCAGGATTTCGATGGAAGTG
>JANQKU010000242.1 GCA_028280955.1 Opitutaceae bacterium
GCCCTCTTGATGAGTTCTCTGGGAGTCTCAGCTGCCCTGGGAACTTTCCTCGCCGGTGTTGTCCTGGCAAACAGTGAATACCGACATGAACTGGAGGCAGATATCGAACCTTTCAAAGGTCTCCTCTTAGGCGTCTTTTTCATTGCAGTTGGCGCTTCGGTAGACTTTTCCCTCATCGCCTCTCAACCTGGTGTAATTGCCAGTGTCGTCTTAGGCCTCATGGTCTTAAAGGCAGCCATTCTGTTTGGACTCGGTCGTCTCTGGAAACTTGGCCTTGACCAACGTCTTCTTTTTTCCCTTTCACTTGCCCAGGGCAGTGAATTCGCCTTCGTCCTGCTCGGATTCGGCGTAGCCGAAGGTGTGCTCTCCGGAGATCTTGCTCAAATCCTCATCGCCGGTGTAGCCCTGACCATGGCTTTAACACCTTTGTTAATGCTGCTGGAGGAAAAAGTTCTGCGGCGGCGCTTCGGCACGCGGGAAACAGAAGAAAAAGAACCCGATCAAATGGATGAACACGCACCCGTCATCCTGGCTGGCATTGGACGCTTCGGAAATTTCGTGGCTCGTATGCTGCGTTCACAAAAAATCGAAGTAACCGTCATCGATAATGATTCCGATCACATTGATTTTCTCCGTCGACTGGGGATCAAGGCATTTTATGGCGATGCCAACCGGCATGATTTGCTCGAAGCAGCCGGAGCAGCTCGGGCAAAACTGTTGATCATCGCACTGGATGATGATGAAAAAATTCGAAAATTGATCGAGACGGTTCGTAAGCATTTTCCCAATCTCCAGATAATGGTGAGAGCCCTGTCACGAGTCCATCAATACGATTTGATCAAAGACGGGATTAATGATGCAGTGCATCAGCATGCCGGAAGCGCGATCCAATTGGCCGAAACAGCTCTGGTCAGACTCGGGTTCCGAGCTCATCATGCAGCGAGAATGGCCAGATCGTTTGCCAAACACGATTGGGACACAACCCATCGATTAGCTGCTTTTCAACGCGATGAGAAAGACTTCATCAATCGACTTCGCCAAGGAATCGACCAGATGGAAGAAGCCTTTGAACAGGATCGCCAACGAAGTGAAACGGAAGTTGATTCCGCCTGGGATACACAACAGCTGCGTAAAGACATAGCCCAAGGTGATTACGCTAAAGTTGTTCCAGCTACCCGCCCAAGAACAACAAATGAATAGGTTCCTCCATACTGTATTTGAACCTTGGATTTTCAGTTGAACCAACTTTTCTTCAAAAACCACTTTATCAATCAAATTTCCTATTTCTGGGGAAATTACTTTATTTTATCGCCTTATCTCAGGACGTTATACATTAAAAATGATTATACCGTTAGCAATCTGTTGATCACCAACTGCAATATCAAAACGACTCAGAGCAACCATGCGAAACTTTGCTGAAAAAATTTATTCTCTCTCCATCTACGTAACAATTCTAATGCTCTTAACTGCTTGCGGTCCCAAAGTGACCGAAGAAATTCAGGAACAAGTTGTTCGCCCCGTCAAACTGTTGGTCATCCAGGAAACGAACGATCACGACCTCAGACGTTACCCAGCCATCATTGAAGCGGCAACTTCACGTGATCTATCTTTTCAAGTAGGAGGACTGCTGCAAGAGTTGCCTATTAGCGAAGCACAGGAAATACAAGAAGGCGATTTAATTGCTAAACTGGATCAACGCGATTTCAAAAATAACCTCGATTCTGCCAAGGCGCAGTTCGAAATCGCTGAAGAAGAGTATCAGAGAGCCGTGCGTTTAGCCAAGGAGGACGCCATAGCCCGCAGCGCTCTGGAACAGCGCAAATCACAACGTGATGTTGCCAAGGCTCAACTGGATTCAGCTGAAAAAGCTTTGAGCGATAGCGTTCTTCGCGCCCCTTTCACGGGTGTTGTTGCTAAAGTACCCGCTCAAAAACTACAGGCTGTTCAACCAGGCAGCCCGATAGCAACAATAATCGAAAAAGATGGGCTGCAAGCAATTGTCAATGCGCCAGCCAGTCTTGTCGCTCAAGCTAATAATCGAACAGATAAAAAAGGCTTTGTTCTCTTAGATGCAGCGCCTGCAGAGCGCATTCCCGCCGAATTCAAAGAAATAACTCTTGAAGCCGACCCGACGTCACAGACATTTGCCATAACCTTCTCTTTTCAACCACCCGAAAACTTAATCATTCTGCCGGGCATGAATGCTACCATGGAGCTTTCGTCATTTATGAACGAAGCTGAAGGCAATAATAAAAAAGTCGAAGTCCCTCTGGGTGCCGTTCTCTCCGATGGCGAAAAGCAGTATGTCTGGGTAGTCGATACTGATATGATGACTGTTTCCAGACGCGAAATTGTTGTGGACGACAGCATCGGTGAAACAATCTTGATCAAAGAAGGACTGAAGCCCGGCGAAACGATAGCCGGCGCCGGCGCTTCTTACTTGGCTG
Organism: Opitutaceae bacterium; assembly: GCA_028280955.1. Taxonomy (GTDB): domain Bacteria; phylum Verrucomicrobiota; class Verrucomicrobiia; order Opitutales; family Opitutaceae; genus NORP342. Next base: position 2,448 of record JANQKU010000242.1, read on the forward strand.
AAGGCATGCAGGTTCGCCCCTGGATCAAACAATAGCAAAAGCAACTTTAGCGTTATCCATAGCCCCATCAGCCAAGAATGAGCGTATGAACATTGCGGAGTTTACCATCAAAAACAAACTGCTGAGCATTATCGTGATAGCGCTCTTCGTCTTCGGCGGCTGGTCTGCCTATAAAGATATGCCTCGTTTCGAGGACCCGGAGTTCACCATACGTATCGCCCAGATCAACACACCCTACCCCGGAGCCAGCCCTCAAGAGGTGGCCGAAGAAGTCAGTGAACCCTTGGAAACCGCTCTGCAGCAACTCCAGGAAGTCGATATAATCAGTTCCACTTCATCGGCGGGAATGTCCGAGATACAGGTTGAGATTAAATACGAATTTTCAAAGAAAAAAGCCGATTTACAACTGATCTGGAGTAAAGTCCGAAACAAGGTGAAAGATGCGGAACGTTCCCTCCCTCCGGGCACTGTTTCGCCAATCGTCAATGATGATTTTGGGGATGTTTATGGAATCTATTACTTTCTTACCGGAGAAGGTTATTCACCGGCAGAGCTGAGACATTATGCCAAAGATCTGCAAAGTGAACTTCTACTGGTTGAGGGCGTCAGCAAAGTCGTTTTGAGTGGAGAGTTTGAAGAAGCTATCTTTGTCGAAGTCTCTCGAGAAAACGCCGCCAACCTTGGCGTTTCCTTAGCCAATGTTTATGGAATCCTCGAAAAACAAAATTCCGTTGTAGCAGCCGGCGACGTTAGGATTGGTGATCAACGCTTAGTGATCGACCCATCCGGAGCCATTGATTCCGTCGAATCAATTCGCAACTTGCTGGTATCCTCAGCCCCCGATGGAAAAATTATCTATTTAAAAGATATCGCCAATGTCTGGCGTGGCTACCAAAACCCGCCTGAAAAAATCTTTCGCTATAATGGGCAACCCGCCATTGCCCTGGGCGTATCCAATGTTTCGGGAACTAATGTCGTAAAAATGGGATACGCAGTGGAGAAGAAACTGACCGAATCATACAGTCGAAGACCTATTGGTATGGAGCTGCATGAGTATTATCATCAGGGCAAGGTCGTCGATGGAGCAGTGCAGGATTTTGTGGTAAACGTTATCGCAGCTCTGGTCATCGTCATTGTCACTTTAATGGTTTTTATGGGCCTGCGATCGGCAACAGTCATGGGTATTATCCTGTTGCTGACTATTTTCGCCACTCTCACAACGATGAATCTGGTGGGTATTCCTATGCATCGTATTTCACTGGGCGCCTTGATCATTGCTTTGGGAATGATGGTCGATAATGCAATCGTCATTACCGAAGGAATACTCGTAGGTGTTCAAAAAGGTAAAAAGAAACTGGAAATGGCCAAAGCGATCGTCACTCAGACAAAATGGCCACTTCTTGGTGGAACACTGGTCGGCATCATCGCCTTCGCTCCGATTGGTTTTGCTCCCGGAAATACAGCTGAATACACCAATCATCTTTTCTGGGTCATTCTGATTTCGTTGATGTATAGCTGGGTTTTCGCCTTAACCATAACGCCATTGTTCTGCTTTTGGCTATTCAAGGAGCCAAAGGAAGATGCGAAAAACGACACCCCAAAAGAGGCAATTTTCTTCCGTCTCTATCGACAGCTCATTGGGAATGCCCTTTCCATTCGTTGGCTGGTCGTAGCAGGTAGCGCTGGTCTTTTTGTCATCTCTCTCTGGGGGTTTCAATTTGTTAAATCCGGATTTTTTCCCACATCCACGACGCCACAGTTGGTCATCGATTACTGGTTACCCCAAGGAACTGACATCGAACAAACCCGGAGCGAAGCAGAAGCCGTTGAGGCATTCATCGGTAAGATAGAAGGCGTGGAAGCCGTGCAAACCCTGATCGGTGCAGGCGGTCTTCGTTTCATGCTCATTTATGGCAGCGAATCGCCCAATCCGGCTTATGCTCAGATATTAGCACGGGTCGATGATCATAAAAAAATCGATGCAATGATGCCTAAGATCCAGGATCACATCGATCAACATTTTCCAAACGCTCAAGCGAAAGTATGGCGTTTTGTTTTAGGGCCCGGTGGCGGCTCCAAGATAGAGGCAACCTTCAAAGGACCTGACCCCAAAATGCTACGCCAACTGGCGAATCAGGCCAAAGCTGTGATGATCGCAGATGGCAGAGCCTTATCTATCAAGGATGACTGGCGCCAGTTGGTAAGCGTTATCGAACCAATCTATTCGGAAAGTAAAGGACGTCGCGCAGGCATTTCCCGAGAAGATCTGGCTCTCTCACTGCAAACGAACTTCTCCGGCCGAACCGTGGGAGTGTATCGAGAAGGCGACGACTTGATTCCCATTATCACTCGAGCACCGGCATCGGAACGCAAAGGCGTTGAGGATATCGCAAATATTCAAGTGGCGAGTTCGGCCACCAAAACGACAGTCCCAATCGGTCAGGTAACCGACGGATTTAAAACCATCTGGCGCGATGGGCTACTCAAACGCGAAGACAGAATTTGGACAATCAAGGCACAATGCGATCCCTACCCCGGTGAATTGGCTTCCGATCTTCTCAATCGTATCAGACCCGATATTGAGGCAATCGATCTCCCCGATGGCTATACCTTGCAATGGGATGGTGAATACGGTGATTCCAAAGAATCAAATGAAAACCTCGCCTCAACCATTCCGTTTGGCCTTCTCGCCATGGTACTGACCGTGGTCATTCTCTTTGGAACACTGCGTCAGCCCATTGTTATCTGGTTGGTCGTGCCGCTTTGTTTAATCGGAGTTGTCCTTGGTTTAGTCATTACACAAACCCCGATGGAATTCATGGGGATACTTGGACTTCTCTCTCTTTCCGGCTTACTCATCAAAAACGCGATTGTCTTAGTGGATCAGATCGACTTCGAAATCAAAGAAGGTAAACCAAGGTACGATGCGATTATTGATTCAGCCACCAGCCGCATGAGACCCGTCATGATGGGAACACTGACGACTGTACTCGGAGTTATTCCCTTATTCTTCGACGCCTTCTTCCAGTCTATGTCTGTAGTGCTCGTGTTCGGACTCACTTTTGCCACCTTGCTCACTCTGATAGTCGTCCCCGCCCTTTATGCTATCTTCTTCAGAATCCGCTCAGAGGAAACACATCATGCAAAGTCTTAGCCTAAGTTTCTCGACCATATTCGCAGCCTTCCTCCTCAGTGCCTGCACCTCAATCACATCAAGTGAAAAAGTAGATGCCGCTGCCAGAGAATCTACCCGGGAACAGATAACCTCTACCCCAGACGCATGGAGCACTTCAGCCAATGAAGGCGCTAAGACAGTCGACTGGGTAGCTTCATTCAACGATCAGACATTACAAAAACTGGTTGAAGAAGCCCAAGCCAATAATAAAGATCTACAAGCGGCTGCAGCTAACGTGGAACGCTCTCGGGCTTTGGCAGCTCAAGCAGGCGCCTCCTTGAAACCTGCCTTAAATCTAAGCTCAGGTGGAACCCGTTCAGGCAACGCCGATAGCTCGACCGCCAGCAGTAACTATAACATAGGATTGCAGGTAGATTGGGAACTTGATCTCTGGGGACGTATTCGATCGGGCTCTCAAGCAGCAGCAGCCAGCGCTCAAGCAGCCGAAGCGGACTATCGATATGCCCAGCACTCTCTGGCAGCTGCTACGGCAAAAGCCTATTTCACCAACATCGAAGCAAATCTGCAACTCGACATCGCACGTGAAAATTTATCCATTCTAGAGGAAACAACACGTATTGTTAAAGTGCAGTACGACAACGATGTCGTCTCATCGCAGGATCTGGCCTTAGCGCGTTCTGACCTGGCCACAGCCCGAGAGGGTTTGCTAACATTAGAAGGCTCACAACGCGATGCAGCACGCGCCCTGGAAATTCTTCTAGGACGTTATCCCAGTGCTGAACTGACTGTGCGTGAATCATTGCCCAAGACACCCTCTCAGCCACCAGTAGGTATTCCATCCGAAATTCTGGAAAGGCGCCCAGACTTAATCGCTGCCGAAAGACGCGTTGCCTCCGCCTTCAATGCTCTGAATCAAGCAAAAGCAGCTCGCCTGCCGTCGATCAGCCTAACCAGCAGCACCGGAGGTTCCTCCAATTCATTATCGAACCTTCTCGATCCCACAAACGTCGCCTGGCAATTAGGAGGAAATTTATTGGCTCCTCTTTTCGATGGCGGAACCCGGAGAGCACAGGTGGAGATCGCAACGGCAGATCAAAAACAAGCACTGGCCGCTTATGGGCAAGCGGCGCTCACCGCTTTTAAAGAAGTCGAAATCAATCTTGATCAAGGAGTCGTATTGGCTAGACGGATATCAGAATTGCAGGAAGCTGAAAAGGAAAGCAAAAAAGCGTATCGAATTGCCAACTTACGCTACAAAGAAGGTGAAATCGCTTTACTCGAACTCTTAACCATCCAACAACGTGTTATTGCCGCAAAGAGCAATCTCACATCCGTCCAACGTTTACTCTTGGAACAACGGGTAAATCTAAGCCTCGCCCTGGGAGGCGATTGGCAGCTTTAAAATCAACAAAACAAAGTTTTGGGGAGAGTTTGCTTACTTTCCTTATAATAAAACTGATATCACCCAGATTCTCTAAACTTCTCATAAGCCGCCAATGCCTGACAGCGGCCCTCCGAATGCTCAATCACTGGAAATGAGTAAGTTTTCCCCAAAACAACTTCCGCTTGTTCTAGAATTTCACCGGGAGCCTTCCAGGGGTGATGGATGTATCTAGTCGGCAACTTTTTCAACTCAGGGACCCATTGCCTGACATAATCTCCTTGGCGATCAAATTTCTCTCCCTGGAGGATCGGATTGAAAACACGAAAATAGGGAGCCGCATCAGCGCCACACCCGGCTACCCATTGCCACCCCTGTGTATTGTTAGCCAAGTCGGCATCCACCAAAGTATCCCAAAACCATTCAGCTCCTTCCTGCCAGGGTTGCAATAGATGTTTAACCAAGAATGAAGCCGCAATCATCCTCACCCGATTGTGCATCCATCCAGTCGTCCATAACTGCCTCATCCCTGCATCGATAATCGGATAACCTGTTTCGCCCTTTTGCCATGCGCTTAGCAAGCGTTCATCTTTTTTCCAGGGGAAATGAGAAAACTCCTCCCTGAGTGGGGCGTAGGGTGTATGAGGAAAATGATAAAGCAAATGATAGGAAAATTCTCTCCAGCCCAATTCAGATAGATAACGATCGACATCCGGGTTCTTCAGTTTTTTTGTGTGATTTAAAGACGACCAGATCTGCCGTGGACTCAGCTGCCCGAAATGAAGGTAAGGAGACAAACGAGAGGTACCATCTACGTCAGGAAAATCACGATGTTGATCGTAGTTATCAACAGCCTTCCTCGCAAATTGTTTTAAACGCTTCTCTCCTCCTTTCAACGTTGGGTCCCAATTTTTATAAAAGGCTGCGTCCCAGTCAATCTTCGGAAGTAAGGAAAAATCTTCCAATCTGTTTGAACGAGGCCATCGATTAGGAACCTTCATTTTCGTCAAATATATCTTGATCGGCTTTGAGACAGAAAGTGCGCGGCAATGTCTCCAGAATGGCGTAAAGACCTGAAAAGGTTTCCCCGATTTATTTCGAATCTCCTGCGGCTCAAATAAAAGTGAAGCATTAAAACTTCCCACATCGATATCCTTAGACTTCAGATGTACTTTGATTCTTTCATCACGCTGATGGCAATCCCTCTCGTAACTTTTATTCCAATACACTGCTTCGACTTGATTCTCACGTATAAGATCCTTGAGAATAGCAATAGGTTTGCCTCGACGCAAAATCAGCCTGGACCCAAAACTGCCCAAAGATTCATCCAGATCACGAAGCGCATGATGGAGCCACCATTTGCTGGCGCCACCCATCGGCAGAGAAACCTCATCTTTTTCATCCAGGATATAGATGGGAACAATCGGTAACCCTCTTTCAATAGCAAATTGAAGTGCGGGGTTGTCTTCAAGTCTCAGATCCTTTCGAAACCAAAGAACGCTGATAGACTGTTTTTGTGATACCATAACTGCAAAGAAGTCAGAAGAACACCCCTCTCTTACCATTCCTGACGCATGCGTTGAAATCGCTCCAAATTATAATCACGATCGATCAATTCCTTTACCAATCGGTCGTAGGCTTCCTTTTCCATGATGGGTGAACGAGACATGATCCAGGCAAGTCGTTTATTGGGATGTCCAATCACTGTGTATTCATAATCCTCACTGACATACACGATATAGTAAGAAGCTGTGAATATTCCGAAAAACCGCATCTTCCATTCTGCATTCGTCTGCTCATCATGAACCCAACCCACAGGTTTATACGTCTTTAACGGGCCCGAAGGGTCTTTTTTGCGAAAAGCATAGGTCGTTAGAATTTTTCCATCGGAATCAAGCTCATAAGTCTCTATCCCATTCACTGCATGCTTATCCAGTAATGTCGGACTGTACCCATGTACATACCACTGCCCCATGAAACGTTCCAAATCGACTGAACTGGCCAATTCCTGATTACGCTGCTTTTCTGCCTCTCCCTCTCGACAAGCAGTCAAGCCAAAGACGCAACTTGCTAAAAGAACAATCCACTTCGTTCGACCGAACAAACCACTTTTATTCCAGCCATCATCTATCATTTCTTCTACTTTCATCAATCAAACTTATTTCGGAACACCGAAAAATCACAATCTGAAAGCCTCGTCTAAAGTGATTCATAATTGTTCATATCTTGTCTAAAGTAGAGCTGAGGTAACATCAGGTATCCACTATATTCTGTCTTCAACAAAGCAAAATAAATCATTTTTATCTGGGGACTTTTGCCAAAATGTGACTTTTTTAATCAATTGAACAATATATGAACCACTTTAAGGAAGTGAACTAGTTCTTTTATGGTTCAAAGAAGGTAAACAATCTGAACAATCAATCATTATAAATAATATGGAAGACCCCACAAACAACCCAGAAACTCCCTATTTCGAAGTAGGAGCTGTTTCAAAAATCACAAAACTTTCTCCCAACACCCTACGTACCTGGGAAAGACGAAAGTTTATTGAGGCTAGCAGCCGGTCCTCCACCGGACGACGTCGCTATTCACAGGAACAAGTCGAAATACTGGTGCTCCTGAAAAAACTAACCAGCATGGGCGACTCTATCAGCTCGATCGCACATCTTCCTCTGGCCGAGTTGCGCAGCCGACTTCTGGAATACCAAACGCAAAATACAGAAGCCGTATCCACTCGTTCTTCAATGGTAAGAGTCTTATCTATTGGAAATCAGGCCAAGACCTGGGCATCTATTTTACCCGCTCAGTTTAAGGCTATCTCAGATAAGGAAGAGAGGCCTGACATCATCATTATCGACTTAGATGCTCCCAAGGTCGAGTGTAGAAGACGAGTCAAATTAGCTGTCCACGAATATCCCAATACTCCAATTGCGCTCATCTACGATTATGCCCCTCGGGAACTGGTTCAGCAATTTTCGGACGAAGGAAAGTTCCTCATCCACGTCCCCTGTTCTCCCGAGTTACTGGTGCACTATGTTCACGCAGCTCTGGCCAATGCCACGCATCAAAATGCCCCAACGACAGAAAACCAGGGGAGTTTTCCTTCCGCTCCTCGCCTCTTCAGTGACAAGCAACTGGCAACCATCGCCTCTTCAAACCCTAATATCAAATGCGAGTGCCCGCACCATATTTCTGCTCTCGTTGCCAGCCTCGCTTCATTCGAAAATTACTGCCGCCGCTGTGAAATCGAATCCCCCAACGACGCAGAAGTACACACCTACCTCGGCAAGGAAATCTCCCGAGCCAGATCAATCGTTGAAGACGCTCTTCTCTATCTCTGTGAAAAAGACAACCTGGTAATCCCCGCAGACTAATGGCAAAAGAACGGATCGCAGTTATTGGCTCCGGCATTGCCGGAATGGCAGCCGCATACTACCTGCGCGACCTCTTCGATGTCACCCTTATCGATAAGAATAATTACATCGGAGGCCATACCAATACCGTTTTCGTTCAAATCGGCGACAGAACTTTGCCCATAGACACCGGGTTTATGGTTTTCAACGAAACCACCTACCCAAACCTGACACGCATGTTCAATGAACTTGGCGTTACCTCCTACGACACTTCCATGTCCTTTGGTGTTCGTAACCTGGATCGTAAACTGGAATATGCCTGTTCCGGATTCTCCAGTTTCTTTGCTCAACGAGGCAATCTGTTTAACCCAAAACATTGGAAGCTTTATCGCGACATCCTCAGGTTTTTCGAAGCGGCCGAAAAACTGATCACGCAAAAAGAAAACCCCAGTGTCACTATTGCGGATTTCGCTCATCAGTATAATCTTAGCCCTATGGTTATGAGAGATTTTGTCCTCCCCATGACAGGCGCCATCTGGTCCACACCAAGCGAAAAAATCCTGAATGCCCCCGCCCTGTCTCTGCTTCGCTTCATGCACAATCATCGCATGCTGGGAATAGGTATCCAATTACAGTGGAAAACCGTTGAGAACGGCAGCGAACAATACAAGCAAAAGCTCCTGGCCAAATTGCCTAACCATCCCCAAGTCGAACAGACGGTACAAGCCGTAGGACAGGACAACAACCACGCCTACTTCTATGATAACGATGGAAGCAAACAAGTTTATGACTACGTTATCATAGCCACTCACGCTGATCAGGCTCTCTCTTTACTGGATGGGCCAACCAGCTTTCAGCACAGCATACTTTCCTCTTTCAAATATAACTTCAACAAAGCCGTCCTTCACTCCGATTCGTCTGTAATGCCCCAATCAAAAAAAGCCTGGGCTTCATGGAACGTGCTCCAACAAACAGACAAAAATGATTCTTTTCATTCCTCCACCCACTACTGGATGAATCGACTCCAAAAACTCGCTACACCAGAAAATTGCTTCGTCAGCATCGACTATCCCGGATCGATCAATGCGGAAAAAATCTATTGGCAGACCATTTATCAGCATCCGCTTTTTGACGAAAGTGCTATACGAGCCCAACCCCACTTAGGTAAACTGAATAGAAACAGCCGCATCCAATTTTGCGGGAGCTACTTCCGCAATGGATTTCACGAAGATGCTTTATGGTCCGCGCTAAACGTGGTCCAAAACCTACGCAAAGAGAAAGGAGTCTTTCATGAACTCATGCCTCTATAACTGCATCGTCGCTCATCGCCGGACCTCACCCAAAAAGCACGCCTTTAAATACAAAGTCTTTATGTTCTATCTCGACCTCGACGAATTGGATCAGATAGACAAAACCTACCATCTCATCACACATAATCGCTTCGCGCCTTATGAATTTCGTGACGAAGATCACTATCATCGCGGAAGTTTACCTATTCGCGAAAGTATCAAAACTTTTATTAAGGAACAGGGCTTGAATACTCCCATAGGTAAAATCCATCTGCTCACCCACCTCAGAACCTGGGGGCACGTATTCAATCCTGTTTCCTTTTATTTCGTATCCGATTCCAAAGGCTGTCCACTGTGTAGCATCGCCGAAGTCGGCAACACTTTCAACGAACAGAAAATGTATCTTTTGCCCGCAGAGGCAAATGGCTCCAGCAAAGCCAGTCTCGCCAAACAATTTTACGTATCCCCCTTTAGTGATCTGGATACAACTTTTCACTTTCGACTCACTCCACCAACCAATCACCTACGCCTCTCCATCAACCAATCACAAAACGGAGAAACTTACTTCCGCAGTGTCTTGTCAGGACATCGCTCATCTCTCTCAGATCTCAGACTGGCTCTTTACACCCTTCGCTTTCCCCTGCTTACCCTCACAATCGTATCAGCAATTCACTGGCAGGCTTTGCTCCTTTATCTGAAAAAAATTCCCTTTCGCCGCAAAGCGGACAATCCCCATCTACAAACGGATACCCGCCCTTATCTGGTTCGTAAAAAACGTTCGATCCACTAGTCCCATGAAATCCTTGTACAAAAACCTCATTCTTAAAAGTTTTCGGAGAGCAAAAAACGGAGTGTTATCCCTTTATCTCCCTGACAACACCGTTGTCCACTGCGGTGACCTCAAAGCAAAAAGTAACCTTAATCTCTCCATCCATGATGAAACATTCTTTCGTGAATTGGCTCATAAAGGAGGCATCGGACTAGGCGAAGCCTACCAACTCGGATACTGGTCATCAAACGATCTGACCAGAGTTTTGCAATGGCTACTTGTTAACAGCCCATTCATCACCCCAAAAACCAATTCTCACTTCACCTCAATAGCCAGGAAAACAAACACTCTTCTCAACACACTGTTGCACTACCGAAACCGCAATACGATCGAACAAAGTCGCGAGAATATCCATGTCCATTACGATCTCGGTAATACATTCTACAAAACCTTCCTCGATAACAGCATGACCTACTCCTCCGCTTACTTCCGTCATCCCGATGACTCTCTGGAAGAAGCGCAAGCTGAAAAATACGACCGTTTATGCCGCAAGCTCAATCTTAACTCCACCCATCGTGTCCTCGAGATAGGCTGTGGCTGGGGAGGATTCGCTCTTCATGCGGCTAAGCACTATGGTTGTATCGTTACAGCTACAACCATTTCGCAAGAGCAGTATCAGGAAACCAAACAACGCGTCGCGGCAGCAGGGTTAAAAAACCATATCCATGTTACTATGACGGATTATCGCAAGCTGGAAGGCACCTATGATCGCATCGTTTCCATCGAAATGCTCGAAGCCGTAGGCCATGAATTTCTCGGGGAATATTTTAAGCAGATCGAGGCCCTTCTCAATCCCAGTGGATTAGCGGGCGTGCAAGTTATTACCTGCCCTAATCCCTTGTACCAAGGCTATCGTAAACGGGTCGACTGGATACAAAAACATATCTTTCCCGGTTCCCATCTTCCCTCAACCCACGCCCTGCTGGAAAAAGCGGAAGTTTATGGAAATCTCGAAACCTATCATATGGAGAGTTTCGGCCTGCATTATGCGCGAACCCTTCGCACATGGAGAAAACATTTCCTGAAACGATGGTCTGACATCCAGGCTCAAGGATTCGACGAAACTTTTCGCCGCAAATGGGAATACTACTTTGCCTACTGTGAAGCCGGTTTCATCCAACGCCACGTCAATGTTCACCAACTCATTTTCGGACGTGCCGATGAAACAGCCTATCGTTATGAAATGGAAAGACCCACCGAGACTCTCTCTTACAGAGAACTGACCAACCAAAACGCCTCATGAATCCTCTGCAACTTTTTATTATTGGCTGGCTCGTCATCGCTTTAATCATGGCTATCACCTTCCAGTTCGCCTGGACTAGAGGAAACGCCGGAATCGTTGATGTTGTCTGGACCTATGCCCTCGGCCTTCTTGCCCTTTTTTATACCTTAGCCAGCGATATTGATTTTAATCTGCGACAAGCGATCATCCTAAGCCTTGTCCTCTTCTGGTCACTACGGCTAGGTACCCATTTGTGGCTTCGCGTAGCCAGCGAAGAAGAGGATGGCCGCTACCAAAGCCTGAAACAAAAGTGGAAAGAAAATCTAAAACGCAAGCTGTTCTTTTTCTTCCAGATGCAGGCTGTGGCAGACAGCTTCCTCAGTATCGCCATTCTCGTAGCCATTTTTAATCCAACTCCTTTTGGATCCCTCACTGACTACATCGGTATCGGTATCGCTCTGATTGCTATCATGGGTGAAGGCATTGCCGACAATCAGCTACAGCGCTTTCGCTTACAACCTGAGAATACCAGAAAAACCTGCCGTGACGGACTCTGGCGTTACTCACGCCACCCCAATTACTTTTTCGAATGGCTTTACTGGTGGAGCTTTCCCCTTCTCGCTCTCGGATCTGCCGCTTGGCCACTCGCTCTCCTCAGCCCATTAGCTCTGCTTTACCTCATGCTCAAAGTGACCGGTATCCCCCCCACAGAAGAACAAGCCCTTCTCAAACGCGGGGATGACTACCGAGCCTACCAAAACGAAACCAATGCCTTCTTTCCCTGGTTCCGAAAGAGAACTTAACCCATAAACCCATTTCCAGTCATGAACCCACTTACATTCGCTGAAAAAGGACTCATCCCCTACTGGTTGCTCCGCCTGGCTATTCGTCAACGTGTCGGCCGGAAACTCTCCATTGAAAAGGCCAAAACACCCGAAAGCCGCCAACGTTTTATCCAAAAATTATCCTCTAGCTCTATTGCTCAGGACACCGACAAAGCCAACCAACAACATTACGAAGTGCCCACCTCTTTCTACCAATTAGTGCTGGGACCTCACTTAAAATACAGCTCTGCCTATTGGCCTGAAGGTTGCACCTCCTTGGCTCAAGCTGAAGACGAAGCGCTTAAACTCATCGAAGATCGGGTTCAACTCGCCAACGGACAAACTGTTCTCGATCTCGGTTGTGGCTGGGGGTCTTTTTCTCTCTGGGCAGCTCCGCGCTACCCAAAATCTGCTTTTCTCGCTGTATCCAATTCTCAAACTCAAGCTGCCTTTATCAGAGAACAAGCAACTAAGAGAAAGATAACCAACCTCGAGGTTGTTACCTGCGATATCAATGAATTCAATCCCGAAGCTCAATTTGATCGCATTGTGTCTGTTGAAATGCTGGAACATGTTCGCAACTACAAAACTCTCTTCGAACGCATTGCCTCCTGGATGTACTCAAACTCTCTTATGTTTGTCCATGTCTTTTCCCATCACGAGTACGCTTACGCTTACGACGCGGATAACCCAAACGAATGGATGGCCAAGTATTTTTTTACCGGTGGAATTATGCCTTCCCATGCGCTCCTTCCCAGCTTTGACCAGCATCTCAAGCTAAATAAATCCTGGAATCTCGACGGAACTCACTACCAAAAAACTGCAGAAGCCTGGCTCACTCACCTGAATCAAAATCAAAACGAAATACACACTCTCTTCCAAGCCACCTATGGTCTCAAAGAGGCGAAACGCTGGATGTGGCGCTGGAGACTGTTCTTTTTAGCCTGCGCTGAACTTTTTGGATACAAAAAAGGTTCCGAGTGGGGTGTATCTCACTACCTTTTAAGCAAACAAACTCAAATCAAAACATAGGCATCTTAAGAAGCGTCCAAATGACAGTCGCAGAAAATACTTTTGAAAGGGTCCACCCATGCTGATCATCATCATTTTTCTCATCGTCCACTGGTACGCCAGTGTCTTTGCCCAAAGTTTCTTCCTTCATCGCTACATGGCGCATCGCATGTTCATCATGAACCCCTTTTGGGAACGCTTTTTTTATCTCTTTACTTTCGTCACTCAGGGATCTTCCTTCCTCCATCCCAAATCCTATGCTCAACTGCATCTGGAACATCACAAACACAGTGACACCGAAGACGACCCTCATTCACCGCATTTTTTCCAGGATGTTCTCTCCATGATGATTAATACCGGTCGAATCTACATGGAGTTTAAGGACGGTAAACGCATATCCAGCTCCCCTTACATCCAAGGCCTTCCTACCTGGAACCGCCTCGATAGCCTGGGAAACAATCACCTCGTCCGTCTAGCCTTCTGCGGGATCTATATTTCCATCTATTGGGTCTTTGCCCCTACACCATGGGCTTACCTGCTCCTACCCATTCATTTTCTGATGGGGCCCATCCACGGGGCCTTCGTCAACTGGTGTGGTCACAAGTATGGCTACCGCAACTACGCAACGAACGACGAATCCCGTAATACTTTCATCTGGGATCTTTTTTTCGTCGGCGAAACTTTTCAAAACAATCACCACAGATACCCTCATCGTCTGAACTTTGCCACACACTGGTACGAGCTCGACCTCGCCTACCCCATCATCTGGCTCATGAGCAAACTCCGTATCATTAACCCGTGCAGCAGCTCTTTATCATCAAAGTAATATTGTAAAAGAGAAAGACGATGGGGGTCTTTCTTAATAGTGAACAAATATTCACTACTAAATCTTGCTATCCCCACTTCTTTCTCCAAGCTGACGACATGGAAAAAAACACCCCGACAACCCATGGATCAGCAGATAAAAAGAATCCACACCGAGGATTGCTCCATCATATGAATATCAACGTGTCCGATTTGAAGCATTCATCAGAATTTTACGGTCCACTGCTAAACTACCTCGGATACGAAAGGACCGACTACAATCACGAGGGTCAATGGGCCCATGAAGATTGGAAAAAGTGGCTCGAA
>JANQKU010000002.1 GCA_028280955.1 Opitutaceae bacterium
AGCGAATCAACTTGTCAATTTTTCCCTTCACCAAACGACACTCAGGGAACCCCCAACTCCGTTTATATCCGAAATTTCCCATCGATCGGAAATAGCGGCCATGGAAGCTCGCGTATCAGCAGCAAAAGCCGCTCTTCGAGCCGTCAAAGGAAGTCGCCTTCCTTCTATAAACGCTTTCGGTTCCTATCAACATGATGAAGGATGGAAGCGCCCCGGCAATGGTAACAACTGGATTGCCGGAATCTCCGTCGATCTCAACCTCTTTGATGGACACCGGATTACCAGTCAGGTGTTAAAAGCACAGACGGATCTACTCATCGCCCAAGAAGAACTGAGGAAGCTTCAACTCAATATAGCACTGGATATTGAACAGGCTAAGCTCACGTATGAACGAGCCAAGCAACGAATCAATGTCACCATAAAAAGTAATGAACAAGCTGAAGAAAGCGCTCAACTAAGCCGTGCCCGTTTTGAACAAGGCGTCATTTTATCCTCCGATCTTATTAATATCGAGACTCGCCTGATTGAAACAAATATGCGGAGAGCAATTGCTCTGGCAGATGAACAAATCGCTCTGGCAGATCTAAACCGAGCCCTCGGGTACTCCCCCCTTTCCTCTATAGAGATACCATGAAAAACCATTCTTTAATTTTTTTATTCGGCCCTCTTCTTTTGTTGACTGGCTGTCATCAGAATAAATCTCAGGATCATTCTGATGCCAGTTCAGCCTTGCCATTGTCTGTCAAAACCATCGAAACCGAATTTCAGACAATTCAGCTAAGGGAACAAATTCCAGGCACCGTCCGACCCATCGAACAGGCAACACTTTCTTCCAAAATCGTTGGCACCATTGAACAGCTACCGGTTACTCTCGGACAAAAAGTTCAAAAAGGAGATTTACTCCTCAAAACAAGCGCCGATGAAATCTCAGCCAAAGTTCTGCAAGCACAAGTACAACTGGAACAAGTAGCTCGTGATCTCCAGAGAGAGCAAAGCCTACTGGAACAAGAAGCGAGTACCACTGAAACCGTCAAAGCCCTCGAGAAACGTCTGCGCATTGTTCAAGCAGCCGCTGAAGAAGCAGAGGTCATGCTGAGTTACACAAAAATCCATGCTCCCTTTGAGGGTGTCATTACTCAAAAGAAAGTCCATGTCGGAGATCTTGCCGCTCCCGGACCCCCCCTGTTGGAAATCGAAAACTTTACTCGCTTAAGAGTTGAATCAGACATCCCTGAAAGTTTAATTGATTTCATAAAAATTGGCGAATCCATGGAAGTTCAGTCTTCAGCCGACAGCCAATCGATCACAGGATCTATCGTGGAAATCGCGCCTTCCCTAGATCCTGTCTCCCGCACCTTTCTCACAAAGATTGCCCTCCCTGAAAATGCTGGGATGCGTTCCGGTCAATTTGTTCGGGTCCTGATCAAGAGCAAACAAATCAAAACCCTTTTGATTCCCCAACAAAGTATTACTCGCCTCGGACAAATTGAAAGAGTCTTCGTTGCCTTAAACGATAAGGTATCCCTTCGCATCGTCAAAACAGGAGCTACCTTCGGCGACAAAATAGAAGTCCTCTCAGGTTTAAACCCGGGAGAAAAAGTGATCATCAGTGAAATAGCAAATCTTCGAGACGGACAATCTATCGAAATAACTCCATGAGCCAATCTAAAAACCCTATTCCTTCTCTTGGGTTTTCGGGCCGTATGGCCCGTCTCTTCATCGACTCAAGATTGACACCGATCATCATTATTTCATCGATTCTTCTTGGAATATTGGCAGTGATCCTTCTTCCCCGCGAAGAAGAACCACAGATCAAAGTGCCTATGGTTGATGTTATGGTTGCCATGCCCGGAGCAACCACTGCAGAAGTCGAAAACAGAGTCACCAGACCAATGGAAAAACTTCTCTGGGAAATCCCGGGAGTCGAATACATCTATTCCATTGTTAACCCAGGCAGCAACTTAACAATCGTTCGCTTTAAGGTCGGAGAGGATCTCGAAAACAGCCTCGTTAAGCTCAATCAAAAACTGCAAACAAACTTTGATCGCATTCCCCACGGAGTGAGTTTTCCGCTTATTAAGCCACGGACAATCGACGATGTGCCCATTCTTGCCCTTACCCTACACAGTAAAACCATTGATCATTTTCAACTGCGACGGCTAGCCGCTCAACTCGACGACAATATCAAAACAATACCTGATGTTGCTGAAACAACATTGATAGGAGGTAATCGCCGCCAGATGCGTGTTTTATTGGACCCTCTACTGCTCGCATCGAGGAATTTAACGCCAGCTTCAATCGCCCATATTCTAAAGCAAAGTAACTCCCAAGTTCATAGCGGAAGCCAATCCTTTCTCAATCAGGAAATCATCCTGCAAACAGGTAATTTTCTGCAAAATATCGATGAAATCGGTAACATTGTTGTTGGAACTTTTGAACAGAAACCCATCTATTTACGCGAAGTTTCTACCTTGATCGATGGAGCCGAAGAGCCCTCTCAATATGTATTCTTTGGAAGTCGCAAAGAAGGGACCGGGGAAGAAGCGGCTGTCACTCTCAGCATCGCCAAAAGACCCGGAGCAAATGCTATCGCAGTGGTCGAGCAAGTTCTGGCAAAGACAGAAGACTTGAAAGGCGTACTCATTCCCAACAATGTGACCATTACCACAACGAGGGACTACGGTCAGACTTCCAGTGAAAAATCCAACGAACTCCTTTTACACATGGGGATTGCCGTATTCGGAGTATCAATACTTATCCTACTTTTTCTGGGATGGAGAGAATCTTTCGTCGTTCTCTTCGCCATACCGACAACTTTAGCCCTCACTCTTTTTATTTTTTATCTGTATGGCTACACCCTCAATCGCATTACCCTCTTCGCGCTTATTTTCTCCATCGGTATTCTTGTCGACGACGCTATTGTTGTCGTGGAAAACATCGTTCGTCATTTGAAGATGTCTAAAAGTCAGAGCGAATCATTTAGAGATATTGCTATCCGCGCAGTTGACGAAGTCGGAAACCCAACGATTCTCGCCACTTGGGCGGTAATCGCAGCCGTTCTTCCCATGGCATTCGTAAGTGGAATGATGGGGCCCTATATGCGCCCCATTCCAATCGGCTCCAGTGCAGCCATGCTCTTTTCCCTCCTCATCGCATTTTCAGTCACTCCCTGGGCCGCTCTTCGTATTCTGAAACGCCACAATCATGGAAAAGAAACAGAAGCACCACTGGAAGACTCCCCACCATCCAATCTTTTTACACGGCTTTACTTCCGTGTGATGGATCCCCTTTTGCGTAATCACATTCTTCGTTGGGGTTTTTTAGCAGTCATTGTTTTGATCCTTTTCGGCTCAGTATCTTTGGTAGGACTCAAGGCCGTTAAGGTGAAAATGCTTCCCTTTGACAATAAATCGGAGTTTCAAATCATCTTGAATATGCCGGAAGGCTCTACCCTCGAGGAGACCGCGCGTGTCACCCGCGAATTGGCCAAGTCTATCTATCTGGAACCCGAAGTTCGTGACTACCAAAGCTACATCGGAACTTCATCACCCTTTAATTTCAATGGCTTGGTTCGGCATTACTTTCTGCGCAGAGGCGCGAACATGGCAGATATTCAGGTCAACCTTCTCCCCAAGCATGACCGTGAGGCACAAAGTCATGAAATCGCCAAAAGAGTTCGTCCCAGATTGGCCGAAATTGCTTCCCGCTATGGAGGAACTATTGCAGTCGCTGAAGTGCCTCCAGGACCACCCGTTCTGCAAACTCTGGTGGCCGAAATTTACGGTCCAGACGAAACCTCAAGACTCTCACTCGCCCATGAAGTTAAAAAAATATTTCACTCCATCCCTGGCATAGTAGACATCGATTCTTATATAGAGGAGCAACAACCTAAAATAATCTTTCATGTCGACAAAGAAAAGGCAGCTCTACATGGGATCAGCGAAGCGACAGTGGCTCGAACTATTCAAATGGCTGTGACAGGAGCGTCCATCGATCTCATGCACCTTCCCTCTGAACGAGAAGACGTAAATATTATACTTGAACTTCCTCGAAACCTCCGAGCCAGACCGGATGATTTACTCGCTCTCCAAGTTCGTTCTGAAACAAACCCAAGCGCCCAACTCATTCCCTTAAGAGAAATCGTCACAATCGAGCGTAGCCAAAGTGAGAGAAGTATTTACCACAAGAATCTAAAACCCGTCACCTATGTAACGGCAGATGTCGCCGGAGTGATCGAAAGCCCCGTTTATGCTATTTTGGCCATGAACAAAAAATTAAAGCAGCTTAAAGGTCAAGATTTCGGGGGAACAGAATCACGTATTGCTATTTTTAATTCGACTTTACCTTTCGACACTCATCAACCATCCATCAAATGGGATGGAGAATGGCAGGTAACGATTGAAGTCTTCCGTGATCTTGGGCTTTCTTTTCTAGCAATCCTCATCCTAATCTACATGTTGATGGTCGGTTGGTTTAAAAATTACATCACCCCTCTTATTGTCATGACAGTCATACCATTTTCACTCATTGGGGTACTACCGGCTCACTGGGCAATGGGAGCCTTTTTCACTGCCACCTCTATGATAGGATTCATGGCAGGTGCCGGTATCGTCGTCCGTAACTCCATCATTTTAGTTGATTTCATTGAACTTCGTCTCAGCCAAGGATTACCACTAAAAGAAGCGGTTATCGAATCGGGAGCTGTTCGATTTCGTCCAATGATGCTGACAGCCCTCGCGGTTGCCATTGGAGCCCTTGTCATCCTTGCAGATCCAATCTTCCAAGGGCTCGCTATCTCCCTCTTATTTGGAGCCATCGCCTCTCTTGCCATCAGCCCCTTAGTTGTGCCTCTGCTCTACTATCTCATCCATAAAAAACGGCCTCACTAAATCATTATCTATTTATCCAATGACATTGAAAACAACTCTCTTACGTTTTTCCAATTTAGCACTTTACCTCTCTTCTTGTGCTTTAGCCGGAACAGGATTACTCCTCCACTTCCGACTTCCCCCAAGCAGCAGAGGAGGACGTGGACTGACATTTTGCGGATTAAACCGACATGAGTGGGGAGACATTCATCTCTGGATTGCCTATCTAGTCATTGCTTTTTCGATACTCCATCTTGCTCTAAACTGGCAGTGGATGGTCAAAATCGCCGCCACCAAAAAAAAGTGGAAGCTTATTGGAGGCATTGCCTTTGGGCTCTTCATCATTTCTCTTTTTTTCATCCTTCCAGTCGAAAACACCGGACTTGGATTTAGAAATCATTGAACTTCCTAAGCATAAGGTAACAATTTGATAAGGGAAGCCATTTCCTTTACAATTCCGTCAATTAGCGCATAACGATCAGCAATTTCTGCATAGAAGGTTTTCCGACGCCTCGGCATAATTTGACGGCATGAGAAGGCAGATGCTCCGATTCCTGCAAAAGCGGAAATTTCGCCTCGTTACATTGTGGAAGGCGACCTTGAAGGAAAATATTGATTTCCAATTACCTATTCACGGGGAATTTCCCTTTACCCTAATTTTTGGGACCTTTGATGAAATCATCTACCTTCTTAAAAAGCCCGATTCCGAATTAACCCCGAATCCACACAATTCATTTCTAGATCAAATCCAAACAGATCATCCTCCTAGCGCTGATCAATATATGGAGCTATTCCTATCCGGCAGAGAAGTCCTTCTTACTTTCATCACCCAAAACCCTTCCTTCCTGAAGATGTTTCCGGAGCAAGAAAGAATGAAACTGACTCAATCAATCGAGCAAACAATTAAGCATCTTATTGATCGTGAAATGAGTGCTTATTCTAAGAAGTTTCAACATTCTCTTTAATTATCGATTTTGGTCGATCTCTCTTGCGGTTTAACAAAAATTCCGCAATTCTTGTGCCTCTTGCAAAACTCTAATAAAGTCCTGATAGAAAAACTGGCTCGCTCTAAGGTTTTCAAAGATTACGAAAAAGCCTTTCGCGGTGGGACTGGCATGCCTCTTGCCCTTACTCCGGTCGAATCCTGGGGATTGCCCTTTCATCAAGAGGAAAAAGAAAATCCGTTTTGTGCCTTAATGGCCAAAAGCAGCAAAACCTGCGCCTCTTGTCTCGAACTGCAAAAACGCTTATCAGACGAAAGTGACCAGGAGCCCATAACCCTCTCTTGTTTTGCAGGACTTTGCGATGCCGCTGTTCCCGTTAAAATGGGATCCCAATTACTTGGGTTTTTAAAAACAGGACAAGTCTTCGTGGGAAAACCCAGCAAGGAAAGCTTTAATCGCGTCGCAAAACAATTAATACAATGGGGTATCGATGTTGACTTAAAACAATACGAAGAAGCTTATTTTACTGGGAAAGTATTGGATCGCGAACAATTTGATTCAACAGTTCGCTTACTCAAAGTCTTCGCTGAACACTTGAGTATCGTTTCTAATCAGATCCTTGTTCACGAAGAAAATACCGAGGCGCCTATTATCTCACGCGCCAAAGAATTTATTGATAAAAACCAAGCAGAAGAACTTTCATTAGATACAGTTGCTCGTGCTGTGAACACTAGCACCTTTTATTTCTGCAAGATGTTTAAAAAGGCAACCGGCTTGACCTTTACCGATTATTTAGGCCGGGTTCGTATCGAAAAAGCAAAGAACCTTTTGCTCAATCCACATATACGCATCAGCGAAGTCGCCTTTGAAGTGGGTTTTCAATCTTTATCCCAATTCAACAGAGTTTTTAAAAAAATAACCGGACAATCACCGTCTCAGTACCGCAGCAAAATCGGAAAAGGGAAAAAATAACATTCAGTGTATCTGACTTTAGACATATCAAAGATGGAAGCACTCTCTTGCAATTGATAAAATCCGTTTGTGAATGTCGGCTCAGTGCATCCTTGTTCGCACATGAAAGAGTTACAACCTAATGATTGGCAAAAACTAATCCCCCCGGGCAGCCGGGTCTTTATAGGTTCCGGGGCAGCCTGTCCTCACGCACTGATTTCTCAAATGCTTGAGAATTCTCGGTACCTCAAAGACATTCAGTTAGTGCATATCCGGACAGAAGGTGATCCCCAATGGATAGCCCCCGAATTCGGTAATACCTTTACCATAAATTCTTTCTTCACCGGGCCTGGTGTTGGGGAAGCTGTTAACGATGGTCTGGCCGACTATACTCCCAGTTTTTCTTCTGAAATTCCAAAATTTTTCTCGGATAGAATTCTCCCGATTGATGTTACTTTGGTGATGACAACGCCACTCGACGAAATTGGTTTTTGCTCATTTGGAACCAACGTCGATGTGGTCTCAGCTGCCTGTCAAGCGGCCGAAACCGTTATCGTACAAATCAATCCTTCACTTCCAAGAACACTAGGTCAAAGTTTTATCCACAAAGACAAAATCAACGCCTTTTTTGTAGCTGACGAACCAATCCCGGAAAAATTCTCTACAGAAAGAACCTCTGAAAATGATCGCATAGGAAGTTATGTCGCTGAATTGATTGAAGACGAAAGTACTCTGCAGCTGGAAACCGGTCAAATCCCCAGTGCTATTCTCAGAGCTCTGACAAATCACCGGCATCTAGGTATTCATTCTGCTATCATCGATGATAGTATTATGCAATGTATCCAAGATGGCATTATCGATAATAGTCGTAAAACCATTCATGCAGGAAAAACAATCACAACTTCCTGCCTGGGCTCGAGAAAACTCTATAATTTTGTCCACGAAAACCCACACGTTTTATTTCATCCAACTGAGTATGTAAACAGTCCGATAACAATCGCCCAGAATCACAAAATGATAGCTGTTAATCGAGCAATTGAAGTCGATCTTTCAGGACAAGTTGTTGCTGATTCCCTCGGCTACCGTTTCGATGGAGGGATCGGAGGGCAAGTCGACTTTATTAGAGGTGCTGCCATGAGCCCTGGAGGCAAACCGATCATTGCGATGCCTTCAACCAGAGACAACGGAACCATCTCTCGTATCGTCCCTCATTTAACAGAAGGATCAGGTGTTGTCACCTCCAGAGGGGACGTTCACTATGTCATCACAGAATACGGTATAGCAACTCTTAGAGGTAGAAGCATACGCGAACGCACTCTCGAGCTTATCCAAATCGCTCACCCAAAATTCAGGGATCAACTCTTACGAGCTGCTTACGAGCATAAATGGGTTCCTTCCTACCAACTCGCCTGGCCTCGTCGCGTCGATGAAATCGGAGAGCTTGAGGTCAAATCGATTACCTTAAAAGGGATACGTTATCAATTGCGTCCCATCCATCCATCTGATGAACGCCGCCTGCAAGAGTTTTTCTATTCTCACTCGCAGGAAACGATACAGATGCGTTACGGATACTCAGTCGACCATATGACACGACAACGCGCCTATGATCTGGTCAACATTGACCAAAGCAAAGATCTGGCTCTTGGAATATTTGAAGTTCAGGGACCTAGGGAAACCATTCAGGCAGTCGGGAGGTACTATCTCGACAAAGAAGAAAAAAGCGCTGAAGTCGCTTTCGTAGTTCGAGAGTCTAAACGTCGCACTGGTATGGCCTCCGTTCTCTTTGAAGAGATGTCAGCAATCGCCTACAAACGAAAACTCGACTATCTATGGGGAAGAGTTCGCAAAGGAAACCTGCCAATGTTAGCTCTCTTTAAACGAAACGGAGGCCGTAAGGTACCATCTGATTCTGCCTCAGATGTAGACATCCAGATTCCTCTGCCCTTGAAAAAAACTGCCAAAGAAAAAAAAGCTAAGAAGAAAAAGGTATAACTTTTCCCTGAGGTTCATTTGAAGTCTATCACAAAAAAACAGAGGCATCGATAACCATGCCTCTGTCAATAAATCGATGCTCAGGAAGAGAAAGAACTCAGGGAACAATGAATATCTCAACGATAGCGACTCCCGTGAGTCCATCAACTCCACTGATGTGAACTGTATAGATGCCCGGATTTAATGTCACAAATATAGCAGCATCCTTACTTCCATTCGCATAAGGGGTTGCCCCAATTTCCGTAAAGGCCGATGCAATTGAAGGAGCTGTCGGATTATCTCCCCAATCATCATTTGAAGTCATGGGTGTGGGGTTGCCTGCTTGATAAAGAGTCAATTGTGGATTTGCCAGTATGTCTGCATTATCCACTCCCCTATTAGCTAATTCCGGTCCGCCACCACCTATCACTAAATTAATAGGTGCAGTTCCGGTAATAACAAGACCACCTATCAGAACACTATCACCTGCGCCAACGGCACCCCGAGTTGAAATACCCAGAATGGATACATCCCCTGGTCCAGGTGATACACCTGCCTCAAAAACTTCCGCCAGGCCAATTCCCGTTTTAGAACCAATCCCACTGACATGTGCTGTATAAACGCCACTGGAAAAGGCATTCAGGACAACAGCATCTTTCGTTTGGTTGACGTAATCAATTGAAGCCGCCCCTATACTGGCCGCAGTTGCGGGAATAATCCCTGCATTGCCTGCCTGACCCCAATTATTATTGGTATGAATCGGGTTTGGTCCCTGAAAAACGGTGATCTGACTATCATCAAGAAAACCACTAACGATACCATCCATGGAGGGCCCGACTCCGGTAAACAACATATCTTGTGGATTTCCAGATGAGAGAACCACACCCGCAATTAAAATATCTGCTCCCGTTCCGATTGCGCCTCGGGTTGAAATGGCCGCTATCCTGGATTCCCCGGTAACAAGAGACAACACAGCGGCTGTGCTTGTAGCACTTCCCTCTGCATTTGTCGCAACAACAGTATAGCTACCGGCATCAGTAGCTTGAAAATTGGTCAAAGGCAATGTGCTACTTGTTCCCCCAACAAGATCCACGCCATCTTTTTTCCATTGATAACTGATAGCTCCAGTCCCCGCAGCAGTAGCTTGCAAAGTTACCGATGCCCCTGCTTTTACAACTCTCCCAAGCGGCTGACCTGTAAAAACCGGTGCGCTTGTCAGGGTTTGAACATTTATATTCGTTGAAGTTGTATTGCCGTTTGTGTCCGTAGCTGTGACAGTCACAATAGCTGAACCTGTTTGATTGGGATCAAAGTCCAGATACAAATCGCTTCCGTCGATCTCCGTAGAAACAATGGAGTTATTCACACCTGCTGAAAATGTCAAAACACCCGGTATCACAGAAGAAGGGTGAATCGGGATCCTTTTGACGCTTAGAACCTTTAAAAAATTTTCCTCCGTAGGGTCACCGTCCGCAATCGAATAATTAATCAATGGAATGTTTGAAAAATCATCCGTAGGAGTAGTCCCTCCATCAAAAACGGGAACATCTGCCAAAAGATCCACAACATCCATTCCTGACCCAATAACCTTTGCAAATACAGTAAAGCCTCCACTTTGTGTATCCAGGTTCGCGGGACTTTGACCATTATTTGCGAGATTAATAAACCATTGGCTTGTGGCACTATCTGGAAGACCAGGCAATTTTGCCATCGCCAACGTTCCTCTTGTATTTGAGAGCTTAAACTCATTCACAACCGGAGAGGCAATCGGAACAGTATCTCCATTCACATAATAACCCCCCCCTTGAATAATAAAATCTACCGGATCAGCGATCAACCGGTGAAAGATCGAATCATCATAAGCATTCAGATCCACGTAAGAGAGAAAATTCGCCACATTTGCAGGCGCATCATCAGCCAGCATTTCAATATTGAAAGATCCAAGACTGGTTTCATATTGAACCACCTGCCCCGTCACACCATTGACCCCAAAATGCTGTGAGAGATCAATCGTCATGTTGTTCGCTGTCGCCTGCACACTGACATCCGAAATCGAATTGGTAACAATCGGTAATTCAGTGCCTTGACCAAATACCGTAGATGACAAGAAAACTGCCAATGCAGTAAGGAAAGTGGTTCGATAAAAAAACATATTACTCAATTAAACCTTATGTATCCGAAAAAGTTCCAGGGGAGTCTATCTAAATAAGCTAAACTTCTCTTTATAAAAAGCAAGACGCCGACTTGGTTTCGATGGTTTCACCTTTTTTACAAAATAGGAGCCTCTGATGAATTGGAGGCGCGGGCCGGAATCGAACCGGCGATAGAGGTTTTGCAGACCTCGGCCTTACCACTTGGCTACCGCGCCTTCAAAAAACAAGCCTAGACAGCATAGCTTCTGTAAAGAGTCGAGTAAGCAAGGACAAATTCTTCATAGATTCAAGAGGTTTCTCACTTCGATGGTATATTTTACCTTCTCCATCAAAAATAAGACATTTTTTCCTCCTAATGACTCATTATTAATGTGAACACTCGTTTTTTAAAACAGTTTTTATTCCATGCTTGCGCCCTTCTAAATCCATTTGCTCAATAAGAGTATCTGCATTTTCCTCTTCGAATTAACTGATGCATTTTTTTCGCACCCTTTTTGAAAGAATCCCCCCCGGACTCGCTGTCATCCTTTTTCTGGCCATTTTTTCTGGATCTGTTCTGAGCTTCAAAAAAATGACCGAACTAGAAGACTTGGAGATGTGGACCTTTTCCAGAAATCATCTTCCCGCTTACAAGCCCTTCATTAAGAAATGGAACAAAGAGCATCCTGATCAACAGTTTTCACTTTCTCTGCTGAACGGAAGAGCTTTGGAAAGACGTTTGCTCTCAGGATTTTTCTCCGGAACACCGGTTGCCGATGCAGTCGAGACAGTTATGAGAACTGCTCACCATTCTTTCGCAGGTCCTATCGATGCGATTGGCTTTCGCGACTTAACAGACAGACTAAAAGAAGAAGGATTGATGGATGAGATCAATGGCCCTTCCTTTGGGCCATGGACCAATCGTGGTCGTATTTTTGGGATTCCCCACGATGTTCATCCTGTCTTATTAGCCTATCGATCAGACATCGTCGAAGATGCTGGCATCGACGTCAGCCAAATCGAAACTTGGGACGATTATTTTCGTATTATGAAACCCTTGATGAAAGATAATGACGGAGATGGCAGACCCGACCGTTATCTCATCAATGTCTGGGATACCATTGGAGGTTATCTCCTGCTGCTTATGGAACAGGCAGACGGTCAGCTTTTTGATGAAGAAGGCAATGCTACCATCGATTCGCCTATTAACATCAAAACCATGGCAACAATGATCACCTGGATTGCAGGACCTAACCGCGTGGGTTTGGAGATGAAAAGCAATTATGCATCCGATTACCAACTCATGCTGGATGGCACAATTGTCGGTTTTTTCATGCCGGATTGGCTTATCGGCAAACTTAGACAAAACGTCCCTGGTCTTGCCGGAAAATTAAAAGTGATGCCCCTTCCCGCTTGGACACCTGGAGGGCGCCGAACAGCCGTAACCGGAGGCAGCGTTCTTGGGTTTCCCAAAGCCTCACCCAACTTCGAAATCGCCTGGAAACTGGGTAAACAGCTCTATCTTTCCGAAGAATTAGCCGTTAATCTCTTTGAAACAGCCTCTATTATCACTCCGGTAAAACGATTCTGGGATAACCCCATTTTCGATCAACCCGAACCCTTTCTTTCAGGGCAAGCAGTTGGTCGAATGTTAATCGAACAGGCACCTGACGTCCCAACACGCACCTCATCTCCCTATCTCGACTTAGCCACCAAACATCTGGTAAATGCTGCCGGAAATATCAAGCAATATGCCATTCGAAACAACAAATTCACCGTTGAAGAGCTTTTGCCCGAAACAAAACGTCAAATGCAAATAGCCCAAAAACATGTGGAGACCCAGATGTATCGAAATGTGTTTTTGAATAAGCCTCAATGAAACGCTTTCGCACAACTCCTATCTGGGCGCCCTGGTTTTTCATGGGACCATTCCTTTTTGTTTTTTTAACTTTTACCACCTATCCTCTTTTTCAGTCCATTGTTCTAGCTGTCCAACAGACATTCGGTCCAGAATACAGCGCCTTTGTTGGATTGGAAAATTTTCGCTTTCTTCTTTCAGATCCACGTTTTTGGAAAGCTTTAAAGAACACTGCTTTTTTCGCTTCAGGCTCAATCTGTATCCAACTCCCCATTGCATTGGCGCTGGCCATGTTGCTCAATCGTCCCAGTCTCAAAGGGCGAGCCCTTTTTCGGCTCGTCTTTTTTGCGCCATCACTGATCGGTATGGTATTCGTCGGCATGATTTTTCGACTGATCTTTGAAAAACGCACCGGGCTCTTAAATGTTGTTTTACACTCTATCTTTCCTGCCTTCGATTTGGAATTTCCCTGGTTAGACACTTATCTCATGCCCGCTCTAATCCTGGCAGCCCTTTGGATGCATGCTGGCTTTTACATGGTATTCTTTTTAGCGGCTCTTCAAAATGTATCCAAAGACCAACTCGAAGCAGCCTCCATCGATGGAGCTGGCCCCTGGCAACGTTTTCGCCATGTGATACTGCCCGCTATCGCGCCCGTTGCCAGCTTCATCTGTCTCCTTTCCATCATCGGCAGTTTTCAACTATTTGAACTCCCCTACGTTCTACTCGATAATACGGGAGGACCACAGGACCGAGGCTTAACCATCGTTATGTATCTTTACGAAACCGGCTTCGAAATCGGAGATTTAGGCTATGCCAGTGCTATCGGATGGGTATTAGCCCTTATCTTGGTCGGGCTCGCCACTATTCAACGAACTTTCAGTAGAAAAGAAGAACAATGACTTCCACAAAGCAGCTTCAAATGAGCCAACGACCAAGTGCTCGTATTTGGCTTACGTTGATTTATATCTTCCTCATCATTTTTTCTGTCATTACTCTCATCCCATTCTTTTGGATGTTCTCGGCATCCCTCAAAGAGAATACAGACTTCTTTTCCTCCCTTTTTCTGCCAACCGGAGACGGGTTTTTGGGAATCGCCTGGGATAGACTGACTCTCAAGCATTTCTATAATCTCTTTACCGAGATAGGCATTGGGCAAGCTGTTCTAAATTCGATTTTCCTGGCCTCCTCTACCAGCGTCCTAGCCACCATCTGTTCCGCTATGGGAGGATACGCACTCAGTAAATACCAATTTGGCGCCAGAACCTTCATTACCACCATGGTTCTTTCCGCACTGATTATCCCTGGCCCCTTGCTCTTAGCTCCTGGCTATCAGCTTCTCTACAACCTTGGTTTACTCAACAGCTATGCCGGATTAATTTTGCCACATTTGGCGCCAGCTTTTGGCGTATTCCTTTTCCGGCAAGCCATGCTCAATGCAGTACCCGGAGAATTGCTCGAGTCCGCTCGTATAGATGGTGCGGGAGAAATCCGTATTTTTTTTACCATGGTCATACCTATCGTTCGACCCATGATCGGCGCTTATTTAATCATTACATTTCTGGCTTCCTGGAATAATTTTATTACTCCCCAAATCGTCCTGCAATCACCGGAAAAACTCCCCTTGGCTGTTGCCATTAATAATCTGAAAGGAGTCTATGCTGAAGACTATGGAATGCTCATGGCAGGAACAGTTATCTCAGTTGCACCCATGCTCATTCTCTTTCTCCTGATGCAAAAGGAATTTATTTCCGGACTCACCTCAGGAGCTGTTAAAGGCTAAAATGAAATCTTGTCTTGGGAGAAATTTCCTGAAGTAAATCAAAGATGTCTGCTACCGTCTTTACTATCGCCAATCAAAAAGGCGGCGTCGGAAAAACAACCACCGCTGTCAATCTATCCGCTATTCTGGCTGAACAAAAGATCTCGACGCTTCTCATCGATCTAGATCCTCAAGCCAATGCAACCAGTGGGCTTGGCATGGAAAAGGAAGAAGGTGGCAGCCTCTATGGACCTCTTATGGGAGAAGGACTCGCTTTTGATAAAATAAAAAAAACCCCCTTCAAGAATCTGTCCCTCATACCATCGGAAGTTGATCTCGCTGCAGCTGAGATCGAACTGGCCCAAAAACCGGATTACCTTCTCCAACTCCGCAAAATCCTTCAGCCTGTCATCGATTCAGATAAATATCGGGCCATCATTCTCGATTGCCCTCCTGCTCTCGGGCTCCTCTCGATGAACAGTCTGGCATCTGCCCACTACTTATTGATCGCACTGCAATGTGAATACTTGGCACTTGAAGGATTAGGTGAAATTCTAAGAGTTGTCGAAAAACTCCATCAGGCTAACCTCAACGAACGACTCGAAATTGGAGGTATCGTCATGACTATGTTCGATACTCGCACCAAACTTTCGCGCCAAGTCGTCGAAGAAGTACGAACCCATCTTCCAGACAAAATTTTTGAGACCGTTATTCCTCGGACTGTTCGTCTCAGCGAAGCTCCCAGCTTTGGGCAGACTATCTTCCAGTATGACAAACTAAACCCCGGTGCAACTGCCTACAGAAATCTCTCCAAGGAGCTAATTACCCGTTTCAACCTTACAGATAGCTGACAACTACTTCCCAAAATCTTAGTCATAAAAAACGGCATCCCATAAAGGTTGCCGTTTCCTTACTTAATCAGATTGATCGGATCTAAGCTATTCCCGGGCAGCTGCAATCGCGTCGAGACGAAGTAACGCGTGAGGGCTATCCCCGACCAATTCCAAACGGTCTATCATATCCTGCGCCGATTTCTCCTCTTCCACTTGCTCTTGTAGGAACCAGCTTAAGAAATGGCGTGTTTCATAGTCCAATTCCTTTTCCGCCTGAGCATATAACTTGTGGATTAATTTGGTTATTTTCTGTTCCTGGGCCAAAGCATGCTTAAATGCTTCCACGACAGATTTATATTTAGCCTTTGGCTTAACCAAAGCACTCAAAACAACTGTTCCCCCTCGGTCATTCAAATAGTTGAAAAACTTCATCGCATGTTCTTGCTCTTCTGCACTCTGTTTTTGCATCCATGAAGCAAAGCCAGCATATGGAGTTGTCTCAAACCAGGCAGCAATTGCCAAATAATCATAATGCGATTGAAGCTCATGATTAATCTGTTCGTTAATCGTTTTTTCTAAAGTACTACTAATTTTCATAACTGAATCCGGTTAAATTGTTCTGTTTACGTCTAGATCCTAAGAAAAACAAAACTTCGCCTACTTCGGCAAGCGCATTCAAAACCCATCATCTACACCTTCAAAATCTTGTCTTAAGCAATTTCCATGAGACAGACAGGTCAATCCGAAAATGTTGCACATTTTCCATTTGACAGACTACCAGCTCCAGAGGATTTTTCCCACCTCTTCCGTATGGTGGCTATAGCTCAGTTGGTTAGAGCACCTGATTGTGATTCAGGGGGTCGCCGGTTCGAATCCGGTTAGCCACCCCACTTCATTAAGTAGAGGAATATCTTAGCTCGATCGAGAAGTTCACACACCAGTGTATCATCTTGTACTGGTTCCTAGTCTGAAGGGAACGCCTATTGGTTTCACTTTGAATGAAGCGAAATCAAAACTTCCTTGCCGCTCTTGGCGACTTTGAGATTATCATTTTCGTGTTTTACGCGGATCTTCATATTCATTCCAAATACTCTCGTGCGACGAGTAAAGATCTCGATCTCGAACGACTTTCGCTATGGGCAAGAAGAAAAGGAATCCAAGTTCTGGGAACGGGCGATTTCACTCACCCAGCCTGGATGACTGAGATTAAGGAAAAACTGGTTCCTGTCGAACCAGGCCTTTTCGCACTTCGCGAGGATCTGGAAAAAGAAATCGAGCGCCACTACGAGCTTCCTCCGGGACCACCAACCCGGTTCATGCTCGAGGTAGAAATATCCACTATCTACAAGAAGGGGGATAAAACCCGCAAGGTGCACCATCTCATCTATGCTCCTGACTTGGATAAAGCTGATCGTATCGTGGATCAGCTTTCCCGAATCGGAAATCTGAAAGCAGATGGCAGGCCGATTTTGGGATTGGATTCACGTAATTTGCTTGAGATCACCCTGCAGGGTGGTGAAGGCTGTTGCTTGATTCCGGCCCACGTTTGGACGCCCTGGTTTTCTGCCCTCGGTTCAAAATCTGGGTTCGACGCTATCGAAGAATGTTATGGCGATCTATCTCCACATATTTTTGCCATTGAAACAGGACTCTCTTCAGATCCTTTGATGAATCGTACAGTGTCCTCGCTGGATCGCTTTACGCTGGTCTCCAATTCAGATGCGCACTCACCCGGTAAGGTAGGACGAGAAGCCTCAGTCTTTCACTGTGAGCTAAACTACCATGCGATCATGGAGGCCTTGCAAAACAAAGAAGGCTACGGCGGTACTGTCGAATTCTTTCCTGAGGAGGGCAAATACCATATGGATGGCTGTCGCAACTGCGGGATTCGTCTTAACCCGAAGGAAACCCAAGCCTGCGGTGGAAGATGCCCAACCTGTGGCAAGCCCGTTACGATCGGAGTGATGAATCGCGTGACTGAGCTGGCGGATCGCGATGATCCCGTACTCCCGCCCCAAGAGCCTCCTTTTTCAAGCTTCATTCCATTGCCGGAGGTACTCTCAGAAATCGAAGGAGTGGGAGTGAACAGCAAGAAAATCCGGCAAACCTATGAGAACGTTGTCAGAACTCTTGGCTCGGAAATATTCATCTTGGGCAAAGCGCCCATTGATGTGGTCGAGAAATC
Organism: Opitutaceae bacterium; assembly: GCA_028280955.1. Lineage (GTDB taxonomy): Bacteria > Verrucomicrobiota > Verrucomicrobiia > Opitutales > Opitutaceae > NORP342. The sequence continues at coordinate 17,505 of JANQKU010000002.1, forward strand.
CTGCTCGGCTTTGTTCGCCGAGGCTCTTCGGCGAATGCGAGAAGGACAGGTTATTCGGGAACCCGGTTATGATGGGGAGTATGGCGTCATTCGACTCTTTGAGAAAGAAGAACTAAAAGCCGAGCAGAGCTCTGGCTTTCTTTTCGACATTTCGTTACAGAGTCCCGATACAAAACCACAGGAAAAAAGCCTGATCGCAAAACCTTCCATAACGGAGGAAAAGAGGCCAAAGCGGCCTCAGACCACAATGCCAAAACGAGCTGACTCTATTCTCGACCATCTGGATTCTGAGCAGCGCGAAGCGGCCGCTCATATAGCAGGACCACTCCTTATCGTAGCTGGGCCCGGCACTGGCAAGACGCGAACGCTGACTCATCGAATCGCTCATCTGATCAAAGATCACACCATTCCTTCCGAACAATGTCTCGCAATTACCTTTACCAATCGAGCCGCCAAGGAAATGCAAGAACGCCTGGTTCAGCTCTTGCCTGACAGCGAACAACCGGTTCCCGTGATGACGTTTCACAGCCTAGGCTTATCTATTCTTAAGGAAAATGGAGAGCGAGTAGGCCTACCGCTTCCCTTTCGAGTCATCGATGAAAAAGAGCAACTTCGGTTCCTCAAGGATAAACTTTCGCTCTCCGCAACGAAAGCGAAAGGCTGGCTTAGAAAATTTTCTCATTTCAATCGAATCGGAGCAGAGTCAAAGCTCGAATCTGAAGAGATCGATATCCTGCATACCTATCGAAATGCCTTACGAGAAAATGGTCTCGTCGATTTCGACGATTTGATCCGATTGCCCGTATCGCTGCTGAGTAAAACTCCTGACCTGGTTCAGATCTATCGCGATCGTTATCGATGGATCTCCGTGGATGAATTTCAGGATGTTGATGAACGACAATACCGATTGCTTCAACTGCTTTGCCCTCCCGAGGGAAACCTCTGTGCCATAGGAGATCCAGACCAGGCGATCTATGGTTTTCGAGGCTCCGATGTGCGTTTCTTTCAGCGCTTTGCGGACGATTTTCCCGATACGCGAAAAGTGTATCTCAGCAGAAACTATCGTTCGACGACAACGATCGTAAACGCAGCGATTCAGGCAATCGCTCCCGCTACTCTGGAAAAAGATCGAACCCTGCGAGCCGTTTTTGAGGCTCATCGGGCGATCGAAATCCATCAATGCCCGGCCGAAGGGGCTGAAGCCGAGTCTGTCGTCCATTCGATCGAACAAATGATGGGCGGAATCAGTCTATTTTCTCTCGACAGCAAACGAGTCGGCGATGGCGAAAATCGTTCGCTCTCTTTTTCCGACTTCGCCGTCCTTTATCGCACGGACAATCAGGCCGAAGTGCTGCAAAAAGCTTTCGACCACTCCGGCATCCCGTATCAAAAACGCGGACACACTGCATTGACTGATCATCCCATCGTTGAAATGATCATAGAAGGGCTTTCTTTATCGTCTGTTCAAGGAAGCTTGGTTGACCGACTAACTGAGGAGAGCCAAAAGCGTATCTTGGAGGGGGAAAATGAGATCGAAATTCGTTCTATTACTCAACACCTGCAATCTTTCGCTACAGCCGGAAATGGGCGATTGGATGATTTTCTATCACGACTAGCCATGGCAAGCCAAACTGATTTATGGGACCCGAGAGCAGAACGTGTATCCCTGCTGACCCTACATGCCTCCAAGGGACTCGAGTTTCCTGTCGTATTCATAGTCGGCTGTGAGGACGGCATCCTTCCTCTTCATTGGGGCGATGCCACTGACAGCAACATCGATGAAGAGCGGCGACTTTTTTTCGTGGGCATGACCAGAGCCCAAGAGCACCTCTGCCTCTTGCATGCAAAAGCTAGGACCTGGCGAGGTGAACGAAAAAAATTCGAACCATCTCCATTTCTCCAGGATATCGAGAAAGCCTTGCTGCAAATAACTGAGCAAGAAATCAAACAAATCAGCAAACCACGTGGCCACCAGTTGGACTTGTTCGAATAGAATGCATCTTGCAACCGGATTTCTGGTCTTTGCCAGATCCAGAGTCTCAACTTCAAAAATTATGTCTTGATTGCTGGCAGTTTCCCTGGATGACGTTATTTCGAAAAAAATGCTCTTACCGCCGAACCAATGGCAAATAAATGGAAAACCTGCTTCCCACGCCAATCTGGCTTTCCACTTCAACACGTCCACCATGCGCAATCGCGATATGCTTGACAATGGCTAATCCCAGCCCTGTGCCACCCAGCTTATGGCTACGACTCTTATCCACTCGATAAAATCTTTCGAACAGGCGTGGTAAATGTTCTTTAGCAATCCCAGGGCCCTCATCACTAACATGTATCACGGTTTCTTCCGGTGTCTGCTCAGCCATTATGGTTACATGAGTAGCAGATTCACTATATTTAATAGCGTTATCAATCAGGTTCACAACCGCTTGTTCCAAAAGTTGCATATTAATTTCCCATTGCATGCCTTCGTCACACACCACTGCCAGTGAAACGTTTTTTGCCTCCGCCAAATCCCGACAAACATTGACTGCATTTTCCAACAGATCATCAATCTGACCATTCTGAAATTCGATCCCATTCTTTCCTGTCTCATGCTCAAGATTGGATAAGATCATGAGATCATCTACAATCGCCTGCAATCGTGCAGCTTGTTTGCTAATGATTTCCTTGAAACGTTCTTGGTCTTCCTTGTCCTCCACCGGGCTGTCAATGAGGGTATCAACGAATCCTCGAATAGAGGTGATGGGCGTTTTGAGCTCATGCGACACATTGGCGACAAAATCTCGGCGCATCATCTCGAGTTTACGCAACCTGGTAATATCGTTTAAAACGATCAAAGCCCCTATTCTACTCTCCTTTTCACCGTGAAGCACGGTGCCATGAGCCTGGAGATAGCGATCGCTTTGATTCAATGAGATCCCTCCTTCCACCACATCCGTGGTTTCAAGCGCTTTCTCAATGACATTCAATATATCTGCATTTCGAATAACCTCTGCCACATTTCTTCCAATCGAAGAAGGCCCATCCACCTGAAAAAGTGTTTCTGCTGTCCTGTTTAATTTGATGATTCGCTTTTCCGTATCAACAGCCAGGACCGCCTCTACCATACACGAAAAGAGAGCATTCTGTTCATCTCGCTGAAGAGTAATCGTATGAATTCTCTCATTCAACTGATTCGCCATCTTGTTCATCGAATCTGCCAACACATCAATTTCAACTACATCGGAAACCGGAAGTTCTTTTTGCAGATTCCCTTGCCCAAATGATTCCGCAACCATCCGAATCCTGTCCAACGGCTGGCTGATCTTGCGGGCCACTAACATAGTGGCAAACGCAGCGATACAGGCAATTACCACACCTACCAAAATTAAGCGCTGCCACATTGCTCCCAAAGACTCATCAATCTGAGCCAGAGGGATTGAAGCCCTCACACTTCCCGCATTTTTGTCATCCTTGATAAAGGGAACAGCTACGTAGAGCATCTCCTGTTCTACTGTCTTGCTGTACCTTTTTTTTGCAGAAACATATCCATTGAGAGCTTGCTGTACTTCAGGACGGTTACTGTGATTATCCATTATCTCCGGATCTTTTTCGGAATCACCTGCCACCTCCCCAGAAGGGAGGACCACAGTGAATCGATAACCGGAAGAAGACCCAAGTGATTTGCAGATATCATCTATTTCAGATTCAGCAACTGTCTGTAGCCGATCTATCGCCATGTAAGCAGCCGATCTCAGTTCACCTTCCGTATGGGAATAGTGAAAGTCTCTGAACATCCCGGAGGAATACCACCCCACTGCAGCTATGGACAATAAAGCGATAACAAGGTAAGAAGGATAAATCTGCCAAATTAACAGTTTTTTCTTCTTACCCATTATTCTTTAAACCGATAGCCAACTCCTCGCACAGTTTCAATATACTTTCCAGCTCGTCCAAGTTTTTTTCGAAGGCCTACGATTTGCACATCAATGGAACGATCCGTTACAGGATAATCTTCTCCTCTGACTGCATTGACAATCTGATAACGGGTAAAGACCCAACCAGCTTGTTTTGCTAATGTATACAGTATCTGAAATTCACTGAAAGTCAGTTCAATTGGCTTATCCTTTATGAGAACTTCACGTTTCATCGGATTTATTTCGATCTCATGCGCTCGAACAATCTTCAATGAATCTTCCTTTGAATTGGGCACGGCCCGGAGAGCGGCACGAACTCTGGCCACAAGCTCTTTGGGCCTGAAAGGCTTTGTGATATAATCTACTGCTCCGAGTTCTAAACCCGTCACAATATCTGATTCATCTCCTTTGGCTGTGACCATTACGACAGGAATGGATTGTGTTCTGGAATCCGCTTTCAAACGCCGACAGACATCAAGACCGTTTATTTCTGGAAGCATCAAGTCCAAGAGAACTAAAGAAGGTAATTCTTGAGAAATTTCCTGCAGAGCTTTTTCGCCAGACTCAGCCTTTAAGATCGAATATTTTTCCTGCTCCAGATTAAAGGATATCAGCTCCATGATATCCTCATCATCTTCTACAATCAGTATCTTTTTCTTAGCCATTTTGAGCATTCTCTATGATTCTTCATTAAAGCTCTCCGCTTTATGTCGAACGATATCTCCTTTGATCATATAAATCACATCTTCAGCTATATTAGTCGCATGGTCGGCTATTCGTTCAAAATGCCGGGAAACAGATAAGAGATGAATCAACATACTCACATCATTGGCATCTCCTTTAATGAGAGCTTCAACCTGTTCATGCATCTTTCGATTTATATCATCTACTTCATCATCCGCCGCACATACCTGGAGAGCGAGCTCTGTATCCATTTCGACAAACGAATCCAAGGATTGCCTTAACATCGCCATCACTTTCTCAGCCATGGTCGAGAAATCAAATGTAGACGGGATCGCTTTTTGGGTAGCAAGGTAAGATCCACGTTCTGCGATATTAACTGCCAGATCACCAATTCGCTCAAGATCGTTATTAATTTTTAACATTGCGACAATAATACGGAGGTCGACAGCAACCGGCTGATGCAGAGCCAATATCTTTAGACATTCCTCCTCCACTTCGACTTCCATATCATCGATCTCGATATCAGACTCAATCACTTCCCTGGCAATATCAACATCCCGTTCTTGGATAGCATCTGCAGCAAGTTCTACTCTCTTTTCAACAATCGCACATAATCGTAAGATCGTGTCTTTAAGATTCGCTATTTCCTTTTGCAGATGTTTGGCCATTTTTAACTCCTTTTTAGTAACCACAGTATCAGATTTAGCCAAATCTACCAGTTATATAATCTTCAGTTCTTTTCTCTTTCGGCTTCGTGAAAAGCATATTTGTCAATCCATACTCAATCAATATGCCTTCATAAAAAAACGCTGTATAATCCGAAACACGCGCTGCTTGCTGCATATTATGCGTAACAATAATAATTGTGTATTCTCCGCGAAGCTCCCCAATCAGATCTTCTATTCGTGCCGTCGCCCGTGGATCTAAGGCAGATGTTGGTTCATCCATGAGCAAGATTTCTGGTTCCACTGCCAGCGCTCTGGCAATACAAAGACGCTGCTGCTGGCCTCCGGAAAGCCCCAACGCATTTTCATCAAGCCTGTCCTTAACTTCATCCCATAGGGCTGCTTGCTTCAGGCTTTTTTCCACAATCTGCTGTAGCTCAGCTTTGCTAAGGCTTCCGTGCAAGCGTGGACCATAGGCAATATTCTCAAAAATAGATTTAGGGAATGGATTCGGTTTTTGAAAAACCATGCCGACTTTTTTACGAAGGACAGTTACATCAATTTTCTTGTCGTAGACATTGTGGTCATCAAAGAACAAATCTCCCTTAACATAGCATCCCGGGATCAAATCGTTCATCCGATTGATCGCTCTAAGAAAAGTACTCTTTCCGCAACCACTTGGACCAA
>JANQKU010000010.1 GCA_028280955.1 Opitutaceae bacterium
CGTGTCTCAGTTCCAGTGTGGCTGATCATCCTCTCAGACCAGCTACCCGTCTTTGCCTTGGTGAGCCGTTACCTCACCAACAAGCTGATAGGCCGCGAAGCTCTCCTTATGCGCCAGGCTCTTGCGAGTCCCCAGCTTTGATATGATTTCCATGCGGAAACCAATCACATGCGGTATTATTCAACCTTTCGGTCGGCTATTCCCCACATAAGGGTAAGTTCTTCACGTGTTACGCACCCGTTCGCCACTGTCATGTTACAAAATCACCCGAAGGATCAATTGTAACAATCTCGTTCGACTTGCATGTCTTAACCACGCCGCCAGCGTTCATTCTGAGCCAGGATCAAACTCTCCGAAAAAATTTCAGAGATTCTGGAATCCGTGGATTCTGAACTACTGATTGTTGCAATTACAAATGTAATTGCGGGTTTTATTTATTGAATTGTTGATTGGGGGTCCAATCAATCGCACAAAGTAAATTTCAAAGAGCTTCCATTTCCCAAATGGGAAAGCCTTCAAGCCAAGCAAACTGACAAATTCTCGTCAAGCCCTGTTTTCTCTTTTCCAAGAAAAGGAGCTAATAAAGAACAAATCAATTCCTCAACACTTCTAAACTTATATGGCTGGAAGCGGCGTGAAGGAGGTCGGAATCTGGCTATTCAATTTCATTAAGCAAGCCTTTTTTAAAAAAAATAAAGCCCTCACTAAAAAAAGCCTCCACGCATCAGATTATTCTATAAGAATAGCTTCTTTGTCCCTCAATATTTTTGATTCGACCTCGCCCTCATTTTCTTTGGAAAAAGAAGCTGTCGCATCAGTTTTTCAGCTAATATGTAATTGATTTTTCACTACATTTTTTCATCCTCCAGAAAATCCCCTAATAGACTCCAATCAAGTAAATAAGCGGAGCAATACATCTCCGTATCATCTATAACAGGGTGGGCCTAGGACAAAAGATCAAACAGCAATCACAATTCGCAACACAAGTTATCGTAACAGTTCTGCATTAGGCCTCTTACCCAAAAAGAAATTTAGCTTCCAGTTTTCACCATAATTTAGCCCAAAAGCCAATTTTGATCTCCATTATCCAGACCTATGGCTGATGACTGGAATCAAATTAGAGAGTTGCCACCCCGCTCTTTTTCCTTATCTGCTCTGGTTTTACATAGTATTACTGACACAGTATCTACCTTAATCTCAACAAAAGCACCCTTGGATTTAAAAGAGATAAAACAAATCATCGATTTGATGAAACGATCCGACCTTTCGGAGTTTGCAGTCGAAGAAGAAGGCTTTAAGCTGCAGATCAAACGAGGTTCGGGCGAACCACAAGTCGTTACCACAGTAACTCCTGCAACTCCCGTTGCGCAACAGGTCACAGTGCCTCCCTCTACTCAAGAAGTTGTCGCAACTCCTGAGCCAACCACTGAGGAAAAAGGCATCAGTTATATTACTTCCCCCATGGTGGGAACTTTTTACCGAGCATCTTCACCGGAAACCCCTCCTCTGACAGATGTCAATCAAACCGTCCAGGAGAACACCGTTGTCTGTATTATAGAGGCGATGAAGATTATGAACGAAATTCAGGCCGAGATGGATGGCACTGTTTTGGAAATTCTAATCGAAAATGGACAACCCGTTGAATACGGACAACGTCTCTTCAAAGTAAAAACAACCTAACGTGCTTTCACGCAATTCATGGATAATGCGATGGCAATCGATCTTCGGTTCAACTTGGCCATATTTTCCGACAAAATCCTCCCTACAGCGAACAAAAGCAGGACTTAACATTCTCTAAGTATCGTAATGCAGAAAATTCTCATCGCCAATAGAGGTGAAATTGCTCTCCGAATCGTTCGCGCATGCCATGAACTCGGCATCAAAACATTGGCTGTTTATTCCGAAGCAGACGTCGAATCTCTCCACGTTCAACTTGCTGACGAAGCAATCTGCATAGGACCTGCTAGAGGCGATGAAAGTTATCTAAAAGCGGATCGAATCATTAGCGCAGCCGAAATCGCCGATGTTGATGCCATTCATCCTGGATATGGTTTTCTAGCCGAAAACGCCGATTTCGCTGAGCAATGCGCCTCTAGTAATATAAAATTCATTGGGCCATCTGCCTCCGTTATCCGTCAGATGGGCGATAAAGCCATTGCCAAGACCACTGTTGAAAAAGCCGGAGTTCCCACTGTCCCGGGAAGTAAAGGCCCTGTTTCAACAGAAGCTGAAGCCTTGAAAACAGCTAAAAAAGTTGGTTATCCCGTTATTATCAAGGCTGTCGCTGGCGGAGGAGGCCGTGGAATGCGCATTGCTCACAACGATGTTTCCTTTGCCAAAGAATTCCACATTGCACGCCATGAAGCAGAGAAAGCGTTTGGGAACGGAGCCGTTTATGTGGAACATTATGTTCAGAATCCAAGACATATTGAATTTCAGATCCTGGCAGACAGTCATGGAAAAATCCTCCATTTAGGAGAACGTGACTGCTCAATCCAAAGAAGGCATCAAAAATTGATTGAAGAAGCGCCTTCTCCTTTTGTGAATCCGGATTTACGAAAGAAAATGGGTAGAGCCGCCATCAAAGCGGCAGAAGCCGCCGGATACGAAAATGCAGGAACCGTTGAATTTCTGGTCAATGAAAAAGGAGATTTCTTTTTTATTGAGATGAATACTCGCATCCAGGTGGAACATCCTGTTACGGAAGAAGTCACCGACATCGACTTGATCAAACGACAGATTGAAGTCGCTTCGGGTGAGCACCTTCAACTCGAACAAAAAAACATCCGATTTAGTCGACACGCCATTGAATGCCGCATCAATGCTGAAGATCCTTCCAGGAATTTTGCGCCCTCACCAGGTACCATCGATCTTTATTATGCCCCAGGTGGACATGGAGTCAGGGTTGACTCCCATGTATATGGCGGCTACACTATCCCACCTTATTATGATAGTATGATTGGCAAATTGATTGCATACGGCTCTGACCGAAGAATTGCTCTGGACCGGATGAACCGTGCTCTCAACGAATACATTATTAGAGGTGTCAAAACCACCATTCCATTTCATCGCGCCATCCTTCGAGACCCATCTTTCAGAGAAGGCAAGATAACCACCTCGTATGTTCAAGAATTCATGAGTCGATCATCTTCAGATTTATTCTAGCACAACTTTAACCACTTAATTCATTCTCACCATGCAAACTAACGACTCTTCTTCTGCCAACATCGAGGCTTCACACCATACAGACGAAATAAAGGTCAAATATTCCGTAGTCGCCAGTATCGTGCGTTTGGCTTCTCTTGATATTAAAGGAGTTTATTCTGTTGGTGGAGGTTTTGTAGATGATATTGCCGGGGCAATTTTTTCAAAAAAGGCGGAATCCGACCGTGGAGTCAAAGTCAGCGAAGATGAAGCAGGGAATTACGTCATTGAAATTCGGGTTTTTATGGATTTCGGCATAGAATTGGCCAAAACAGCCCAGGAAGTTCAGATGGCTGTTCGCGAACAAGTGACGAATATGACAGGAAATGGTGTCTCAAAAATTGATGTCATCATCGAAGGTGTAAAAAGGAAGGGAGAAGCTCCTGAGAACAATGAAGCTGATTGGACTGATACACATCCAACCGATTAAGCGTTTTCAGTAAAAAAATTATCCTGGGAGTTCTACGGTATAATCAACATCAGACATGGATGATACTACTTTCGTAAGCTCTCCTTACTTTCCCTATCTGATTTGCGGATTAACCTCGCTTATTTTTCTTCTCATATTGTTGAGAATATTCTGGAAGCTCACTCGACAGTTTACAGCGTTCAACGATGAAAGTGGATCCGTTACGGTATCCCAAAGAGCTATTCGACAGATGGTTCAACAATGTTGCGAGCAATTGGGAGATGTGGGCAGAGCCCATGCCATCATTAACATTCATCGCAATCAACTAAAGATAAAGGTAAAGCTTCGTGTGAAAAAAAATGCGAATCTCAAAGGAATTTCTGGCTTCTTGAAGGAACAAATTACTCAAGTCCTCGCAGATAGTTTCGGCATCGAAGAAATAAGCGAATTAGACGTGGCCGTCATCGGTGTGTTACCGGAGGAAATTGCTTCTGCTGAAGAAAGATAGCTATCGATTGCGCCTCCAATCCATGGCGATACCTCCTATCATCAATAGCAACGACGTTCCTGAACAAAAGAATTTTTGGGGAGAAAACGAACGGTACAAACGCATACGGCAAACACATATCAGTTGCCCTCGGTTCAGGTGCCCAGGGCAAACCCGTTCACCCCTTTGCTGTAGAAAAGACGCGAATTCTACCGCGACATCATAATTGCCCGCAGTATGCTCATCCGGAAATGGCAGAGTTTTTCATTATCGTTTCAGGTGAAGGTATCATGTATCGAAACGACAAAGACTTTCGCATGAAGCCAGGCGATTGCTTCTATCAAACGCCTGGCACCTATCACCGACTGTTTAATACAAGTGAAACTGAAGACCTCGTTTTCTACGTAATTGCCAACGAGGTGGAGGAACCAGTGGTAGACATTTTAAAACCTTAACTCTAAAAATTTTCGCATAAGCGAAATGACACTGAGTGCAAGCTTACTCGCTCTATCTTGAATTTCTAATCCTCGAAAAATTCCGGCAAATGATCACGAGCAATCGGTCTCAAACGCAGAGCTTCTGCCATGGGAACACTCCGATAGGGCCAACGTAAGCGAGTTGTCATAGAAGGCAACCACCCACCTACGACAGCCCAGAGTTTGTCCAAAGCCTGGTTTGAATACCCGGCTTTTCCAAAAGCGCTGATGTATTGTTCTCGAAAGACATCGATACGTTTCTCCAACCGAATAGCTGCTTCAATATCTGTAAGCATGAGTTCATACCATTTCTGGGCTGCTCCTGGATTAAGACAGGCAATATTGGAATAGGCGCCTCGACCTCCTTTGAGCATTTCACTGGCAAGAGTGTGTCCAGGAATAAAGATGGAAACATCAGGAGCCATTTGCTGCATCTCCTGGTAAAACAATTCATCAACTGGCCCAATCTTAATACCTCGCAAAGTGGGAACTGCTTTCTTTAGCCGGGCAAAATCAGCGGGTGTTTGTTTCACCTTAGCGTGCGGTGGCGTATAAATGACTAAACTGATATCTCCAGCCACCTCAGCCATCTCTTTCAAAAAATCTTCTCGCTCATCCATAGTAGGCGGAAACCAATCCGGCATGATCAACTGAACGGCTCCAGGCTCAAACTGAACCGCACGTTTCAACCTTTCCCTGGAAAGATACGGACTCATGTGACTGACTCCGATCTGAAAATTTGTGCCTGATGAGGCGCACTTTCCCGCTAACAATGCGTTGATTTGTTCGAATTCTTCTTCACTCTGATTATAGAATTCACCCGCCGTTCCATTCGAATAGATCCCATTCACCTCATAAGCGATACATCGATCAATGGCCTCAGAAAGAAGACCAAAGTCGATACTATCATCTTCGTTAATCGGCAGAAGCAAGGTTGCCCAGTTCCCTTTAATATCAGCAGACTCCAGTGGATTCATTTTCTTATTTTATACAGTTAAAAACCAAGTCAGACCACTCTCCCAAAGACCTACTGTCCAGTTCTTTGATACGTGAATCGACCGAAAAAATCGCTCTTACAACATCTATTTCCTTAGTTAAAATTCCACTGAGGACCAATTGCCCTCCTGGGTTCAGGGCATTGATCAAATTTTCAGCACACTCAATCAGAATATTTGCCAAGATATTTGCCATTAGAAAGTCCGCCCTTTGTTCCTTTAATCCATTTGTTAAATCAGCCACTTCAAAATGAATTGAATGCCTTATGCCATTCATCATGGCATTTTCTTTCGCAATCCGAACCGCCTCAGCATCATTATCAAAAGCTCTTAGCCTCTCAAATCCAAGCTGAGCTGCCGAAAGAATCAAAATGCCCGACCCGCACCCTGCATCAATAACTTTCAAAGTTTCCAAAGCTGTCCCCTCATTGATTCGGTCATGGGTATACTCGACCAATCTTTCCACACAAAGTCGGGTTGTCTCGTGATTCCCAGTTCCAAACGCCATTCCCGGGTCCAGCCACACAACCCTTTCACCTTCCGGAATGACATAGGATTCTTTTTCCCAAATCGGCACCCAATGAAGACCTTTGAAACGCCAAGGCTTAAAATGGCCCTTATAGCTTTCTTTCCAATCTTCATTCTGCAGTACTTTCTTCTCGATTGAAATAGTATTTCTATGTTCAGAGAAATACTCACCTCTTGCTTTTGCCCAAGCAATGTCCGCTTCTTCCTCTGATTCGAAATATCCCAGAAAATAAGCAGTCCCACTATTAACATTTTGCAGGAGACTCCAATCCTCAATCTCTCTCTCAGAAAGAATTTGATCTAAGCGAGCAGCCTCTTGCTCTGATATTTCCAAGCGAATCTCTATCAATGCCATCAGGCGCTATCCTTCATTATACCGGATTGAAAGCTCGGCAATTACCTCAGGTAATAAGGAGTGTTCAGCCGCATGGATCTTTTTTTCCAGAGAATCAATCGTATCTGTAAGTTCAATACGAACTGCTTGTTGCGCAATGATCTCTCCTGCATCAATCATTTCATTTACGTAATGAACCGTACAGCCGGTTACCTTAACTCCATGTCGCCAAGCCTGACCAATTCCGTCTAAACCGGGAAAACTGGGTAACAAACTCGGGTGTAAATTAATAATCTTGTTAGGAAATGCCTGAATAAAAGGACCTTTGAGCACCCGCATAAATCCAGCTAAAACAACAAGATCCGGATCAAAAGCTTCAATTTTTGAAATCCAAAATTTTTCACTTTTCACATCAAATTTTGTCTTAAAAGGACCCGGATCAAGAAACCGGGAAGGTTTCTTAAACTCTGATCCTAAGAACAGTATTTTTGCATCCGGTTTGTCACTAAAAATAGCGACAACTTCAGCCTTACCCAATCTACCTTCTTTCTCGGCCCGAAGAATTGCTTCAGCATTACTACCACGCCCTGAACCTAATATTACAATTCGCATAATAATCGCCCATAGGGCATAAACTCAATGCCCCAGACGCAATCCTCAAATAGCAATCTCTTCCCTTGAAGGGAAAAACCTCAAGAACAACTAAAAGAACTTCTTCGCCTTGTCGAAAAATGATTTGCCAACCGGTTCATCGGCATCACCACAAACAACAGCAAACTCTTCCAGCGCCTTTCGCTGCTCCGAAGTAAGGGATGTGGGAACCTCTACCTGAACCCGAGTCAATTGGTCTCCACTATAACCTCCACGTAAGTTTTGCAGGCCTTTTCCTTTCAACCGGAAAGTTGTTCCAGATTGTGTTCCTGGAGGTATTTTAAGGGTCGCTTTACCTGATAAGGTCGGAACTTGAATCGTTCCTCCCAAAGAAGCCAGAGTAAACTTGATAGGGATTTCACAGAAAAGATCGTCTCCATCTCTTTCAAATATATCATGTTCCGCAACATGGATAACCACATAAAGATCCCCGGTGGGACCACCCATGGAACCCGCTTCACCATTACCTGCGGAACGGAGTTTTGAACCCGTATCTACTCCTGATGGGATTTTGATCTTTAGTTTTGTGGTCGTATTTGTGCGACCGCTACCTCCGCATTTGCTACATTTTTTTTCAATTTTTATACCCGTACCATTACATGTTGGGCAAGTCTGTCTAAGATTAAAGAAACCGCGAGAAGATGTTACCTGCCCTGATCCATTACAAGTCGGACATCTGACAGACTTCGATCCAGGCTCAGCACCATTGCCTCCACATCGATCACAGGAGACAGGTCTGCGAAACGAAACCTCTTTTTCGACACCTTTTGCCGCTTCCTCCAACGTGATCTCCAAATCGTAGCGCAGATCCGCACCCCTTTGAGCACCACCTTGGCGACCGCCACCTCCGCCTCCAAAGAACTCATCAAAAATACCACCTCCGCCTCCACCACCGGTGTTGAAAACTTCACGAAAAATATCAAAAGGATCATGAAAACCACCGGCACCTCGAGCCCCGGCACCACCTTGCTGGAAGGCCGCATGCCCATACTGATCGTAGGCCGCCCGTTTATTCTCATCTTTAAGAATTTCATAAGCTTCAGAGATTTTTTTAAACATCTCTTCAGCTTCCTTATTCCCGGGATTTTTATCGGGGTGATATTTAACAGCTTTTTTCCGGTAAGCCTTTTTAAGCTCATCCGTGGTCGCCTGTTTATTTACTCCGAGAAGCTCGTAATAATCCTCCTTTATATTGCTCATTTCTATTTTTTTAGGGTCTACCGGCTACAATGCCATTCTCATAATTTTTTCTTTGACCAAAATCAGTAGACACCTCTCCCAGTCCATACGCCTAACCAATTCTTTTCTTACGCTTATTCCTCTTTGTCCTCACTTTCCGTGGAGGGACCGCTTGATAAGATCACCGATGCCGGGCGTAATAAACGTCCATTTAAACTATAGCCAATCCGAACGGTTTGAACAACCTTCTCAGCATCCACCTCATTACTTGGTTGGTGCGATAAAGACTCTTGTTGATGTGGATCAAATTCGTCCCCAACACCCGGATTAATCTCCTTTAAACCATTCCCTTCGAGCACTGATTTAAACTGACCTAGCACCATTTCCACTCCATCTGCCAAGACCTTAACATCTCCTTGTTGACGTGCCGAAGTCAGCCCGAGAACCAGATTATCAATCACCGGAAGTAATTCTTCAATAATCCCGGATATCGCATACTGTCTGAGTTCATCTTTCTCACGGATGACACGCCGACGATAATTATCAAGATCTGCAACCGAACGCAGATAACGATTATAATTTTCTTCGTTCTCCTTACGCAATTTTTCCAATTGTTCTTCTGGAGAAGCCGCTTCCTTGCTTTCTTCTATTTCTTCTTCAGGATCTTCAACAGGAAGGGGTTCAGTTTCCGCGACCGATTCCTTTTCTTCTTTTTCTGAATGTTCAGCTGTAGACATAGTCATAAAAATTTACTTCTTATCCTTTCCTCTTACTGAATCAAAAAGATTCTTTAAAGTATCAATAGATTTCTCATTGACGCTTTTTAGTAAGTCCCCTCCCTGACCAAATGCATCTCCCAAAGGGCCTGTCAAGCTTTCCGGAAGCAATCCAAAAAGATCACCTCCGTATTGGGCCAATCCTACTGCCGCAATATCCGTAAGCACCGGTGTTACGATAACTTTGGGATCACTCACATCCGTAAACTCCCGGTCAATGTTTACGTTATATTCACGGATAACAGGTTCTTTTCTCTTCGAATAATCAACCGTTACGACTTTGTGAACTCGAATCTTCAATGAATTCACGATGAAATCAATCGGTTCGGATTCCTCTTCAGAAGTTTCCTCTACCTTATCCTCGCCTCGCATTCTCTCATGAAAAATCTTTGCATTATTTTCCCCATTCCGATTGGTCACAATAGTAACCTGTTCTACGTCGAGCAGAAGCCTGGGAACTTCGATTCGTTCTCCCATCAATGACAAGGGTTTTACTTTAAGATCGAACTCCTTGAGCTTAACAAAGTCCTTTTCTTCAAACCCTTCAGGGTTTGTCAGCACAAGATTCAACACATTGACCGTCCCTGCCAACGGGTTTCCAGACAATGACTCAACCTCGGCGCCAAAACGACTGTGTGTCTTTATCTGACTCGTTACCAACAAGGGTAGAAACAACATCCAACCCAACATCAGCACTGCAATGAGAAAGAGAAGCCCAAAGAAAGCACTCTTTAACATGCCACCGGATTTTGATTTATTAACTATAGACTCTGTCTTCATCGTATTTCCTTCATGCAAATTTATCTGTTATCAAAAATACAACATTTTGCTCGAATGTCATTCGAAACATTTCCCCGTAAGGGAGTATGAATGTATCCCCCTTGTAAGCTATATTCTCATTTTCAGCCATATCCCAAACAGTCATTTTTCCTGAAACAACACTAATAAGGCGAGTCTGTTCTCTTTCAGCAAAAACCATCTCTTCATCACCAGATCCTCTCGCATACTTCTGAATACGAAATTCGGAACAGTCTGCTAACAACTGATCCCCATTCTTTGCCTTTAGGGCGGATGGCTCAAAATCATTAAAGTCGATACTCTGAAGAGATTCCTCTACATGCAATTGCCTCGGAACTCCATCTAAACCAGCTCGTCCCCAATCATAGACACGATAGGTCGTATCCGAATTTTGCTGGATTTCAAGAATCAGATTTCCTCCATCAATGGCATGAATCCGGCCACTTTCTACCAGAATGGAATCTCCGGCCTTAACCCCAAAACGATGCACACAAGATTCCAGGGTTTGTTCCTCAATCGCCTTTTCAAACTGTTCACGAGTTACGCCATTCTTCAATCCCACTATAAGTGAAGCATCTTCATTAGCAGAAACGATATACCAATTTTCCGTTTTCGGCTCTCCCTTGAGAGAGGTGGCGATAGATGCAGGGGGATGCACCTGCAGGCTGAGTCGATCCTGACAGTCCAGCCATTTTACCAGTATAGGAAAAGCTCGCTGGCCTGCAAAATGAGGTCCCATGATCTCCTCGGTTTTTTCCTCCATAATTTTACGTAAGCTCTGCCCAGCAAATGGGCCTGAAACCACTACAGATTGAGCCTCCTCTCTATCCACAATATCCCAGCTTTCCCCAATTACCTGTGCATCAGGTAGTTGGCGACCAAGATCTGAGGCTAGGCTGCGTCCACCCCACACACGTTCTTGATAAATTGGTTTAAAAAAAAGGGGTCCTATCATTTCAAATTTAAAAAACTGTTTTATTGACCGAAGTTACCTAGATTAGGCTAAATTGATTTTTAATCGCTTCGAAAGCCTTTAGTAATCAAATTTAATCAAATGGCAAAAAAGGCTAGTTCCAAATCAAAAAGCGTCCCTTCTTTTCAGGCGCCACGCAGACAAGGCAAATGGGTCTGGGCCACTTTTTGTGCCCTCACGGCAGTTCTTCTTATGGTGGCCTACTTAGACTATCAGCCTGAACAAAGTCGCCATCTGACCACAGATCCTTCCGATGTGAACAAAGTAGGAATGTTTGGCTCTGAGGTTTCTTGGTATTCTTTTCGTATTATGGGAGCCTCCACTTGGTTGGTTCCTCCCTTTCTCCTATGGCTGGGATGGATTCTTCTTAGAAGGGTAAAACGAGCGGCCTTACCTCGGTTTTTGGCAATGATTCTCTGTATCATCTCAGCCAGTGCCCTTGCCAGCATGCAGGTGAGTTTTTTTGATGATAAATCAATCTATACCTCAGGTCCAGGTGGACTGATTGGTTCTCTCATCTACGGACAGTTTTTAGAAAATTACCTGGGAAGTTTCGGATCAGGGATGATTTTTCTCGTCATTTATCATCTCGGGCTTCTCTTCATTATCACCAGAGATGTGGGAACAGAGTTTGATCGTCTACTGGAAAAGTTCCAGCTTTGGCGTAAAAAAAGACGTGAAAAGCGAGCGGAACTCAAAGAATTAAAGCTCCAGGCTAAAGAAGCAAAAGCCAAAGAAAAGGCGATCGAAGAAAAAGAGAATATCATAAAAAAAGCAGCAGCTCCAGAAGTTAAAACATTCTCCATTCCCAAAAGGGAAACTAGTTTAGAAAAACCCCCACAAGACATTGAGGAGGTAAAAGAAACACCGGTCGATAAAATCAAAAAACAACTCGGTAAACCGGCTGAAAGTGCCCCAGGCCCACTCAAATTTATTTCTCCAGAAAAAACCAAGAAAGCAAACATTCAACCTCCTTCATCAAAGGGTGATTACACCTTCCCCCCTTTGGATATACTCAAAGAGCAGGTTCACTCACCCATGGAAGAAACAGAAGAAGAACATGCACAAAATGCAGAGCAGCTTCTTCAGACTCTTGCCGAATTCGGAGTCGAAGTGACTTTGGGAGAAATACATATCGGGCCCGTTATCACGCGTTATGAGGTTTTCCCTGCACCAGGTGTACGAGTTGAAAAAATCAGTAGTCTCGATAAGAACATTGCCCTGGGAATGAGAGCTCAGTCCGTCCGAATTTTAGCACCCGTACCCGGCAAAGGGTGCGTAGGTGTCGAAGTCCCCAATCGTGATCCAAATCCTGTCGGCATCCGTGAAATTCTCGAATCCGAAGACTGGGCCAAAGCCAGCGCTAAAGCAGAGATTCCTATAGCTTTGGGACGTGACGTCGGTGGCAAACCTATCATCTCGGACCTTACCAGAATGCCTCATCTCCTGATCGCCGGGGCAACAGGCGCTGGAAAGACAGTCTGTATCAATAGCGTTATTACATCACTGCTCTATCATGCCAGCCCTGAGGAACTTCGTTTCATCATGATCGATCCGAAGATTGTTGAAATGAAACTTTTCAACGATCTTCCGCACATGCTCATTCCCGTAGTAACCGACCCCAAAAAAGTCCCTGCAGCCTTAAAATGGCTTCTATCGGAAATGGAGCAACGCTACCAGATTTTTGCCAAAGTAGGTGTTCGTAATATCGCTGGATTTAACGGTCGTAAGCAATTGGAAGAAGAGACACCAGCTGCTCCGACAGAGGCTGAACTTCGCGAACAATCGGATGATCTCGATCTCGAAGTGCCTCGCGATGATGAATTGGAGATTCCCGAAAAAATGCCATACATTGTCACTATTGTTGATGAATTGGCTGATTTGATGATGGTAGCGCCTGCCGATGTGGAAACCGGAATCGCTCGGTTGGCCCAGTTGGCTCGAGCTGCAGGAATTCATTTGATTATCGCAACACAGCGACCCTCTACAAACGTTATCACTGGTGTCATCAAAGCTAACCTGCCATCTCGTATTGCGTTTCAAGTAGCATCGAAAGTGGATAGCCGGGTTATTTTGGATTCCGGAGGCGCCGAACAACTAATCGGAAGGGGTGACATGCTCTTTTCACCTCCTGCCTCATCCAAATTGGAAAGATCCCAAGGTGCCTTCGTTGCCGATGAGGAAATTGCCAGTATCGTCGAATTTCTCAAGACAAACGGCCCTCCTGAATTTGCTGAAGCCGTGCAACAACAGATCGATACGGGAGATATCGATGACGAAACCGAAGAAGAAGAGGACGAACTCTTTCCACAAGCGCTTGACGTTCTCAGAAGCACAAAACGGGCTTCCACTTCCATGTTGCAGCGACGTTTACGTATCGGGTACAACCGCGCCGCCCGTCTGATGGAACAACTCGAAGCCCGGGGAATCGTTGGGCCTGAAAATGGTTCTTCTCCACGTGAGATCCTTGTCGATACCGATTCCCTCTAATCACCATAGCTTTCTGCACAAAATAGAATAATCTGAGAACTCCTCTGAAGAATACTTGCCAGAGGCTTCAAAATCCTAACAGTAAGGTGTAGATAATTCTGTTTTGCGCCTGTTTCGTGGTGCATTGAGGTTTATTACTTCATACAACAACTATGCAAACTATTGGAGAACGCCTTGAAGAAGCCAGAAAACGCCGCGGCATCTCTATCCGTGAAGCTGCTGAATTAACCAAAATCCGCGGCAACTTTCTCGATAGTTTTGAAGCGAATAATTTCGATATTAATCTACCGGAAATTTATGTTCGAGGGTTTTTAAGAACCTACTCCAATTGTCTGAATATAAACGCTGATAAAATCGTTACAGATTATACAGCGACTCGATTGGCTGAAAAAAGATCTCTACGTAGAGAATCCCGTGGAGAATTTTTTGGGAGAATGGAAATCCCTGAAGAACCTGCGGAGACCCCCGATCAGGAATCATCCGAAGAGAGTACAACTGTTCCCTCCAAGCCTCCTCAGAAACAGGAAAAACAACGACGTCCGATTTCCGAATTTATTTCGAAAGAAAAGCTTTCCGAGCTTTCTCATCTGTTCACGCCTACCAATATTAAACTGGGTGTGATTGCTCTCGGTGGTGTTTTGATCTTTGTCGCTATCATCTGGCTCATCCAATCAATCATTCGCTCGGAGACTCCTTCCTCGGCAACAGATCCAAACTCGACCATAACCGCCTCTGCGGATCACATCACCCTTATCGCACTTGGAGCTGTAAGCGTCAAAGTAGTGCAAGAATCTGATCAAAGAACCCTCTTCGATGGCCCACTTGTTCTAGGTGAAACCAGATCTGTCATTCGAAATGGCCCCGTCCGTATAACTTACTCTCCCGGCAGGAACTTGAATATCGAGAAAGAAGGGCAAAGATTTCGGATGCCGACAGAGGAAATAGGTCGAACCAGGATTCCCTAGATGGAATCCCTAAGTTAGGAACTTCCAAAAATCGTTCGTTTCATTTCCAATAATCGCATAAATAAAACAGTCTTAAATTGGGAATTGGAGTCAAAAAAATCGCATTCACCGGATATCCAGTCACTGACATGGAACGGGCGCGCCATTTCTACGGCAAAATTCTCGGGCTGAATGAAAGCGATGTCATCACTGGTGAAAACGGGGAAATTCACTGGGTCGAATACGATATCCAGGGACAAACATTGGCCCTCGCTGCCGCATCCGAACAGTGGCAACCACATCCGCAAGGCGGTGGAGTCTCACTCGAAGTGGCGAACCTTGAAGCTGCCATAGAACATTTGAAATCACATGGGATCGATCCTACTATGCCGATTGGTGATTTTCCTATCTGTCGAATTTCTTTGATTTCTGATCCCGATGGGAATGGAATCGCTCTACATCAGAGGAAATCCCATCATCCAGACTTTTCTGGATAGGCATCTGGCTGCTACTCAACCAATGAAACACCAGTCTGATTAACGAAATACCAAAAATTTCATCTAGGAATAGAACTGAGGTTTTTTATGAAATCGATTTCCCCACGACTAAATCGATAAGTCATTCTTTATTTTCTTGGTAATTGTCCCATCTCCATTCCTAGCGGAGGTCCCAGAATTTCTTTCAAAAGGAAAGCCCGCTTCAATCCTGAATTCTGCCTGAGATCATTCTGCAATAAACTTCTCAGACTACCATTCGTTTCCTTTTTCTCAGGCGCTTTTTCCCGCCGATGCTCAATCTTTGATTTCCTTTGAGAAACTTCCAATGCTCTAGCTGTTTCGGCACGAGCAGCCTGAGCCTTTTTCAGCCTTTCTTCCATCTTCTCTAAACGAGAAGATCTGTCTTCACTTACCAAAGTGGGTCGATGAACTTCCGTGGGCACGACAGGGGGCATGGGGGGAGGAACAGGAGCCTGCTTCCCCTCTACCGAACGAGGTTCAACTTCAGCCGGTAGGCTCTTCCCCTGTTGTCGAGCAATTATCTTCCGGCGGATTTCTTCTTGAATCCGCCGGACACGTTCCGCTTCTTGTGGATCTTCAGGAGATTCCTCCTCTTCATTTGGACTCCGTTTACGCCATGCGGACAAAGCGTACAACAGTAAGATAATGATCGGGAAAAAAGTCTCAATATTCTGAAAGATCCAGTCCATTCTTCGATTTATGACCTACTTATTAGGTTGGGTCCTGAGTTCCTTTTTCCGGCTCTGATATCGATTTTCTCATTTCAGTGTCAGACTCAATATTCCGCATGCGGTAATAATCCATGATACCTAGATTACCAGAGCGAAAGGCTTCAGCCATAGCTAATGGAACCTGGGCTTCTGCTTCCACCACTTTAGCCTGCATCTCTTCAACTCGTGCTCGCATCTCTGCCTCTACCGCAATAGCTGCCGCACGACGAATTTCAGCCTGAGCCTGAGCCATATTTTTATTGGCCTCCGCTTGTGCTACCTGCAACTCAGCTCCCACGTTATCACCCACATCAATATCTGCGATATCAATCGATAGAATTTCGAAAGCAGTACCTGTATCAAGTCCTCGCTGGAGAACATTTTTTGAAATAGAATCGGGATTTTCCAGAACCCATTTATACGTTTCTGCTGAACCAATTGTTGTCACAATACCTTCACCGACACGGGCAATAATCGTTTCTTCCTGAGCGCTACCTACGTAATGTTCGAGATTTGACCGAACGGTTACCCGAGCGCGGGCTTTTACCTGAATACCATCCTTGGCCACACCATCAATCGTTGCCCTGTTGCCACCAACTGCCGGACAATCGATCACCTTAGGGTTAATCGACGTACGCACAGCTTCCAAAACAGATTTCTCTGTCCCTTTTGTGGCCAAATCAATAGCACACGCAGAATTAAAATCCAATGGGATCCCTGCTTTTTGGGCATTAATCAGACCCTGAACTGTTTGGATAATGTCTCCACCAGCCATGTAGTGAGTCTCAAATTCATTCACACTGATTTCGATGCCAGCCTTTACCGCCATAATTCGGGCATCCACAATCACGGAATAGGGCAACTTACGCAAATAACGCATCGCCACAAGATTCCACATGCTTACCGGAGCGCCGGATGAAAATGCTTTCAACCATACGCTTAAAAATGAAAGCACGATCACAACAATCACCAACAAGGCGATGGCTGCGACAATATAACCAATATCGATTAGTTCTAACGCAAGAATAGTATTCATTTTGTACAAATTTGGTTTAACCGACTTCTATAAATTCAATCTCTCTCACCAAAATCCAGCCTAGTCAATTGACTGGACCCTAAAAAGCAAGAGAACCCATAAAAACTGATATATCCGCCGGATCGATGCAAGAAGATCCGTTTCAACAGATGAACAATCTGAAACGTCATACCTTCTTCACTACGACTTTAAAAGCTTCTACCCGGACAACTTCGATCTCTGTCCCCTTTTCTAAAAGCCCACTGATTGAAGCTGCTTCATAATTTTGATCCTCAACTAAAATTTTCCCGCTCGGATTCATCACCGTTAGAGAAACACCTCTCTTTTGAACCAACGAATCCTCCGCTATCGTTTTGTTACTCGTTCCTTTAATGGAAGAGTTCAGTTTCAAATAACGCCCAACTGCCGTATGCTGCATTATTTTCACCTCCAGAAAAAACATAAAAACACCCAGTAAGGCAGAACACAGCAAAAAGACCCCTCCTGGCACCAACCCGTACTCAACCCCCACAAAATAAGCGGCTGCGACTAAAAGCAACGATCCAATGATGGCTAAAATACCACCGGGTAAGAAAATCTCAAAAAAGAATAAAACAAACGCGATGACGGTAAGTGTCGTAATTAATGTCATGATTTTATGCAGTGTCTTTGGCGACAGCCAGATGGAAATTCCCATAACCTGTCACAACGATAGATTCTCCCTTTGCCAGTGTCCCCACATTAACTTTCGCTTCAAAACGATCCCCATCTATCTCAACCATCCCCAGCGGGTGCATATCACTTACCACAATTCCCTTAGCGCCAATATCCGGCAAACGGCTCTGTCCACCCAAAACACTGCCTCCACCTGCAATAACCGTTGAAGGATTGGGAGAAGTATCCGCCATCACCAATCGTTTATGCATCGGGGTCTTTGGCAAAAATCGCCACAGAATGACCCCTCCAACGATCGCCACGAACAATGCCAGAACCATTTGTTTAAACGCAGGCCATAAAACAGAAAAATCAAAATCACCGATAGGATCACCGGAAGTAGGCCAAATATCTGCCAGCGACCAAATCATCGCTCCTAACATCAGGAGAAGGCCCAGCCCCATAAAGACCATTGTCCCGGGAAAGAAAAAGAGCTCCACCGCTATCAAAACGATCCCGACAAAAAGCAAAATAATCGCTTCATTTCCTGCCAGTCCTGCTACATAATTACTGGCAAACCCGATCAACAACAAACTGAGCCCCAAGATACCAAATAAGCCAAATCCCGGAGTCTTAAATTCTACAAAAAGCAAAAGGATACCCAACCCCATTAGAATAGGGATCACTGGTGACAGGTATTGCGCCAGTTCCTCAGACCATGAAACTTCAAATTCCTTGAGTGAGTACCCCTCCTCCCCGTAGCGCGACTTTAACAGGCTTTCCAAATCATCATGAATACCAGCTCCGAGTAATGGCTGCTTTGGTTCACCATACTCTTTCATCGCTTCACTTGCCGTTAACGTAAGAAGTTCTCCTTTCTCCTTGAGAGTCTCGCCATCCACCTCAAAGACAAATTCAGAGTCCATCATCGCGCGTATAACATCTCCTCTATAAGGGTACTCTTCTGTCATCGAACGAACCTTAGCGCGTAGATAGCTGTCGATCTTCCGCTTCATCGATTCATTCACATCATCACCTGTCGAGGTTATCACCTCTGCCGCACCAATTGCCGCCTGTCGATTGGAGAAATAAATGGCCTTGGTCGAAGCAGCAATATAGGCGCCTGCAGAGATTGCATCCGGATTGATATAAGTAACGGTATCTCCTTCAAACCGGTCCATCATCTCCATGATTTCAAGCATAATGTCCATCCGCCCACCCGGGGTATCCATGTCGAGGACAATTGTATCAATCTCATTGGCTATCGCCTCTTTCAAACCTCTTCGCACAATATAATAAATAGGTCTATCAATTGGCCCCTTTACCGGAATCACATAAACAGCTACCTGCCCATTTTCAGAAACATTGGTTTCTTCTCCACCCGTAGACTGAGGCTCAGTCTCTATCGTCTTGGAAACCTCTTCTTTGGAAGACGTTTCCTCTCCTTGAGCTTCGGTCAAGGTTTGAGACGCAAAAATTGGCTCTCCTATCATTAGGAGGAGAAACGGTAGGTAAGAACAGATGCCTCTTATCATTGAGAAAGCATCTTAGAGCCTCCCCTCTAAAAGGCAAGAGCCAGAACAAACTTTACCCTTCACCGCTTGATTTTGATTGCCGGCCAAATAACACATATCGATAATCCTCCCAGACCCTCAACATGGAAAGAATCAACTACTTAGGAGAAGAACTCTGTCGCTGGAAAGTCGGTGCCTCTACCTTTTTGGCATGGCCGGAACACGGAGCACGCCTGATGAACTGGAATCTTCAGTTAGCAGATGGCTCCATCAGGGATGTTCTTTACTGGCCGGAAACCACTGATCTAAACGACTTTAAGAACATAAGGGGTGGCAATCCGATTCTCTTTCCTTTCAACGCAAGAACCTTTGATAAGGGTGATATTCATTTCTGGCGGGCAGAAGATAAAATAAGACGGCCAATGCCCATGCATGGGTTCGCCAGAGAAGGAAAATTCGAGATCATTGACATTGATGAATATGGTTTTTCCGCTCTTTTCATACCAAATGAAGCCGCTCATGAAGCTTATCCATTCGATTACGAATTTACAGTGATTTATCAATTTCGCCCACTCGGGCTTTCGGTGGAGTTTCAACTCAAAAATTTGGGGACGATCCCTCTACCTTGGTCAGCCGGGCATCATTTTTATTTCACTCTTCCCTGGCACGATGAACTGACACGAAAGGATTACTCTCTCCACATCCCTGCCAAACAAGCCTTCAGACAGGATGCCAAAGGACAACTCGTCCCGGTCGAAAAATTCAAGACAGAAGAATCGTTCACTAGCCAACAGTTATCTGATCAAATCCATACTCATTTAAAATCAAACAAAATTATCTTCGGCGAAAAAAATGGCGGTGATCAGATCACCATGCTTATAGGTACAGATCCTGTTCCTGAGAATAGTGCAACAATTGTTACCTGGACTGAAAGCAAAACCGCTCCTTTTTACTGTGTCGAACCTTGGATGGGACCACCCAATAGTCCTGAACATGGCATCGGCCTCCATTACATCCCGCCCAAGAAAAGAGGTACTTTTGCCGTGGCCATCCGGTTGGATTAACGCTTCAAACAAACCCTCCTAAGTCATCCTAATCCAATATCAGGTTATTCACCCTGTGATTCTTGCAGGAACTGCTGCCGGGTAATATCATGCAAGGTAACCACTCCAAGCAAACGACTTTTTTCTAGGCGACTCAGCACTGGTAAAGTCATATGGTCGGACTGTACAAAAAGCTTTGCGACATCGGCAATGGAAAGATCCGTGTAGCATTCAGCAATTCCACTTTTAATTAATAAATCGCCAACCGATCTTTCCGGATGTGCCGCTGCCACATTTACGATTCCATTGTGATGGACCATCCCAACATATTTGTCCTGCCCATCTAAAACAGGAAATAACTTGTAGGAAGCATGACCAATCTCTTTCAACGCCTCGGGTAAAAGAGTATCTGTCCGCAATGTGACCACTTCATTAGTCATGATCGTATTAATCGGTAAATTCTGCCAATTAAAGGTAGGTCGAAGCATGGGGAATTTTCGTAAGTTTATCCCATCCTGCAGAAGCAAAGCTTCATATATCGGAATGCGCCTCCATTTGCAGGCCAAAGCATAAGCCGTCAGATTGGCCAGCATAATGGGTAGGATAAGTGAATAATCCCCCGTCAGCTCAAAAATGATTAGAATAGAAGTCACTGGAGCCCGGATAATACCGGCAAACATGGCGCCCATGCCAATCAAGGCCAACGTTCCCACCAAGGAACTGTCTGCTTGGACAACGACCTCGGCAATCGCTCCAACAACTCCACCTAACATCGCCCCGATGAATAACGTCGGCGCAAAAATACCACCACTTCCTCCACTACTATAAGATACAATTGTCGCCAAAAATTTTCCCACAAACAAAATCAGCATCACGCTCAACCCGATACGCCCAAACAAGACCTCTGACATATCGTGGTAGCCAATTCCGAAAACACCTAGATGTTTCGTCCAGACAAAAACAATGCACCCAATGATCCCCGTGACAAAACCTCCCAACCCCGGCATAGCCCAGACAAAGCGCCCTCTTCTGGCCTTTACTCGTTGACGTAACCTCAACAACGCTTCGACGAAGAGATGGGAAAAAATCCCTGCCAACAAACCAATCAATAAACTCCAGACCAACTGCGAAGGCATAAATTCCGGATGGTCCGGAACACTGAAAAGAGAGCTGGACCCTAACAAAGATCGTTCAATGACCGCCGCAATCACTGCGACCAACACAATACCTGCTAAGGCACGATGCTTGAAATCACCCATGATCTCCTCAATCGCAAACATGATGGCCGCAAGCGGCGTATTAAAAGCCGCCGCAATACCCCCTGCTGCCCCCAAAGGAATGAGCCGCATAACCAACTTGGGCGGAAGTCCCAACCAACGTCCTACCCATGATGCCAAGGCTGCTGAGATTTGCACTGTTGGGCCTTCCCGCCCTAAGCTTGCTCCCGAACCGATTGAAATAGTTCCCAAAATAAATTTGCTAACCGCTGTGCGAAACCGAATGCGTCCGAACTTAATGAAATAAGCAGCCTTCGTCTGCGGTATTCCACTTCCGGCTGCTTCGG
>JANQKU010000043.1 GCA_028280955.1 Opitutaceae bacterium
ATTCTTCAAAATCCTCCTCCGCTCGACAAAGTGTATTCAAATCTAGAGGATAAGAAGGTGTCTTATCAATAAGAACGCTTCCTTTCAATAAACGTTGTATTTCGCGGTAAAATGCCTTTACAGAAAGATTCTGTTCTTCATAACCCGTCATCAAAGCCTTCGCCTTGTCAACGTCACTCTCAGTCAATTCCATCAGCGCACGTTCAGTCCCTTCCAACGAAAAGCTATCTCGACCAGAAAACGCATTCTTGCGATCCTGCAAAGTGTTGAAACCAAGAAGTTCCAGCTCAGGAGGTGCAAAGAGCTTGGAATGCCCGCCTAAAATGGCTCTCAACAAAGTCGAACCAGATCTTGGTGGAGAAAGAACAAATATCATTTTCTCATTCCTATCCTCCGGTCCTCGCTTCGAAGACTTAAGGGAAGGAATCAAACTTCGCATCTTTTCTATATCGTATTTCTGGATACTTTTTTCAGTTTTTCGTTTTTGAAACGAAAGACTCGAATCAATGCCTCCGAATTGCCTAACGACTGAATCACTATATGAATCTTTCAGGAAATCAGCAAGCCGGCGAACCGTAGGATAATCGAAAATCGCTACAATATGAATAATCTCGCCCAAACGCTCCTGCAAACGATTGATCACAATCGCTCCTTGGATCGAATTTCCTCCCAATTCGAAGAAATTATCATTCACGCCAATACTTTCAGCTTCTAAAGTTTCTTCCCACAATTTAACAAGAAAACATTCCAATAGACCAGATGGCTCTACATAATCCAGCCCCGTCAGTAATTTCGTCTCCAAACTAGGCTCAGGAAGTGCTTTTCGATCTAGCTTCCCGTTTGCGCTAAGAGGCAGAGAGTCCAACCTAACAAAGGTTGAGGGAACCATATAATCGGGAAGAGAATCTAAAAGCTCGGCACGGAGATCATTTGAAGAAAATTCTTCTGAACCAACGAAATAAGCGCAAAGAAAATCATGACCCGCATTCGCAGCTTTCTTCACTAACACAGTTGCGGCCTTAACACCATCGACCTTGCACAAAACCGCTTCGATTTCACCTAACTCGATACGAAAACCGCGTAACTTCACCTGAAAATCAAGACGTTCTATATACTCGATGGTTCCATCCGAACGAAAACAGCAAAGATCGCCAGTCTTATACATCTGAGCTTTTTCTTTACCCACAAAAGGGTTTGGTTTGAATCGATCAGCCGTCAATTCAGGCTGATTAACATATCCTCGCGCAAGACCTATGCCTCCAATATACAATTCACCTGGAACACCAACAGGCATTGGCTCCAAACATTCATTGAGGATATAGATACTAGTATTCGAAATAGGACGACCAATCGGAATAATGCCATCGACTGCTCCTTTTTTGCATGCGTAAAACGTGACATCAACTGCCGCTTCAGTCGGTCCATAAAGATTATGCAAAGCAGCATCTATTTTCTCGAAAAACTCTTGGGCAAGTTCTCCCGGCAAAGCCTCACCGCTAGCAATAACACGCTGCAACGATCGACAATGACCAACTTTCGGATCACTTAAAAACAATCTTAACATACTCGGAACAAAATGAAGCGTGGTAATGCTCTCCGAAACGATTGTTTCCACTAAATAATGACTATCTCGATGGCCCCCAGGCTTAGCCATAGTGAGTCTAGCGCCAGTTAATAAAGGCCAAAAGAACTCCCATACGGAGACATCGAAACTGTAAGGTGTTTTTTGCAAAACATTATCCAGCTCAGTTAACTGGTAAGCTTCCTGCATCCAATTGATGCGATTGCAAATTGAGATATGCCGATTCGCCACGCCCTTTGGATTACCTGTCGAACCTGACGTATATATGATATAAGCTAAATTTTCTGGAGACAGCAGAATATCCAAGTTCGTCCCTTGCAAATTACCGACTTCTCTTTCCCAAGCGACATCAACACAAAGATAAAGGCAGTTTTCGAATTCTTTGAGACATTCCTTCGTTTCCTGCTGAAAAAGAACGACAGGTCTTCCCAGATCTTCGTACATACGTTGCAGTCGACCTGAAGGATATTCGGGATCAAAAGGAACATAGGCTCCACCGGCTTTTAGTATAGCGATCAAACTTACAACCATCTCCCAACCACGTTCCATGCAAACAGCTACACAACAATCCTCAACAACACCTTGAGCTCTCAACCAACGAGCTAGTTTGTTAGCGCGAATATTGAGCTCATCATATGTAAAACAGGCATCTTCACAGACAAGAGCTATTGCATGAGGAGTCGACTGGACTTGAAACTCAAATTGCTGATGTAAAATATCAAACTTCTGGTAGTCTTTTTCCGTTTCATTCCATTCGGTTATAATGCGCTTTCGTTCATTCGCCTCTAATAACGATAAAGCACCTATATTCGTGCTGGGTTCTTTAAGACTAGATCCTAAAAGGATCGAATAATGTTTCCTCAAAGCGTCAATATCCGCCTCTTCAAAGAGATCTTTATTATAACGTATCGAACAGGAAAACCCATCATCTGTATCCAGAATATTGAATACTATATCAAGCTTTACCGTCTTATTATCGGTCTCAGAAGGATAGGCTATGACATTGCCCATTTCGACTGCCTTAACCGGAGCACTCTGGAGCTGAAACAACGTTTGGAAAACGGGAGAATTTCTTAAATTTCTATCTAAATTAAGCTCATTTAGCACATCCTCGAAGGCTGTTTCCTGATGGGCGTAAGCGCCCACAGCTGTCTGCCTAACTAGCTGGAGTAAATCATAAAACGTTGTTTCTTCACTAAATCGAGTTCTCAGAGCCAAAGCATTAATAAAAAGGCCAATAATCTTATCGAAACCCGCACGGTGTCTTCCCGCTATAGGTGAACCGACAACAATGTCCGTTTGTCCGGTATGCCGATAAATCAATACCTTAAAAATACTCAGGAGATACATGTATAGAGTCACTCCATAGCGCTGACTGGCTTGCTTCACTTCGTTATACATCGATTTTGGAATTTCAAAATCGATGCGACCTCCATTGAATGTTTGTAATTTCCCACGCGGTCTGGCATAGGGGAAATCTAATGACAATGGAATATCTTCCAGTTGTTTCTTCCAATAGGCGAGCTCCTCTTTTTTCGAACCAGACGATAATTCCGCCAATCGACCTCTAAGACAATCGGAGTATTTCAACTGTTGCGACACTTCGTTTTCATCTTTGCCCTCGACTTGATTCACATAATGCCTCGCTAATTCAGATAACATCAGATTTAGAGCCCAACCATCCGCAATGATATGATGGATACTTATTAACAGGATATGGTCCGTACCAGAAAGACGAAACAAACTTGCCCTGACTAGAGAATCATTTTCTAAATCGAATGGCATACGCGCCTCTTCAAACGCAAGTCGTTTCATCTCGGAATCGATATCCGTTTCAACCCTGTTCGAAAGATCAATGAAAACCAGTTCGCAGGAAGCATCTTCCATAAACCGTTGAACGGGCTTCCCCTCTTCGGTCGAAAATCTGGATCTCAGCGCCTCATGCTCGGAAACAAGGGAAGCAAAAGCTTGCTCTAAAGCACTTCGATCGAGCAGTCCCTTGAAACGAGTAGCAGCTGGAATATTGTAAAGTGGGCTTTTAGTATCCCATTGCTGATAGAACCATATACGCTGTTGTGTTGAATTTAAAGGCAGCCATTGATCCTCCGGCAAAGTTTCTTTAGTTTCACTTGAGGTGCGTTCTAATTGATCGTTCCCCAATTGATCGATATATTCACTCAATTTCCTGACAGTGGCATATTCAAATAATACATCGAGACTCAATCGAATGCCAAAAACCTCCTCTATCTTAGCCACTAATTGCATACCGCTCAACGAATCCCCCCCCAACGCAAAAAAATCGTCTTCGGGAAGCATTCGATCAACTTTCAAAACGTCACGCCAAAGCTCCACAAGTCGGCTTTCGCCTTGGTTAAAACTATCTGATTTTTCAACGGCTAAATCATCCAAACAAAGGGATTCGGTATCGAAAACCACTTTGAGATTACCTTCAGATAACATTCGCTTGCATGCACTGCGTTGAATTTTTCCACTCGAAGTTTTAGGGAGTGAACCAGGCTTAAGCAAAAGAATGCGATACGGTTGAACCCCGACAAATTCGAATACTGCATTCCTAATTAATTTTACAACCTCTAAACTATCAGGATTCTCACGAAAATCTAACTCTTGTAAAAGAACCAAACATTCCTCGCCATTTTCCTCTACCGATAATGCAGCTGCTCCCGAAAAACGTAGCGATACATGGCTCTTCTCAGAAATGCTTTCTATGTCATGAGGATAATAATTCCGACCTCGTATAATGATAAGATCCTTTCTTCGCCCCACAACGAAAAGTTCTTCTCCATCCAGAAAACCGAGATCTCCCGTTCTCATAAAAGTCTTTTCATTCTCATTCGCAATCTTTGCACAGAAGATTTCTTTGGAAATCTTCTGCTTTCCCCAATAGCCAATAGCCACATGAGCTCCTCTCACCCATATTTCTCCGATCTCCGCTTCCGACAATTCAGCCTTAGTACCTGGATCTACAATACGAATATCAGACCCTTCTACAGCTACTCCGCTACTCACCAATCCCTTAGAGTCATTTTCAGAAAGACCTGCACACCTCACAGAACCGGTTGCCAACGCATTTTGAGAAAAATACTTCACCACCGGATTTTGACTGGTCGGACACCCGCTCACCATTAGCGTACTTTCCGCCAATCCATAACAAGGAAGAAAAGCTTTTTTCTCGAAACCGCAACAAGCGAACTTTTCAGCGAAGCGATCCATCGTTTCAGGTCGTATTGGTTCCGAGCCATTAAACGCAACCTTCCATGTACTCAAATCTAAGTTTTCGGTATCGCATTCAGCGATCTTTTGAACGCAAAGATCATAAAAGAAATTAGGACAACCACTTGTCGTCGCTTTATACTTGGAAATGGCTTTCAACCAACGTAAGGGCTTCTGGATAGCATGAGATGGGGCCATCATGATACATGGCCTACCTAAATATAAAGGCTGAAGCATGACCCCAATCAGCCCCATATCATGATAAGGAGGCAGCCAACCATGAACGATAACGTCATCATCATGGGAAAACGCTTTGGCGATCATTTTCTCGTTAGCCATCAAATTTCCATGTGAAACCATAACACCTTTAGGAGTACCGGTAGATCCAGAAGTGTATTGGAGAAAGGCAAGAGTAGATGGTTCAATGTCAGGCTCATTCCAGTTCCCCACTGCATTGTTTTCTATATCATCCACAGCAATCCAATGCACTCCACTAAATCCTCTGTCTTTTCCGAAAATGCGTTCGGCTCGTTCTTTGACTGATCGAGAACAAAGCGCTATTTCTGCATTACAATCCGCTAGCATCGCTTTAACTCTCGGCAACATGCGACGGCTTCCTGGAGGATAGGCCGGTACAGCGATCATCCCAGCGTATAAGCAACCCCAAAATGCTTCAATATACGCTAATCCCGGTTGGAAAAATAGAACCACGGGTTTCCCAACTGTCCCTTTCTCCTGCAAAATACTGGCTATCGAACGTGCCTTTAAGTCAAGCATGCCATACGAAAGTCGCGCTTCTTTCGATTCGCCATCTTCGAGAAAAACATATCCAGGCCCTTCCGATGGTCGATCCACCTGATTCCTCAAAATATGAAATAATGTCGACATAATGCTATTAATTATTCTGGAGCCAAATAAAGGATGGGAAAGAGCTCACACCAAGATAGACATGGTGCCGGCTTAATCTAACGTTATTCTGTCTCTCTGCCCCAAGTCGGAT
>JANQKU010000058.1 GCA_028280955.1 Opitutaceae bacterium
ACATTTTGCCTTATGTGGTTGGTGCCGCTTGACTTGCTTCGACACAGCAGGCAAAGGGCGATTTGTTCAAATACTGTTTAAAACTGACTTAGTGACCAATATGATTTTTCGAACGCGACCCAAAATTTATTCTAAGTGGGTAGCTGGATTTAAAAGTTGGCTGAGTCCTATCATGGTTAAAATAAATCCGTTTTCTGGTCATCCTTTGGTCTGAGTAATGTTTATTTCCCCAAGTTGTCTGAACTTTCCTGATTGAGGGGCCTCGATTGATCGATTTTGGCAATGGTTGTCTAAGGGCAAATCCTTTCAATAGATCATTTTGTTCCTTAGAATAAAAATGCTGTGGTGAATTGGAAGAGTTAGATTCATTGTCAGGTGTGCTGATTTCACCTGGATTGAGAGATTGCACAAGTGGTTCAGAATTTTCGAAAGATACCGCTCTCAATGTGAAACCATACAAGGCTGAAATTGCCCCGATAGAAAGAGCCAGAGTTCCAATTACAGCAAAACTAAAACCAGGCGATTTCCAGATAGAGTGATCGATCAAGCAAATACTTTTTTTAATACCCACGAGGGCAGAAATTCTCCACCACATTTCACGGCATTGTCCCTTGTGTTCTTCAAGATTGCCAAATTTCTTCAAGGCCTCGTTGCGAGCATGTTCAAGTTCTATGCCTTTTTTGAGGTTTTCCTCGATCAAGTTTTCCAAGTGAAAACGCATCTCCTGATCCAGTTCAGATTCTTTCTGATCTAAGTTGAAGATTGTTTTCAATCTTAATTTCAACAAGGTAAGACAAGAATCCATGTTAAAGCTTTTTAGTTTCAGACGATCTTTGAAAATGGTCTCAAAACGTTTAACGATCGGCCAGCCGTACATCCGGCCTTGAGACAAGGCAAAAGAGTTAAAGTTCCTTGAAAGAGCGTTTATTTTGACTGCCTCAGTTATAAAGATACCTGTTTTCTAACGAGATAGTTTTTTAAGTGGAATCTGTGAGGAGGTTATTTGTTGAGTAGGTTACTTCAGGAGGCACAGTCGATACAGAGAAAGGCATCAGGTTGTGCTTTGAGGCGTTCTTCAGCTATATCTTTGTGGCACTTCATGCAGGTTCCGTAGGTGCCTTTTTTTACTTTGATCAAGGCGTCCTGGAGACGCTGTAATTGTTCACGGTTTCTTCTATCGGATTCCAGTGCCATTTGTTGCATTTGCATAGCGTCAAGCCTGGAAAGCCGTCCAACGGAGACA
Organism: Opitutaceae bacterium; assembly: GCA_028280955.1. Lineage (GTDB taxonomy): Bacteria > Verrucomicrobiota > Verrucomicrobiia > Opitutales > Opitutaceae > NORP342. The sequence continues at coordinate 1,244 of JANQKU010000058.1, forward strand.
TCCGGAGAAATGGGTGCGGTATCGTCTTTCCGCTCTTGAAGGGCTTGCTCGATTTCCTGGATGTGATTTTCGATAATCGACATGAATTTTTTCTGATTTTTAGGATTCATCGAATATCGTGTTTAGTAAGTGAAGGAAAAAGTTAGAGATCCAAAGGCTTGTTCGGCTTTTTGTAATTTGAATTCTTTAGTCCGGTGCACGTAAGCATAGGTGATTTTGAGTTGCTTGACCAGAAGACTTGCCCCGATAGAGAGGTCTGCCACGAGATCTTCTTTAACGACGCTGTGGCTATCTCTGAAGGTATTGCCATCGAGGGAAATATTGTGGATTACCCATCGTCCATCTGCTCCCGCAAAAAAATAAAAACCGGGAGTTTTTCTTTTAAAAAAGCGTGGATCATTTTGATCGTAGGGTGCATGGGCATCTCCAGCTGGTCTGATGGTGCTACTGCCAAAATCTGAAGGAAGATTCCATCCAAGCCTGATTTCAGTGCCAGAGTTGACGAAAGTGTAAACGTTTCCCAAGGCTGCGCCATAGTGAGGAATAATGTCGAAGCCAAACCCGTTATTGGCTGCATACTTCCATTGTTTAATTTTACGTTCATAGATGACAGCCAAGCCCAGCTCCGTGTTCAGTTGATTATCCCATCCATTGGGTAGTTGAACGTTGATCAATTTATGAACGAAGCGTTGTGTTTGGCCTCCTAGTGATTCTGATCCGATAATACCCAAGTCGAGTTCGATCGTGTCCATTCTCCGTTCCGTTTTACTCTGAAAAGCAAAACCGAAATAGAGCCATCCTGCATAAGGCCGGTCACTGGTGATGAGTTCCTTTTCCGCGATATCGACCGGGGTATAGATGTTTTGCCCGAAGGAGAGGCTGACGTTTCGTTGCAGGCCGGGTTTATTGATGAAGGGTAACCGTTCAATGTAGGGCCAGCTCCATCGGGGTAGTCGTTCATCATTTTTGTAGTTCGCTAAATCAGGAGAGATCCAGTTGAGTTTTGTTCCATTGGTGTAGTGCTGGTCTGTTCCGGTAAATTTGTCGTTCTCAACATAAAGGCTAAATGTGTGAGTGTCTCTGGCAGTTTTTTCGATAGGAATCTTTTCGAGAGCTAGCGCTGAAATCGTTTTAATAATAAAAAGGATTATAGCGAAAAATTGCTTCTGTCTCATACCTGAGAGGATTTTTATGAGGTGGTTGAAGACAGTGCTGTTAGCTTTTCCTGATTTGCGTAGTCTGTAATTTTGCTTTTGAGAAATTGAATCCAATCAGGATTTTCGTTCAAGCAGGGGATATGTTTGAACGATTTACCACCAGAATCGAGAAAGGATTGTTGTCCGGCGATGGCGATCTCTTCCAGTGTTTCCAGGCAATCGGAGACGAAAGCAGGGGTGATGACCAGCAGACGTATCCCTTTCTTGCCCAAGCGAATTAATTCATGATCGGTGTAAGGCATGAGCCATTGTTCTCCGGCAAGGCGTGATTGGTAGGAAATGGAGTATTTTTCTGGCGGGATCTGGGCGAGTTGGATAAAAGCCTTTGTTGTTCGAGTGGTTTGGGCTTTGTAGCAGGTGGCTTGAGCAGGTGAGCAGGTGGAACAGCAGTCAGGAACTATGGTGCAATGGGTCTTGGAGGAATCTGCTTTGCGAAGATGGCGAAGGGGAATCCCATGATAGCTGAAGAGTAAATGATCAAAACCTTCGTCAAGAAATGGTTTTGCGCTTTGAAAGAGGGCCTCGATATAGGCAGGTTCTTCGAAAAAAGGTTGTAAGACGGAAACGGTTAGATCCAGTTGGTTTTGTCTTAAGACTTCAAATACTCTAGCTACCACAGTTTCGTAGCTGGACATAGCGTAATGTGGATAGAGAGGAATAAGATGAAGGTCTGTGCATCCATCCTGTGCTATTTTGGTTAGCGTTTCCGAAAGGGAAGGGTTCCCATAGCGCATGGCCAGGTAAATGGGAAGATCCAATTCTTTGGAGAGCTTTTGCTGGAGATTTTGGCTGATGCTGATGAGAGGAGAGCCTTCCGGTTGCCAGATTTGTTGGTAAGCGTGAGCGGATTTTTTAGGACGGGAAGGAAGAATGAAACATCTGAGGATCAGTTGTTGCAGAGGTTTGGGTAGATCGAAAACACGATCATCGGAAAGGAACTCTTTCAAATAAGTCTTTACGTCTTTAATCGAGGTTGAGTCCGGAGATCCTAGATTGACCAACAATACCGCTTTTTTGCCCATAAATTTCTAGGGGTGACCTTTTATGGAGAGAATGTCAAATGAGGAGGCTATAAGAACCTTTTGAATCTCACTTTTTAAGAAATTGAAGCGCTTCTTGTGAGAGACGATCGCCTGCCTCAAGGCAGTATGAGAGTGAAATGCCATCCCGTCCGTTACCACCGATAAAAAAGCCGGGATTTTTATCCTCAAATGCTTTCATTTTTTCAATGTACTGGCCGTGACCGATTTGATACTGAGGAATGGCTTTTTGCCACAGAGTGGTATGTTGGAAGACGGGTTGTGCTTTGATGCTCAAAAGGGTTGAAAGATCTTTCATTACCAGCTCGGAGAGTTCATCTTGCGCAAGTTGAGCGTTTCCCGGCATTCGTGTTCCTCCGGTAAAGGTAGTTAAAAGGATGTGGTTTTTAGGAGCTCGATTGGGAAAAAGAGAAGAACTGAAAAGTGTTCCGAGAATTCGAAAGGGTTCTTTAGCGGGAACGAGCATTCCGAATCCATCGAGATCATGTGGGATATTTTCTTTACGAAAGCCCATGGCGATGGATGCAACAGGAGGATGATAAATTTCAGATAAGAAATCTAAGGGATGTTCTGATGTGATGCCGAAGTCAATGAAACGGAGAGAGGTCGCTGGCACAGCTGAAATAACGGCATCAAAAAGATCTTTATGGCTATTACCTTCGTTATCTGACCAGGAAATCTGCCATTTATTTAATTTAGTAATTTGGTGGATATTTGCATTGAGAGTCAACTGTTCCCCGAGATCTCGTGCTATGGCAATGGGAAGAGCTTGCAACCCTGATTTAAAAGAGACGGAACGTGTTTTGTATAGGGTCCCTTCGCGTTTCTTCCGTTGACGGAGTTTTAAAGATCCCAAGATAAGAGAACGATAATTTTTCTCGAGCCGATAAAGTTTGGGAAAGGCATATTGAAGAGACAATTTTTCGGGATCACCGGCATAGATTCCTCCTACGAAGGGATTGATAGCGTAGTCGAGCATTTCCTGGCCCAATCGTCTTCGGACAAAATTGGCCAAAGTTTCTTCTGTTTTATAGTTAGGCCTGAGAATGAAAGGTTCCAGCAGGAGCCGACATTTGGCTTTTTTACTGAAAAGAGGTGTCTTCAGAAATTGAAGCGGAGAGAGAGGCGCAGCCAATGGAGCACCGTACCTTACCAAAAAGCGGTTTTTTGCAGCAGGTGACGTATCGATGAGTTCATTTTCAAGTCCAAGGTCCTTGAGGAATTCTTCATGTTCTTGGTTTGAGAGTTGTAGTGTATTAGGGCCTTCTTCGACTAAATACCCCTCTTTTTCAAAAGTACGAATGGATCCACCGGGTTGGTTTTTCTTTTCAAATACCCGAACAGAAATACCTTCTTGCTGAAGTTTCCAGGCAGCAGTCAATCCTGTGATACCGGCACCAATGATGGCTACTTCTTTCATGTCTGTTTTGGACTCTTAAATTGTGCGAGAAAAACGGCTTTCGGTGGGTTTGAGATAGGCATCAAAACGCATGGCAAGGTTTCGTATTAGCATCCGACCACTATCGGTTACTTTAATTCCTCGATCGTTTATGGTGAGAAGTCCGTCTTGTTCAGCCTCTTCGAGGTTGATGATTTCTTCGTTGAAGTAATCTGCAAAATCGATGTCCAGGAGAGAGGAAAGATGTTGGTAATTGAGTTCAAGGTCACACATGAGCCGCATGATGGTTTCTCTGCGAATACGATCATCTGGCGTTAGAGTGCAGATTTTTGAGATAGGAAGTTCTCCTTTTTCAAGAGCTGCGTAGTAGCTTGGGAGAGTCTTATGGTTTTGCCGATAATGTGAATCTGTTTGAGAAATAGATGACATGCCAAATCCATAAATGTCAGCTCCACCTCGTGTGCTGTATCCTTGAAAATTCCTCTGAAGTGTCTTGCTCCGTTGAGCGATGGCAAGCTCGTCATCTTCTCTGGCAAAATGATCCATTCCGATGTAGGCATATCCGTTTGCGGTAAGCGTTTCAATTGTCCGCTTGAGCATCTCAAGCTTTGTCTCTGGTTCAGGTAGAACTTTGAGCAACTTCTGAGCCGGTTTCATCCAGGGAACATGGGCGTAGTTGAAAATGGCAAATCGATCTGGTTTTGAAGCCAATGCCAGGTCGAGAGTCTCCTGAAAGCTTGCAGCTGTTTGATAAGGGAGTCCATAGATAAGGTCGATATTGAGGGATTTATATCCTGCTTCACGAATCCAGGTGATTGCCTGATCGGAGACTTCTTTGGGTTGTATACGGTTGACAGCTTCCTGGACTTCCGGGTTGAAATCCTGGATACCAAAAGAAGCTCGATTGATCCCCATTTCGTTAAAGGCATCGACGTGGTCTTTGGTGAGTCGCCTTGGGTCCAGTTCCACGCTTAATTCTGCGTCCGTCGCAAAATGAAAGCTTTTGTGAATGCTTTTCCCCAGGCGACGAATTTGTGTGGGAGAGAGGTAATTGGGAGAACCGCCACCAAAGTGCATCTGAACGACTTTTCGATCCGGATTAAGCAAGGGGGCTGTCATCCTAATTTCTTTTTCCAGATGATCGAGGTAGGGATCGGAGCGGGAGTGGTCCGAGCTAATGATGGTTGTGCAACCGCAGAACCAGCAGAGTGTTTCGCAAAAGGGGAGATGAAAGTAGAGTGAGAGTGGAGCAGCGTCTGTATTGTTTTGTTGTATCTCTTCGATCAAATTTTGACGATCAAACTCCTCCGTAAACTGCAGGGCAGTCGGGTAAGAGGTATAGCGAGGACCAGGAACATTGTATTTCCGGATTAGATCGAGATCAACTGTCAAGCTGGTGCTCATGAGAAATTGGTGACGGTTGTGATCAAGGCTTCCATACATTCAATCTTGGCAGTTGGTTGAATGCCATGGCCAAGATTAAAAATATAGCCGGGCTTGCCTTTCATTTTTTTTAGAAGTTTGCTTGCTTCTCGTTCGACTATTTCAGGTGTCGTATTCAGAATAACAGGATCTAAGTTTCCTTGGAGAGCAATATTGTTAGGTGCGATGTCTCTGGTTTGTTCGAGGTCGACAGTCCAATCCAGGCTGATTACTTTTGCGCCAGAAGACAGTTGGCTTTGGAATTGAGGATAGGTGCCTTTAGCATAGAGAATTATGGGAATGGTTGAATTAACTTCAGTAATCAGTGTTCGTATCCATTTGAGAGAGGCTTCTTCGTAGTCGTTTCCCGATAGAGTTCCTCCCCAGGAATCAAAGATCTGTATGGCATCGACTCCTGCTTTGATCTGCATTTTCAAATAGTCGACCAAGGCTGTTGTAATCTTTTCCAAGAGCTGATTGAAGAGGGTGCGGTCACTGTAGAAAAGTTCTTTTGCTATAGATAAATCCGGAGAACTTCCTCCTTCTATCATATAAGTCGCCAGTGTCCATGGTGAACCAGCGAACCCTAAGAGGGCTTTCTCATCGGCCAGTTGACTTTTTAAAAGTCGTAAGGTTTGATCGACGTATGCAAGTTTCTGGGGAATATCAACAGATGAAAGCTGGTCGAGCTGATCTTTTGTTTGAACGGCAAATTCCATTTGAATACCCCCTTTATCTCTAAAAGCATAGGATTGCCCCATTGCTTCGGGAATAACCAGAATATCTGAGAAAAGAATAGCGGCATCAAGAGGAAACCGTTTAAGAGGTTGAAGGGTGACTTCTAGGGCAAGTTCCGGAGTTTGAGCTAATTGGAGAAAACTGTATCGTTTTTTTAGTGCACGGTACTCAGGAAGATATCGACCGGCCTGGCGCATGATCCATATGGGAGGACGATCGAGCGGTTGGCATTGGCAGGCTAATAAAAATCTTTGACGGGATGAGATCATTAGTTGGGGGTTACGATATCGTTTTTGATGGGACGATTGGCCCATATGCAGTGAAAGTAGCGATTACATAGCAGAAAGACTGTTCTTTTTTTGCTATTTGACGATCATGATTTGTCGTTTACCCAGTCTCTGGGCTTGAGAAAGAAAGTATAGAGCTGGGCTTCCGGTGTATTTGCTTTTGGTTTCCAATCGTACTTCCATTCTACGGAGGGAGGTAGGGACATGAGAATGGACTCGATTCGCCCACCAGATTGGAGGCCAAAAAGAGTGCCTCTATCGTAAATAAGGTTAAATTCAACGTAGCGACCTCTTCGATAGAGTTGAAATTTTTTTTCCCTCTGCTGATAGGGTGTCTTTTTACGTTTCTGGACAAGTGGGAGATAAGCGGGAAGGAAGTGGTCAGCCAGGGATTGCATAAAACCGAAGGCATTTTCAAATCCTCCTTCGTTAAAATCATCAAAGAAAAGTCCGCCAATGCCTCGCGCTTCATTGCGATGTTTGATAAAAAAGTAACGATCACATTCTTCTTTGTATTTTGGATAAAGATGATTGCCAAAAGGGAGACAGGCTTTTTGGGCCGTTTTATGCCAATGAATGGCGTCTTCTGCAAATCCATAGTAAGGTGTCAGATCGAAGCCTCCGCCAAACCACCAAATATCTGTTTCATCCTTTGACAAAGCGGGAGCCAGAAAGAAACGGAAATTTGCATGAGTCGTGGGAATGTATGGATTATGTGGATGCAAAACGACGGATACTCCAAGTGCGTGAAAGCTGCGGCCCGCTAAAGCCGGTCGAGTTGCTGTAGCTGATGCTGGAAGGTTCGCCCCCTGAATATGAGAAAAGTTGACACCTCCTTTTTCAAAAATACTCCCGTTTTCAATGACCTTGGAGATACCTCCACCTCCTTCTTTTCTTTCCCATTGATCTGCGATAAATTTTCCGCTGCCATCTGCTTCTTCAAAAGCGTTACAGAGTGTACTCTGATAATTCGTCAGATAATCTTTAACAGAGTGGATGTAAAGTTTTGGCACAGTCAGCAATAAATCTTAGGATGATTGAGAATGAATGGGAGGGATTAATTTCAATTTGGCGTGTGGAAGATGTTTTTTCCTTCACGGATTGTGCGAAGAAATCTGGTAATCATTCCATGTTGAGGGCTGATGAGAGCTGATAGAAGAAAGCAAAATCCCAGAGCGATAACGATGGAGGCTCCGCTAGGGAGGCTTGCATGGTAACTGAAGATAATACCCGAGATCGAGCTTATCATTGCGGTAAAGACTGCGATGATAAGAAGAATGGAAAGCCGATTCGTCCAGAGAAGCGCTGTGACGGCTGGCAGGATAAATAAACCGAGGGAAAGCACGATCCCCATTGTTTGAAGGGCTGCCACCAGATTAAGAGCGGTTAATCCAAGAATACTAAAATGGATGATACTTCCTTTTCCACCGGTTGCTCGGTAAAAAATAGGATCGAATGTTTCCAGAAGAATATTGCGATAAAAAAGCAGAATAATGGAAAGGGTTACTGTGCTGGTTCCTGCAGTGAGCCAGAGGTCACTCGAGTTGACGCTGAGAATATTACCGAAGAGGAAATGAAAAAGATCAACCAGAGTGCCTACTTTGCTGGAGAGAACAACGCCTGTTCCGAAGAAAACAATGAAGAGAGCTGCAAAGGCAGAGTCTTCTTTTATTCGTGTCAATCGTGTGACAAGTGCGCTAGATAAGCTGGTAAGGAGGGCTGCCAGGAGGGCTCCAAAGAAAAGAGAGATAGGATTGTCCGGGAAAAAGAGGTAGGCGAGGGCGACGCCGGGAAGAAGTGAGTGAGCTAAAGCATTTCCCATCAGTGCCAAACGTCGAAGGATGAGCAATGATCCAAGGAGCCCTCCACTCAAACTAAGGAAGAGAGCGGCCAAGAGGCCTTTCTGCATGAATTCAAGTTGAAAAGGATCAAAAAGAAATGATGAGAGTTCACTCATGTTTCGGCCCCGCTGTATGAAAGGGATCCATAGGCAGATTGCAAATTGGTTTCGGTCAGAACATTAGCTGTTTCGCCATAACCGATCAGATTTGTGCGCAGGAGTAAGGTGAAGGAAAAAAACTGTTTTACTAATTCGATGTTATGCACGACAGAGAGAATTGTTCTGCCGCGATTTTGCCATGATTGCAGTGTGTGGACCAAATCTTCGGTCGCTTTTATATCTAGCCCGGCAAAGGGTTCATCCAAAAGAAAGATGTCTGCGCCTTGAGCGAGTGCTCTGGCCAGAAAGACTTTCTGTTGTTGTCCCCCCGATAGAGTGCTAATTTGTCTTTTGATGATATCTTGGAGTCCCATTTCAGAAATGGCATTTTCAACGAAGTTGTTATCTTCGGCCCTGAAACGACGAAAGGGCCCCAGGCTGGGGAAACGTCCTTGTTCGACCACTGAACGGACAGTTATCGGAAAATCCCAATCAATATCGGTTCGTTGCGGGAGGTATGCGATTCGGGGGAGTGCATGGTGAGCATGAGAATCTCCAATGCGGATTTCACCATTTTTCAGAGGATGCCATCCTAAAATGGATCGGAGAAGGGTGGATTTTCCCGCGCCGTTTGGTCCGACTACTGCAGTCATCGTATTACAACTAATTTGAGCTGTCAGATCCTGAATAGCTGGCTGTTGTCCAAACTCTACTGAGACATTCTTAAATCTGAGAATGAAGTGATTCATTGAGTTGAGGGGTGAAGTTCGGCGAGATCGATAGAGGTTACCAGGTCACCTCCCGTGCTCCAGTATGCTTTTTCATGATACGAGTGAGGTGTTCTTAGAGATACTTTTACGGCAAAGGGAGATGTATTCGATTGAGGTGTTGTATCGATGATTAGACGAGAATCAATTTGAGGAATATTGGTCTCATTTATCCATTGGCGCATGTCTGTCTGTGCTGTTTCTAGTTTTTTAGCATCGATCGATATGGACCAAGTTTGAATATCATGTGTGCTTTCAAGTCTGATGCTCAGAGGGCTTTTCAATGAGGAGGGTTGAGTATGAATCGATCCTGAAACGATTTTGCTTTCGTTTTCAATTTTTGGATTTTGGTTGACCATAACCACCAAGGCAAAGACACAGATTCCATAAATGAGAATGGCAGTGAGTCTCATTTTCAGACCTGTTGAGAAGAGGGATGGCATCGTGCGATCTTTTGCTTAAAATGTTTCTGGATGTAGTTGGCGACGTATCCGCGTAACATTGAAACGAAACATCCCAAGATAAGTGTCAGCAGGATGTCCTGATGGCGCAAGGCTGTCGGTGAATAGTTTATCGCCGATGTGGATGCCAGCTTCGGCAGCTACTTGTTCAGTGAATTTTCGATTGATTCCGGATTCTGTGAAAATCGATTGAATATTGTGCTTTCGAATAAAGTGAATGAGTTCTTTTATACTCTGAATATCCGGTTCGTGCTGGGGATTAATCTCTTCAATTGAATGAATGACTAATCCGTAGGCATTGGCTAAATACTGGAGAGATTGGTGAGAGGTGACAAGATAGCGATTTTCTTTGGGCAGAGGTAGTAGGAGTCGTTTAGCCCAGGTATGATGGAGTCTTATCTGATCACGATAGAGCGTTGAGAGTTGGGTGTAGAGGGCTTTCCCATCCGGGTCTATTTCTATGAGTGCTTCTGTGATTGTTTGGACATAGGAAATACCGTTGGAAAGATCGTGCCAAGCGTGCGGATCGATGTTGTCCCCATACGAATCAGTTACTTCAAGTTGGTTGGGGATATTTGAAGCGGCTTCGACGATGAGTCCTGAATACCCTGAATTAGTGATCAGTTTTTTAAGAGAATCTTCAAGGTGAAGTCCATTTATGACAATGAGATGAGCGGAAGTTATCAGAGCAAGATCTGCTGGCGAAGGATCAAAAGAGTGGGCATCTGCGCCAGCTTTTACCAGGCATTGGCTGGTAATTCTTTCTCCACCTATGTTTTTAACGATGTCCTGAAGGATAGTATTTGTCGTAACGATTCTTATGGGCAGATCGTTTTGTCCATTGGCGGTAAGGAAACTCAGGAAAGAGAGAATTAAAATGATGAAATCCGATTTTTTGAATTTTAGGATTCTTTGGACTATAGTGAAGTTAGCTAGCATTGTGGTAAGAGCATTCGAGAGCAGAGAAATTTTCAAGTGTTGTCTGGCGCTTTGGGAATCTTGTTCTTTGACTTGGCAATCAATGGAATGCAGATAGAATGTGAGAGTTGCGGTTTTGAAAAAAAGTGTAATGACTATAAAAATATGGATTTTATGAAACGTTGCTTTTGGAAAATAGTGGTAAGCTTGGCTTTGGGCGTAGGTGGAACGTTATTTGTGGTAGCTCAGTCGGAGAGGATGGAGCCGTTCATTGTAGAGGTGTCGCCTAAATCTGATGTCGATGAGGCGAAACTTTTAGGTGAGGTTGATAAAATAGAAACTCCTTCTCTCTCAAGTTCTATCGAAAATGGAGAGGACCCTGAATTGGAAGCCTTAAAAAAGGAGCGGGAAAAGTTGATGCTTGAGAATCAACTGTAGGGAGAAAAACTTAAAAAAGAACTATTTGAGCTACGGTCTGAGCGGGAGAAACTGTCTCTGGAAAACGGATTGCAGCGTGAACAAATGACAAAAGAATTATCGGAAATAGGTTCCGATGTGCAAAGGCTAAAAGCTGAATATGAATTTGTCTCAAAAAGAGCGGCTTTGGCACTTGCTCAGAAAAAAGAGGAATTGGACAGCGAGCTAATGGCTTTGCGGGCAGAAGAAGAGCGTCTTAAGCTGAAGAATTCGATCGCAACTCAAGAGGTGGAATCTCAATTGGTCAAAATTCGCCTTAAAGATGCGAGTTATAAAATAGAGAAAGCTAAATTAGAGACTGAAGTGGCTCGCTTACAGGGGGAATTGATCATGAGAGAGAAGTCGGAACTCTTGGCTGATCAAGTACCTGATTCCGAGAAATATACGTTGGAGCCTTACAGTGAAGAAGGGAAGCTTTCGATTAGTGATCGTCGTATAGCGCTTAATGGGCCGATTTGGCAGCAAAAAGCCGATTATGTGGCAGAGAGAATCGATTATTATAACAATAAAAACACAGAGTATCCCATTTTTCTGGTCATCGATTATTCTCCAGGTGGATCAACCATGGCTGGGTATCAAATTCTTAAGTCGATGGAAGGGAGTGAGGCTCCGGTTTACGTTGTTCTAAAATCTTTTGCCGCCAGTATGGCTGCTGCCATCGTGACCTTGGCCGAAAAATCATATGCCTACCCCAATGCGGTGATTTTGCATCATCAAATGAGCTGGGCAAACTGGGGTAATTTAACGCAACAGAGGGAATCTCTTGAGGAAGCTGAAGAATGGTGGAGGCGTTTAGCTGAACCGATAGCAGCTAAAATGAGCCTCTCTCTCGATGAGTTCATTGCCGAAATGTATAAAAAGAGTTCGGATGGAGATTGGAAGGAGTTTGCCGACGAAGCTCAGAGATTGAAATGGGTGGACGAACTCGTCAGCCAAATTTGGGAAACATCCTATGATAAGAATCCTGACCGTTTTGGACCGGCATCTCCCCTTAAGATGGAATTTGAAGAGAAAGTGGACGAAAAGGGTAATCCCTATATGATCTTACCTCGTTTGCGTCCTTTTGATTTTTATTATCTCTACAATCCGGATGCTTATTACCGGTTAAAATAGCGTTGTAATAGGGGAGAGAACGCTGAATTTACAAAGAATTTACAAACTTGACCCTCTTTCTGGGGGCAATACCCTATAGTTAAGTGTGAGTGGATTGGATATACTTCTTCCATGTTTTTAGGACTTATCTTGATTCTTGGTTTGGTTTTCATCGTTGGAGCTCTTGTTGTGGCGCATGAGATTCGCAATGCTCCAGTTGGTTATGAAGACGAAAATGGGTTTCACATGGTCCAAGAGAAAAAGGAACAAGTGGATCTCTCCCTCTGTTCGAGTAACTCCATTTAAATTTTAGGTGTTTTGTGATTAAAACCAAAAGCCGCTTCGTGATTGAAGCGGCTTTATTATTTTTAGAAAATAGGGTTTTATTCGGAGTTGAATTATTGGTTGCCAGGGTCGCTATCTAGAGGGTGAATATTGGGAGTAGGTGTTTGATCTTCATCCGGCGAAAAAGGTTCCATTTCGAATTCATAACCGATTCCGTGGATTGTCCGAAGTTTATTGAGAGGACAATTCTTGCGTTCAAAAAGATCTCGAATTTTGACAATGTACTGATCTAGCGAACGACTTCTAACATCGGCATGAACTCCCCAGACTGAGTGTATCAGGCTTTTTCGGGTAATAATGGTTCCGGGATTAGCTTTGAGGTAGGCCATGATGCCGAGTTCTTTACGTCCGATTTTTTCGGTATCGCCATTGGGGAAAGAAATCTGTAGAGAAGTAGGATCGATGCTAGCACCGGCAAAAATAAAAGGGCTGTCGGTAACTTTAGCGTTTTTTGTAATATGATGATCTTGAGCGGTTTCAGATCTTCTGAGGACTGCATTTATTCGAGCTACCAGCTCGGCGGCGCTGAAAGGCTTTGTCACATAGTCATCGGCTCCCATATCGAGTCCGCGAACTTTAGAGATTTCGGAGTCATTTCCGGTGAGGAAAATAGTGGGGATAGAAATATTGTTACGCTTGAGGTCTTCCAGAAAGGAAAATCCATCCTGGTCTGGCAGCGTAAGATCGAGTAGGAGTAGATTGGCGAAGTTGTGCTGGAGAAAACGGAGAGCGGGAGAACAGCGATCATAGACCTGGGTCAACATACCTGAAGCTTCCAGGTATTCGGTGATAACTGAGGTAATGGCTTCTTCGTCTTCTACAATAAGAACGAGTGGCTTTGGATCGGCTGGCATAACAAATATTACAGATTTTTTATATCATCTAAAACTTCGTCAGGATGGGCCGCAGCTTTAACTTTTGGGTAAACTTTGATAATATTCCCTTTAGGGCCCACTAGAAAGGAAACCCGGTGAACGCCGTCGAAAACTCTGCCCATGAACGTCTTTTTGGCCCATACGCCAAAAGCATTTACCAGTTTTTTATCAGTATCTGCCACGAGTGGAAAGGGAAGGTTGTGTTTTGCTCTGAATTTCTCATGAGATGTTTCCGTATCGCAGCTTACTCCTATGATAGTGAAGCCAGCCTGTTGAAACTGCTTGAAAAGATCTCTAAACCCGCAGGCCTCTTTTGTGCATCCAGGGGTATTGTCTCTGGGGTAAAAATAGACCAAATAGGGTTTTCCTAGTAATGAAGAGGTATCCCGGATCTCTTGGGAAACAGGGTCTTGGAACGAAAAATTCGGAGCTTTATCTCCTTTTTGAAGTAAATTGAGATTTCCCATGGGAGTGGGTTCTGAGGAGAGGAGGCGTTTTTGTCAAAAAATAAGGGTGAAATTAGGCTTGAGTGTTCAGGGTGGGTCGATGTGTCTTGAAGGTATGTCAGACAGTAAGACATTACTTATGCTCGGATTGCCTAAAGGAAATCTGGAGGAAGCAACCTGTTCTCTCTTTAGAAAGGCAGGGTTTAAAATTACTATGAGTTCGCGCTCCTATAAACCCGTTGTCAACGATCCTGAGATAGAAGCCCGTTTGGTTCGAGCCCAGGAAATGAGCCGATATGTCGAACATGGTTTTTTTGATTGTGGCCTGACAGGTGAAGACTGGATTTTGGAAAACGAATCAGATGTGGTAGAGGTATGCGATCTTGTTTACAGCAAGGTTTCTTCGATGCCTTCACGCTGGATTATCGCGGTGCCGGAAAATTCAGATATCAAAACGATCAAGGATTTGGAGGGTAAGCGTATCGCGACAGAATTGATTGGAGCGACCAAGAGATTCCTGGAGAAAAACGGAGTTTCGGCCGAGGTGGAATTCTCCTGGGGAGCAACTGAGGTAAAGGTTCCGGAGATGGTGGATGCAATTGTCGATATCACTGAAACAGGTAGTTCCTTGCGGGCGAATAAGTTGCGTATTCTAGAGACGCTGTTTTATACCAATACAAAATTTATCGCGAATAAGGAGAGTTGGGACAATCCTGAGAAACGTCGAAAAATCGAAAATATTGCGATGTTGTTGAAATCGGCGCTCGAAGCCGGCAGCAAAGTCGGGCTTAAACTAAATACTTCTAAAGAAGGGTTGGCAAAAGTTTTGAAAGAGCTTCCTGCTCTGCGGAATCCAACTGTGTCACAGCTGAGTCAATCGGACTGGGTGGCGATCGAAACAATCATCGATGAAAGTATAGTCAGAGAGATTATACCGCGGCTTAAAGAATTGGGAGCAGAAGGTATCATCGAATATCCTCTGAATAAGGTTGTTTATTAGGTATGAAAGTCGGATTGATTCAAACCAGTTGCCTGGATGATCCGAAGGTCAATCTTGAAAAGACAGTCAAAAGGATTCGAGAGGTCGCAGATAAAGGAGCGCAGATTATTTGCCTGCAGGAGCTGTTCTTGACGCCTTATTTCTGTAAACGGGAAGATGTAGAGCTTTTCAAAATGGCGGAAGCTATTCCAGGGCCTATCACTGAGCTGATGCAGGAGCTGGCAGGTGAATTGGGGGTGGTCCTGATTGTGTCTTTATTTGAAAAGCGGGCGCCTGGGATTTACCACAATAGCGCAGCGGTGGTGGACGCAGATGGTCGTTTTTTGGGTCAATATCGCAAAATGCATATTCCGGATGATCCGGGATATTATGAAAAATATTATTTTACACCGGGTGATTTGGGATACCGGGTTTGGGATACAAAATTTGGAAAAATCGGTGTGCTGATTTGCTGGGATCAATGGTATCCGGAAGCAGCCCGATTGACTGCTCTTAAAGGGGCTCAAGTGTTATTCTATCCGACGGCCATTGGATGGCATCTTCATGAAAAAGATTCCATAGGACAGGCGCAGCACACGGCATGGGAAACTGTGCAGCGGGGGCATGCGGTGGCCAATGGTTGTTATGTGGTTGCGGTCAACAGGGTTGGTCTGGAGGAATCATCCCAATTTTTTGGAGGGTCATTTGTGTCAGATCCGTATGGTCAACTCTTGTATAAAGCATCTCACGAGGAGGAAGAAACAGCCGTGGTTGAATGTGATCTAGACTGTCTGGATGATGTTCGATGTAACTGGCCGTTTTTTCGTGATCGCCGGATTGATTCGTTCGGAGATCTGCAAAAACGTTTTATTGATTAAAGTCGAGTATCGTTGATGACACCGTCTTCCCTTGGTTTTCAGATGCCGGCAGAGTGGGCGCCACAAGTAGCTGTATGGCTTTCGTGGCCTCACAATCTAGATACCTGGCCAGGCCGCTTTGACTCTATCCCGGCGAAGTTTGCGGAGATTGCTTCTGTCATCAGTCGCTATGAAGCAGTTCGCCTCAATTGTGCGATAAATTTGCAGGAGGAGGCAGCTCGATTGTTGAAGGAGGCGGATGCTGAGATGGAGAATGTTTGTTTTTATGATCATCCAACCAATGATGCTTGGTGCCGAGATCATGGACCTATTTTTATTAAAAACCCTCAGACTGGGGAAGTTGCTTTAACCGATTGGCAATACAATGCCTGGGGTGGTAAATATCCTCTCTACGGTTTGGATAATAAAATCCCTTTACAGGTTGGGAAAGCTCTTCAGCTAAACCGTTTTGAGTTTCCGGTGGTGCTAGAGGGGGGATCCCTAGACGTTAATGGTAAGGGTTCTCTTTTAACGACAAGCTCTTGTTTGTTGCATCCCAATCGTAACCCTGAAATGTCCAAAGCCCAGATTGAAGAGCAACTCCGAGAAGGATTGGGTGTTGAGGAGATTTTCTGGTTGGGTGATGGGATTGTAGGTGATGATACAGACGGGCATATCGATGACATCACTCGTTTTTTTAAGTCGGATGGAATTATAACGGCAGTGGAGCCAGATGAAAAGGATCCCAATTTTACACCTTTGCAGGAAAACCTGGAACGGTTGAAGTCGTTTCGAACAAAGGACGGAGGGACATTCGACATCGTGGAACTTCCTATGCCAGAGCCGTGTTTCTGGGATGGGCAGCGGTTACCGGCCAGCTATGCCAATTTTCTGATTATTAATAATGCTGTCTTGGTTCCTGTTTTTCGGCAAAGGAGGAGAGATGCGGAAGCTTTAGACATTTTGGCAGGTTGTTTTCCTGATAGAGAGATTATTCCGATCGATTGTCTCGAGCTTGTCTGGGGATTGGGGACATTGCATTGTATTTCTCAACAACAGCCAGCCTGAATTTTTATTAAGTGTTTTTAAGCTTGCAGGTGCCCTTGGCCCATTCATGGTGAGCTGTTTGCGACAAAATAAATAGCCGGTTGTCGCGTGCTCCAGGCCGGTTTAAATGATAACATCAACCCCATGTTGGAAATTCATTTCCGATTTGGGAAATATCTCTCAGAGGATTCGAAGACGGGGAGCATTTTCGAAGACGACTGAAAAATTACTCATATGAGTTCAGAAATGCAAGAGCTACTCGATCAGAGCAGCTTTGATACGCTAAAAGAAGGCTCAATTATATTGGGCACCATTATTGAAATCCGTCAAAACGAAGTTGTTGTTGATATAGGGGGAAAATCCGAAGGAATTATCAATGCTGTTGAATTTCCCGATCTTGGAGAATTGGAAATTGGGTCACAGATTGAAGTTTTTCTCGAAAGACAGGAAGATCGCACCGGAAATCCGGTCATTTCCTTCGATAAGGCAGAACAAAAGAAAAATTGGGAGAACATTCTGCAAAAATGCCAGGAAGGATCGATTGCCTCCGGGCGGGTTCGGTCAAAAGTTAAAGGTGGCTTGATTGTTAGCATTGGCGTTGACGCCTTTTTGCCAGCTTCTCACATCGATATCCAACCTCCCAAGAACCTGGATCAGTATATTGGCCAGACCTACGATTTTAAAGTCGTTAAGATCAATCTTGAAAGAAAGAACATTATCCTTTCTCGACGTGAGCTGATTGAAGAGCAACGTGCTTCAAAGCGTCGTGATCTGCTTGAACAAATTGCGCCGGGGCAAGTCCGTAAGGGAGTGGTTAAAAATATCACCGATTTTGGAGCCTTTATCGATCTCGATGGAATGGATGGGCTCCTTCATATTACCGATATGAGTTGGGGTCGTATTTCACACCCAAGCGAAATGTTGAAACAGGGTGAAGAGATCGATGTCATGATCATCGAGGTAAATCGCGATAAAGAACGCGTTTCTCTGGGACTCAAGCAGACTGTTTCAAATCCTTGGGAAGACATCGACAAGAAGTTCCCCATCAATTCGAAAGTCAGTGGCCGGGTGGTCAATCTGGTCCCTTATGGCGCCTTTATTGAAATTGACCGAGGAGTGGAAGGGTTGGTTCATGTTTCTGAAATGTCATGGACCAAACGCATCAATAAACCAAGTGATGTCCTCAAGGTGGGTGATGATGTTGAAGCAGTTGTTCTCAGCATCCAGAAAGATGAACAGAAAATTTCTCTTGGACTGCGGCAGCTCGAGCCGAATCCGTGGGATATGGTGCGCCACAATTACCCTGTTGGCGCTCATGTCAGAGGCAGTGTTCGCAACATTACGACATATGGTGCCTTCATCGAACTGGAAGAAGGTATCGATGGAATGGTTCATGTATCCGATATGTCCTGGACACGCAAAATCAATCACCCGAGTGAGATGTTGAAAAAAGGTGATATGATCGATGCGACGGTTTTGGATGTGGATGTTGATCAACAGCGCATTTCTTTGGGTATGAAACAGTTGGCGACCGATCCATGGTCGGATATTGATAGTTTCTTCAAAGTAGGAGACGTTGTTACCGGATCTATTTCTAAGATTACCTCTTTTGGGGCTTTCGTTGAATTAAAAGACCAGATCGATGGATTGGTTCATATTAGCCAGATCACAGAAGAACGTGTCGAAAAGATTAAAGATGTCTTGAAGACGGGGGACGAAGTGACGGCTCGAGTTATTAAGATCGATCGTGATGAACGTCGTATTGGTCTTAGCATCAAGGCAGCTAATTACAGTGAAGATGAACTCGCCGCTGAAACAGCTACCTATGATTCCATGAAGGATGGCGGGGATCTCATGAACCTGGGAGACATCCTGGACGAAGCCACTAAATGATTTCCTTGACGAAACAGCTAATTGTTATCTTACTGTAAGGTAATTGTTAGTTTTCCGTTTCTTTTAAAAAGGGCTCCTCTTAAACCAAGGAGCCCTTTTTATTTCGAAATACAGGTGGACAGGTTTAAGCCTGAGCCTTTTCAAGTTCTTTGCTTTGAAAGAACTCTTGAAAAACTTCCATACGGTTTTGTTGCCGAGTTTTTTCCTCAATTTCTTCGATGGTCAATTGCCGCTCATAGTTATACATGACTTTGCGCATCTTAGATAAAGCGATATTCTGGAGTTGCCGGACTCTTTCCCTGGTGATGCCAAAGAGTTCACCAACTTCTTCCAGCGTAAGTGGGGTGTCGCCTTCAAGACCATAGCGGAGTTTTATGATTTGGGCTTCCCTGCCGTCGAGTCCTTCGATCATATCGTTAAGATCTTTTTGCAAAGCCTTATCCTCCAGTCTTTCAAAAGGGGATAGGGCGTTGTCATCTCCAACAATTTCTCCTAATTCGGTACCTTCACCATCATCATTGATAGGTGAATTGAGGGAGGTAGGGCGTACACTGACGGTCTTGAGATGAGATACTTTATTAACAGGCATTTGTAGCTCAATGGCTAGTTCTTCATCTGTGGGCTCTCTCCCAAGTTCCTCGGTTAAGGTAAGAGCCATTTTTCTCATTTTTGAAATCTTATCAACGAGGTGGACAGGTAAGCGAATAGTTTTGCTCTGATTTGCCAAAGCTCGTTTAATGGATTGCTTGATCCACCAGGCGGCATAAGTGCTTAGTTTGCCTCCTTTTTGAGGGTCAAAACGTTCCACGGCCTTAATGAGACCAATGTTGCCTTCGCTGATGAGATCAAGGAGAGGCAGGCCAAAATCTTTATAATGATGGGCTATTTTC
>JANQKU010000092.1 GCA_028280955.1 Opitutaceae bacterium
CGTCACGGCTAAAACAATCATAGAGGAAGCTCGCAAGGTTGCGGAAGAAGAACCAAGGCTTTATGTGGATAATGAGATGTATCTTCGGCGGCTTGAAACGGATAGTCCCGCGGAAATGAATGCTGTTCATCAGAAAATTTGGTCTCGGTTATCTCTTTTGCCTATAGCAGAGTGTCTGAATCTGTCAGATGAATACATTCCCATTATAGAAGAGGATATCCTTAATATCAGTCGATTGAAGAGTTGGACTCATGCCAATAACGATAGGGATCGCTTGATTTATGATGG
Organism: Opitutaceae bacterium; assembly: GCA_028280955.1. GTDB lineage: Bacteria > Verrucomicrobiota > Verrucomicrobiia > Opitutales > Opitutaceae > NORP342. The sequence goes on from JANQKU010000092.1 coordinate 289, forward strand.
TAAAACCATTTTTGCGGATTTGGTGACAGCTCATTATGCGGGATCTTTAGTGGGTATTGATTACTTATTACAAGATCGTCTAAAGCCAGAAATTCGGCAGTTGATTCGTGATGAACTGGAATGGCGTTATTTTACTCCATTTAGAGAACGAATTGAAAGTGGAAAAGATGTCTACTGGTGGGTGACGGTTGATCATAACTGGAACTCGGTTTGCCTTGCCAGTATGGTCGGGTGTGCCTTGGCCTTGAAGGAAGACATTGAAGAGAGAGCCTGGTACGTTGCTCTCGGAGAGAAGCTTATCCAATATTCAGAAAAGGGGTTTGAAGAAAGTGGGTTTTATACTGAGGGTGTCGGTTATTGGGTTTTTGGTTTTGGGCAGTATGTGAGGTTTGCGGAAACCGTTCGGTCTGCAACTAATGGAAAAATTGATTGGTTAACAAAGTCGTTAGTAGAGCGAATGACTCAGTTCGGAGCCCGGATGGAAATTCAAAATGGGGCATACCCTAGTTTTGCAGATTGCAAGAGTGATCTGGTCCCAGCAGCTTGGTTGATTCACTGGATGAATAACCGGAATGGAACAGCTGCTTCAAAGCGGGTTACCAAAGAAAAATTCGATAGTTTACAGGATTTGAAGCTCCATTTTCAGGGATATCTCTTGCTGGTACTTTTTCATCAAGGAGATCCTGATGACGCTTATAAAATGGAATTGGCAAATAGGCAATCAGACTGGTTTTCGGATGTTCAATATTTGATAAGCCGTCCTGACAATAATAGTGCCGGTAATTTGGCTGCGACTTTCAAGGGAGGGCATAATGGAGTGAATCATAATCATAATGATTTGGGTACATTTACCGTTTTGGTTGGTAAGGAAGAATTACTCGTTGATCCTGGAGCAGAGGTTTATACCTCACGAACTTTCAGTAAAGATCGTTACCAAGGTAATCTTCTCAATTCTTATGGGCATCCAGTGCCCGTTGTGGCTGGGGAACTGCAAAGCGAGGGCAAAGACTATCATGCAGTCGTTTTGGGAGAGTCTTTCACGGATGTGGAGGATAAAATTATCCTGGATTTGACGAAGGCTTACCAAGTCGAAACATTGACAAAATTGACGCGAAAATATGTGTATAGCCGTGAGGGAACTGGGTCTGTCGAAGTCGTCGATGAAGTCAGTTATTCGACTCCTGAAGATTTTGAAACGGTTTTGCTAACGTATGCCGATTGGGTTCGTGATGAGAATGGGGTGGTTCGGATTTCTGAGGATGGGGTAGCTGTTAGAGTCATTGTCTCTGCGGAAGAAGGAGAACTGGAATTCAGCTCCTGTATCATTCAGGAAAGTTCAACACCGACACGGTTATCATGGGTTTTCAAGGAACCTGTAAAGGAAGCGAAGGTTACGATACTGGTTCAACCAATTTAATAAAACAGAAAGGTATCAAAAATGGGTCATGGAGATTTTAATATCAACCTTCCGGAAGGCGAAAATTTTTCACCTTCAGAGGAAAGAGTTCGTGAAATAAAGGAGCTGTTACTTGATCAGCCATACTTTATCGGGTTCCCTTATTCCAACCGAGGGGAGTGGGATCGAGTCGCAAACAGTGACTGTGGGAAAAGGATACTGGAAGAAGCGAAAACTCTGGCAGAGGAAAGACCGTTGCCGACTCTGACCAATGAGATTTATCTTCGATGTGTGGAAAAGAAAGATCGAAGGGAGGTTGATTCTATCCGGCCAGATTGGATGTCGAGAATGGCGGTATTGCCGATTGCAGAATGTATCGATCCTTCCGTGGGTTATCTGGAACAGATCGAAGAGGATATACAAAGTCTTGCCGATTTAAAGGTTTGGACTTTCCCGGGGCATCCAGAGTCGAAAGAATTTTATGAAGGGAAAGGAATTTTTACGGATTTGTCTTCTGTTCATTATGCTGTCAACCTAGTGGCAGCAGATTATTTTTTAAGTGATCAATTGAAACCGGAAATTCGTAGACTGATACGGACTGAACTGAATCGTCGAATTTTCGAACCGTTTGAGCAGAGAATTAAGAGTGGTCAGGATGTTTATTGGTGGGTTACCTGTGATCATAACTGGAATTCTGTCTGTTTGGCTGAAATCTTGGCCTGTGCTCTGCATCTGAAAGAGAATAAACAAGAGCGTGCTTGGTATGTAGCCCTTTGTGAGAAGTTAATTCGATATTCGGAAAAGGGTTTTACAGAAAGTGGTTTTTATACAGAAGGTGTTGGTTATTGGGGATATGGATTCAGCCACTATGTCTTGATTTCCGAGTTAGTTCGAGCAGTGACCAAGGAGCAGATTGATTGGTTGAAAAAACCTTTGGTTGAAAAAATGTCGGGCTTTGGTGCGCGAATGGAAATACAGGACGGAGCCTATCCCACTTTTTCAGATTGTAAAAGTGATGTTGTACTTCCTGCCTGGTTGGTCAACTGGATGAATAATCGGATCGATGAAACTCGGAGTGTGCGTTCAACAGAAACAAAGATAGATTCTCTTGAAGGCATGCATTTCAGGTTTCCAACCATGTTGGCGCTTATCCTTTTTGGACAGGTGGATTTGAATCTAGCCTATGAGCGAAAATTTGGCGATTCTGGAAAAGAAATCCGAAATTGGTTTGAAGATGTACAGTTTCTCATTTGCCGACCTTCGGACCAAATGTCTCTGAAATTTGCCGCTACTTTTAAAGGAGGGCATAATGGAGCCAATCATAACCATAATGATTTGGGTACATTTACGGTTTTAATTGGGAACAAGGAATTGCTGACGGACCCAGGAGCCGAGGTGTATACCAGTAGGACTTTTAGCAAATATCGTTATAAGGGAAATCTTTTGAATTCATTCGGGCATCCTGTCCCGGTAATAGCGGGTGTGCTACAAGTGCCGGAAGATGATGTCCATGTAACTGGATATGGAAAACATGCCTACACGACAGTTTTGGAAGAATCCCTTACGGATGAAGCAGATCGCATTGTTCTCGATCTCAAGAAAGCCTATCCTGTTGAAACGCTTGAAAAATTGACACGTGCTTTCACTTATCACCGGGTTGGTCAAGGCTCGGTCGAGGTCGTTGATGAAGTCGTTTATTCTGAGCCGGAAAATTTTGAGACAGCACTTATTACCTATGCAGATTGGAGCCAGCAAGAAGATGGATCTTTTCTGATTTCTGACGGTGATGCCGCGGTTGAGGTAACGATTTCAGCAGAAGAGGGCGAATTGGAATTTTCTCATATTGTTATTCAGGAAAGTTCAACACCTACTCGGTTATCCTGGCGTTTTAAAGAGCCTATCGAAAAGGCAAGGGTAACATTTATGGTAAAGCCTACCTAAAAACATAGCAAAAAATGGGATACAAAGCTCGTTTAATAAACCTACCAGAGGGAGAGGAATTTGCTCCTCCAGAGCAAAGAGTAAAAGAGATCAGAGAGTTGTTGTCTCCATGCGTTTTCCCTTTGGGTTTTTCTGGAACAGATCGATCTCAGTGGGAGGTAGTTAAATCGAGTTCTGTTGGTCAGGATCTTTTGAGAGGAGCGAAGGAGATTGCTTCCTTGGAGCCAAGACTGACAGTGACGAATGAATTGTATCTTAGGGCAATTGAGGAAGATAGCCAGGCTGAGCATCGGGAAATCGTGAGACCACAACGAAAGCGAATGACATTGTTGCCACTCGCTCAATGCATCGACCCTACGGGGGAATACCTTCCTATTATCGAAAAAGACCTGCAGAGTATTCTTCAACTGAAATCCTGGATAAATCCGCTGTTTGATGGTGCAAAAAAGAGCTATGGAGGAGAGGTTTTTTTCAACGATTTAACCTCTCTGCATTATGCAAATCTTCTCATTTTTGCTGATTATTTATTGGGTGATTGGTTGCAAGAGAGCATTCGAAAGTTCATTCATGTAGAAGTTGAGCGACGAATTCTTAAACCCTACCAGCAATGCATCCAAACTGGGCAAAGGGCTTATTGGTGGGTCACGGAGAAAAACAATTGGAACAGTGTCTGCTTGGCTTGCATTACAGCATGTGCTCTTTATCTTTGTCGAGATCTCGATGAGAGAGCTTGGTATATCGCTTTAGCAGAGAAGTTGATTACTCATTCTGAGCAGGGGTTTTCCAAGTGCGGATTTTACTTAGAAGGAGTAAACTATTGGATGTATGGATTTGGCCATTATATCCTTCTTTCTGAAATCGTTCGGGCGGCTACTGGTGGGAAAATAGATTGGTTGAAAAAACCTTTGGTGGAAAAGATGACTCAGCATGGAATCCGCATTGAAGTTCAAAATGGTGCTTTTCCCAGTATGGCAGATTGCGCTTCCGACGTTGTGCCAGCGACTTGGTCGGTCCACTGGATGAACAATCGAATAGATGATACAAGACAACGGCGTTCGACTGATAAAGCAATCGATTCTCTCAAAGGTTTTCAGTATCAATCTCCTTTTCAGCTTCTCCTTATTCTTTTTCATCAGGTGGATATTAGCTGTCCCTATGAAAGAACGCTGGGAGAACGTATTCGGGATTGGTTCGAAGAGGTGCAGTTTCTCATCTGTCGTCCCAAGAAGGAATCCCGTGTCAAGTTGGCCGCTACGGTTAAGGGCGGTGATAACGGGTTTAACCACAATCATAACGATATTGGCACGTATACCGTATTGATCGATGATGAAGAATTACTGACGGATCCAGGGGGCGAGGTCTACACGACTCGGACTTTCAGTGATCATCGTTATGAAAGTAATCTCCTTAATTCTTATGGGCATCCTGTTCCGGTTGTGGCTGGTCAATTGCAGATGGAAGGAGAGGAGGCTTATGCATCGGTGATAGATGTCTCTTTTAGTGATGGTGTGGATCGAGTGATCTTGGATTTAAAGGATGCTTATCGAGTCGGAAGTCTGGAAAAATTGATTCGTCACTTTACCTATGATCGAGCTGGAGACGGTTCTGTTGAAGTGATGGATGATGTTTCCTATACACAACCTGAAGCTTTTGAAATAGCGTTGATCACTTATGCTGAGTGGGAACGACAAGAGGATGGTTTGCTTCGGGTTTTTAAAAATCAGAAATCGGTTGAAGTGACTGTATTCTCTTTAGATGGTGAGCTGGAGTTTCACCATTGTATCATCAATGAAAGTTCAACGCCGACCCGGTTGGCTTGGCGTTTTAAGGAGCCAATTTCTCATGCTAGAATTGTGACATCGATCAGACCAATGATGGAAACTATCAGTTGAGTGGGCATTGTTCGTAACGGTAGAATTTTAAATAGAAAAATAAACAATGGGTTCTGATGATGTTAATTTAGATCTGCCGGATGGTGAAAGTTTTGCGCCGTCTGCAGAAAAAGTGAAGAAGATGGAAGGGCTACTTGGTGAGAAGCCCTTTCATTTAGGCGTTCCTTGCCATAACCGCGAGGCATGGGATCGGTGGAAGGAGCATCCTTTAGGTCATTATTGGATAGAAAAGGCCGCAGAGAAAGCCTCTGGAGATTTAGAGCGGGTAACAGATGCTCTCTATTTGGAAAGTTACCAGAAAGATGATCGGTCTATTTTTGGAAATGTTTATGGAGAGGTGATGCGACGGTTGATTGCGATGACGTTTGCCGAGTGCCTCGATCCTACGGGAGAATATCTCACAAAAATTAAGGAAGAAATAGGCCATTTTCAGAATTTAAGCACCTGGATTAACCCAGCGCACGATAATGATGAGAAGAATCTCAAAGGAGAAACAATTGAGATTGATTTGGGCTCGGCGAATTCTGCGATGACGTTTGCAACGGTTGATTTTTTGTTGGGAAATCGTTTGCAAAAGGATACACGTGATTTGATTCGCAGCGAAATTGAAAAGAGGATTTTTTCACCGTTTCGCCAGCGGATTGAATCGGGAAAGGATATCTATTGGTGGGTAACTTGTAACCATAACTGGAATACAGTTTGTTTAAATGGCGTTCTTAGTTGTGCGCTTTATTTAAAGGAAGAGCTGTCGGAAAGGGCTTGGTATTTAGCCTTGGCAGATGATTTGATTCAATATTCTAATGATGGTTTCGAAGAGAGTGGCTTTTATACTGAAGGGATGAGCTATTGGGTATACGGGTTTGGTAATTATGTGGCCATTAGTGAATTGGTTCGTTCTGCTACGGGAGGAAAAATAAATTGGTTGAGGCAGCCATTGCAAAAAAGAATGGCTTTGTATGGTGTTCGCATGGAATTACAGGATGGTTTGTTTCCTGCCTTTGCGGATAGTCAAATGGACTATCAGCCAGTCACTTGGATAACGAATTGGCTCAACAACTGTCTGGATGAGGATATGGAGCGATCTCGTAGTACAGAGGAAGAGATCAACCTCTTCGATAATTTGGATAAGCAAACCATAACGACACTTTTACTCAACATGTTTCATACCATGGATGGTCAAAAAGCGTATAAATTGTCGTATGATTTTCCCTGCCGTGAATGGTTTGAAGATGTGCAGTTTTTGATTTGCCGTCCTGATAGAGATTCAAACAAAAAGTTGGTAGCCTCTTTTATGGGTGGGCATAATGGGGTGAATCATAACCATAATGACCTAGGAACTTTCACGGTTGCTGTTGGCAAAAAATACCTTCTGCATGACCCTGGGGCAGAGATTTATAGGGAGAGAACTTTCAGTAAATATCGTTATCAAAGTGATTTATTGAATTCTTATGGGCATCCGGTGCCGGTAGTTGCGGGTGAGCTGCAAGTGCCCGGAAAAGATGAGCACAAACCGGGGGGCTATGGGAGTCATGCCTTTACGACTATTTTAGAGAAATTATTTACGGATGCCCGCGATCGTTTGGTTATGGATTTAACGAAGGCGTATCGGGTGGATTCATTGCTTCATCTCCATCGTACATTTGTTTATGACCGATCGAATGAGGGGAGCATCGAAGTAACGGATGAGGTTGCCTATTCTCAGCCGGAGAGTTTTGAAACGGCTCTGATAACGTATGCCGACTGGTCTCTCAATGAAGATGGTTCTCTTACCATTTCGGATGGAGATGCTGCCGTTAAGGTTACGGTTAACTCAGGAGAGGATGCTCTCGAGTTTTCCCATTGTGTTATTGAGGAAAGTTCAACGCCAACACGTTTGGCCTGGCGCCTAAAAGATCTGGTTAAAGAGGCTCAGGTAAAAATAAGAGTTCATCCTCTTTAAGTTTTTCATCTAAACGAAAAAAGCTCCTTCTGTTTTTGAAGGAGCTTTTGAAATTTTCTATTTTTTGCCAATTTATTTTGCGTAATGGTGGGCAACCTTAGTTATGGCAGCCGCGATTTTTTCGATATAGCTATCTGTCATCGATTCTTTGATACTGATAAAAATACAGGTTTTCAAAATTTTCTCTGCGACTGGGCAATTGACCTTGGTATAATCCATATCTGTTAATCCGAGGTCTTTAACGGGCCAGGTTCCGCCAAAGAAGTTATGGTCTTGGAAGACTGGATATCGATAGACTGCCATTGGCAGATATCCACTATTGGCCGGAACGCCTTCGGCTTTAAGGGCTTCGGCGAATTCATCTTGTGAACAGCTTAGAATGGAGAAATCCAAGCGAAGAAGATAAAACCAATAAGTAGAAGTATCTTCATCATTGACTTCAGGAATGTGGATTCCAGGTAGATCTTTAATAGTTTCAGATAACCGAGTTCCAAGTCGAGTTCGTGCCTTACAAATAGATTCCATTTTTGGCAATTGCGCAGCAGCAACAGCGGAAAGTGGTTCACTCATGCGATAGTTCATGCCCAATTGGGTAGGAGCTCGAGTGCCGGTCTTTCGATCGTAGTGTTTATCTCCCCACATTTGAAGGTTTGGACCAATGTCTGGATTGTTGCTGCAGACCATTCCTCCATCACCACAACTGATGTGTTTAAAATCATTCAGGGAGTAACATGCCACATCGCCGATGAGTCCTACGTTTGTGCCTTTGTATTTAGCTCCCCAAGCTTGGGCACAGTCTTCGATGACATATAGGTTGTATTTTTTCGCGATAGCCATAATGGCATCCATATCAGCTGGGTTCCCGGCAAGATGAACGGCAATGATCGCTTTGGTTTTAGAAGTAATTTTTTCTTCGATAGAGGCAGAATCGAGATTGTAGGTATGAGGTTTTAGATCTGCGAAGACAGGCACGCATTGTTGTACCAATATACCCGTGAAAGTTCCCATATCGGTAATAGGGGTCGAAATGATTTCATCTCCCGGTTTTAGATTGAGAGCGGAGACTGCCATGTGAAGGGCAGCGGTTCCGGAGGAGCAAGGTGCGCAATGTTCGAAGGGATAAAGCTTTCGGAATTCTGCCAGCATAGCTGTTGTCTGTGGGCCGTTCCAGTAAAAGAGGGAATCCTGGTCGACCATTTCAGTCAGACGTGCCAGTTCTTCTTTTCCCCAGCGTTTGAGAGGAGGCATTGGTTCGTCGACGGCTGGACTGCCGCCGTTAATTGCCAGAGGTTCGTTTGCTAGTGTGTTCATGGATAATATGATTTCTTAATTGTTTAAAATTCGGTCGAAGGCCAGTAGGTTGAGCATGAGACGCCTGGGGAGGTGATAGTTTTCTTTTCGTCCCATTTCTCTTTTTCGGAAATCCCCATCTCGATAGCTACCATAGGCCCACACTGGGTAACCGTGTTTTGCGAGATGGAATTTTTCTGTAATGTAATCCTGAGTGCGAATAAACCAATCGAGTGGCCATTTTTGATTGGTGTGCTCTAGTAGTATAAGGCAGCCAATGAGAACTTCTTCATGTTGCCAGAGATGGCGGATAGGATTGAGGCCTTTACTGAGTTTAAGTCCGTCGCTAAATCCGCCTGTTTCGTCATCCCAAGCTTTTTCCAAGTGGTTTTTAAAACGTCCGGCAGCTGTTTCAAACATGGTTTGATCTTTCAGAAACAGAGCTGCTGCCATAATCATCCAATAGGTTTCGGTCGCATGACCCAGGTAAAAGAAATCTTCGTTTTCGTCGTGGGGTCGATTGAGGTTTTTGTCGAGAACTTCGTTGGTTAATTGATGTTCGGGATTCCAGAATTTATTAAGGACATTGTCGATTGCTTCGAGTAGGAGAGATCGCAGTTTTGAATCTTCCCTTTGTTCCAGCATTTGAGGAATGGTATTAATCAGGACCATTTCAGAGCCGAGGATGCGCATGCCCGTATAGTTATGGGGAATGTAACCAATGGCATCGTCTTCCACTTTACGGTTTGGGTTGTGAAAATGATAAAGTGATCGGTAAAGGCATTCGATAGCGAAATCCAAAGCACTTTCGTCTCCTGAGGCATGAGCATAGGTCTGGAATCCTTCTGCAACAAAGATACCGGCATAGCCGAGTTCATCGATTCGTTCTATGGGTTGGCCATCCCGATCAACCGTCAGGTACCAATCGTTGTTTTCATTACGTCCAAATTGACGAAGAAAGGCTGCTGTCTTATGGGCAATTTCAAGTGCCCTTTCTCTTTGGTCCGGAAAATGCCGAGCGAGGAATGAGTAAACCCAAAGGCCTCTTCCCTGATACCAGAGATATTTGTGATCGTTTATCTGAGTTCCATCGTGCTCCAAAGCGCACATGAATCCGCCTTTTTCGTGATCAATGCCAAATTTTTCCCAGAAAGGTAGGTAATCATCAAAGAGGTCCCGATGGTAGATAGCTCTGAGTTCTTTTAGTTTTTTCAATTCGTCCGGTGACCAATCTTTCATATGAGATGAATAGGGTAAGATATATAGGTGGATTTCCTTGTTGAACTGGATCTAAACCATCCGCTTATTATTCCGCAAGGGAATCTGAGGGTAATTGAGAAGAAAATAGGATTGATAATATTGCCAATTATAATGCTGACGTAACCTGACTTTTTAAGTGGTCACTGATTCATAATTTTGTAAAAGTCTTTTTATCCCTGCCACTGACCAACCATTGTTTTTTTAAAAATGAAAGACAAACAACCTCGTCCTTATGTTCTCTCCGAGACAGATTACCGTTCCGTTCTAGATACAGATGTACAGGTATGTTTGCTCCCTTGGGGTGCGACTGAAGCGCATAATTATCATCTACCTTACTGTACCGATGTGACTCAATGCGATCGCATTGCAGAAGAATCGGCCAGAATTGCATGGGAGGCCGGCGAAAAGGTGATGGCTCTTCCGACCATTCCCTTTGGGGTGAATACGGGGCAGGCTGATGTGAAATTGGATATCAATTTATCACCCAGCACTCAGTTTGCCATGTTGAAGGATATCACGGATACGATGGTACGACATGGCATCCTAAAGTTGGCCATTATGAATGGGCATGGTGGCAATGATTTCAGGCAGATGGTTCGTGAACTCCAATTTACTCGTCCGGAAATTCTCCTGGTGACATTTGATTGGTTTACTTCAGTGGATAGGGTGCCACATTTTGATGATGCTGGTCATCACGCGGGTGAGATGGAAACCAGTTTAATGCTTCATTTTGCTCCTGAGTTAGTGAAACCTCTTTCGGAGGCCGGACCGGGACGTGAAAAACTGATCAAATTGAAAGGAGTCCAGGAAGGATGGGTTTTTGCCCAAAGAGAATGGCCTAAAGCGACAGATGATACGGGGATGGGAAATCCCGCGTTAGCGACGGCCGAGAAGGGAGAGAGATTCTTTCGGGTTGTAACGAAGCAAGTCGGTGCTTTTTTGATCGAACTAGCACAGGCGGATATCAACGACCTGTACGAAAAATAATGTTCCAAGGAGTTCTTTATTTTATAGATGGAAGAATTTCTTGGCGTTTTCTTTACCGATCTGCTTTTTCAGCTTAGTTGAAATAGGAGCCAGTTCGAGTTTCAGGGTATTGGCTTTTGTTACCATTAAGGGGGTATGAGAGCCAAAAAAGAGGCGATCCGGGCTGAGTTTTCCTAAGAGTTCATTGATGAGGTCGTGCCAATCTGCAGTAGACATGTCGGTGCTGAAGGTTTCGCATTGGTCGGCCAATTCCAAAATTTCCGGTCGATAAAGTCCGGTGCAGAGAAAGCGAAAGTCCGGAAAACGTTCTCCAATTCCAACTAGTTGCTTCAAGGGCACACCATTGACTTTCAAGGCGAAGTATTGATGCCGTTCGTCAACCATACGGATATTGATGATTAACCGAATGTTGTGATCAGTCAGATAACGAATGAGTTCATTGGTTCGACCAGAATTAAGAGAATAGTTGTGGAAGTTGGGATACAGTTTAACTGCTTTTAAGCCTGTTTTTTTTCGATAGATTTCCAGCCCTTCGAGCCAATCCGGGTTGTTCAGGTTGAGCACTGGCACCGGAGTGAAACGGTTATACCGCTTGGCTGCTTTGATCAGTTCAAGGTTGTAAGGGTGGGGATCGGGCGCGAAGAGTGTTTCTAGATGAGAAACCAAGGCATGTCCGATCTTATGTTTTTTTAGGTGGGCATCAAGAGCCTTGAGGTTCCGCTTGGGGAGTCGAGCGAAAGGCCAATGACCGAAGGAGACATTTGTATCAATTAGCATAGGAAAAGAGAATTTAGATGAGAAGTTCGGTGTTTACGCTTTGTTTAAGCCGAGTAGGTTCTTTGCGTTTGTATAGAGGATTTTTTTCTGAGCTTTCTTATCAATATTTGCGCCTGTTATTCGGCCGATACACTGACCAAGTTCACGGATGGGAAGATCAGAACCATAGAGGATACGATCTGGTCCCAGTGTATCGACAGCCGTTTCGACCAGACCATCAAAGGGTAAGCAGGCAGAGGTATCGACCCACAAATTGGACAGTCCCTTTGCTTCGAGAATGCCGCGAACACCTATCCCAAAGAGATGAGCCATGATGATTTTTACGTTGGGAAAACGATGAGCGAGTAGGCAGGTGTCGGATGAATCGGAATGAGTTTTTCGCATGGGCTTCCCCTTGGTATCCCAGGTGTGTTGCAACACGGGAACATTAAACTCTTCTGCGACCTTCATGAGAGGTTTCATCACGGCGTCACGGGCGTTGTTGGTAATTTCCAGTTT
>JANQKU010000095.1 GCA_028280955.1 Opitutaceae bacterium
CGGACAAAGGGCAGGGCTCTCCAACAACGACCCTGCGAAAATCACCAAAATCAGTAATATCCAAATCTCTCGTTACATTCACATTGCGAAGATGGAAACCCTCTTTATTTGCTCCCGTCACCCCATTTCCAATTAAACGAATCGCCTTATCAGCATAAATTCCCTGAAGACTCTCACGGTTCTTCATCCGTCCTTTTACCACACCGAGGCTCCCGGGCTTTGCCCCCATCACCGGCTCAATCTCTTCCACTGTGGCGGGCCTTACCACATCAAAACCAAGACGACTTAATTTAGCCTCTTCCAATCCATCTTCTCCTCTTAGAACCACCGCAAACAATTGACCATCTCCAACATAAAGTAATGTTTTAAACTGCTTGGAAGCAGATACATGATAAGGTTCTTTTGCCAAATCGGCAATAGTGGAAACATCGGGTGTCGCAAACTCTTCTACCTCTCCCTCAGGAATGACATCCTCCAGATCAGTTGGGACCAGCCCACTGGTTGCTTTCTCCCGGTTTGCGGCATAGCCACTCTTCGAACAGAAAACAACATCATCATCTCCCACTTCGGCTGGGACCATAAATTCTTTGGAAAAAGAGCCTCCCATCACACCCGAATCTGCATCGACTGATACACATTTTAAACCACAGCGTTTGAAAAACAGCCCATATGCCCTCTCCATTTTATAAAAGCTCTCATTAGCGGCTTCGTCGGAGACATCAAAGCTATAACCATCCTTCATCAAAAATTCCCGGGCTCTCATCAAACCATAACGAGGCCTTATTTCATTGCGGTATTTCATTTGGATCTGGAAGAAATTTTTTGGTAGCTCCCGATAGCTTGAAATCTCATTCGCCACTAAAGGAGTGATAACCTCTTCATGAGTAGGTCCCAAAACATACTGAGGCTCATCCGGTGTTTTGGCATCTGCCCCAGCGCTGTGGACGCTGTACATCAATTCTCGTGTAGCTCTCCATCGAGGCCCATTTTTCCAGAGCTCAGCCGGATGCACTGCTGGCATTAATAGCTCTATAGCGCCAGCTGCCTCCATCTCTTCACGACAAATCTGCTTAATCTTCTCCGATACCCTCAGACCAAGTGGAAGATAAGAATAAAGCCCACCAGCAAGCTTTCGGACCAGACCTGCTCTGAACAACAGCTTATGCGAAGCAATCTCTGCTTCAGCGGGACTTTCTTTCAAAGTTGGAATAAATAACTGCGACCAGAGTTTCATGGATAATGATACAAACCTTAGAAGCTAATGGAAAAGTCAAGAAAACGATCATCTGCCTACCTGCTGCTTGCCCAGTTCTAATACCCTACGAAGGCAACGCAGTCTTGTCTTATTTGTTTTTCGACTCGCACCATCAGCCTCTTTATATTTTTAAGGCAGCTTCTTGACCCTATCTTTGATAACCCACCTCTAAAGATGAATACCCAACCATCAGATGCTTCCTCTGAAAAGAAGGAATGGCCCATGTCATGGATAGCCGTGATCATTGTCATATCTCTCGTTAGCTATACGATCATAACCCTTTCCTTTAGAAAGCCTAGTAGCGATTCCCACCTGCCTTATGAAGAATCACAGGCAAAAAACAAGGCCTTCCTCCAGCCCAGTCTGATGGGTTGGAATCGCCTGGAAACCTCTATCCAGTCACTTTCTAGAGAAACAGTTCCTCCTCAGACGGATTCGATTTCCTTTAGCACATCTCCAACGCCTTCAAAACTCGAAACCATTTTACCTCTGGACCTTGTCATGGTCATGTCAGGACGACCAAATCTCCTCACTGCCATCGAAAATCTCAAAGCTCCAGCAAGTGTCCAACAAGGAGACTCCATTATTTTATCCTTTGGACTTCCCTCTTCCATATCCTCTGAATTTTTCTATGCATTAGACGCATATACAAAAGGAACCGACCTCCATCTCTTTCCTCAAAGAACGGAGACATCTGCCAACACAAACACAGAAATCAATAAACAGGTAACCATCTCTCAACTGAATTTCCCTTTTACCCCAGGGGTCTTCAATCTCCATCTTTACACCGATCAAACAACATATACATGGGAGCTTCTGGTAACCGAAAACAGTAAAACTCCCTCTATTGACGTGCCGACAAATTAGCGACAAAACGTTTTTTTCACCATGAGCACTGCCCAACAGATATCTTCGCTAAAACCCACTGATCTGCGTGGTATTTTGCAGTATGTTCCTCGATTCAAAGATCATATCTTTATCATCGCTCTGGATGGACTCATCGTTGGAGACGATAATCTGCCCAACCTGCTCCTCGATATTGCCGTTCTGCGAAGCCTGCAAATTAAGATTGTTCTCGTTCATGGCATTGGTTCACAACTTCAAGAATTGTCTGAAAACAAAGGCATCTCGATAAGCGACATCCAAGGAACCGGTGTTACAGACAAAGTCACCCTGGACCTGGCAATTCAAGCCTCCTCCGATGTCTCACATCAAATACTCGAAGGATTAACCCAGACCGGCCTTAAATGCGCTATTACAAATTCCATACGCTCGGTTCCTGTCGGTGTCGTCAAAGGTATCGATCATCAATTCAGTGGAAAAATTGATCGAATCGACCAAAAATTCATCCTCCATCTCGTCGACGAAGGTGTCATTCCAATCATCCAACCAATCGGATTCGATCGTAATGGCTATTCCCTTCGGATCAATAGCGATCTCCTCGCCACCGAAGTGGGAATCGCACTACAAGCCACTAAAATCCTCTTCTTGACACCCACCCCCGGCCTCATGATACACGGAAAAATTAGGCGACAAATTGCTGTTGAAGAACTCGCTAAACTCCTTGATGAAAAACCTGATGTTATTGATGCCAACACTCAAAGCAAAGCCATCCATGCCATCAAAGCCATTGAACAAGGGATTCCTCGTATTCATTTAATTGATGGAAGAGCTCACGACAGCCTGCTCAACGAAATTTTTTCCAACGAAGGAATCGGCACTCTCATTTATGGAAATGAATATCAGCAGATTCGACGGGCTTCTCGAAAGGATGTAAGGCTCATTTATAACCTAACCCGTAATTCCGTCCGCAAAGAAGAACTTGTCCATCGGACACTACAATCAATTGAAAAAAATATCGATCGATTTTATGTCTTCGAAATTGATGAAAATATCATCGCCTGCATATCTCTCAATAGATTTCCTTCTAATCCTGAACTGGTTGAAATCGCTTCACTCTTTGTTTTACAACCGTATGGTGGACAGGGTATCGGCAAAAAAATGGTGGAATTCATATGCCTGGAAGCCGGTAAAAAAGGGGCAAAAAAGGTAATCGCCCTCTCCACCCAGAATTTTTCCTTTTTCACCACAGTTTGTGGGTTTATCGAAACGACAAAAGACATCTTACCCCAGGAACGCCTGCAATCTTATGAAAAAGCAGGTCGAAACCCTAAAATTATCCTGAAAGATCTTTCCTAACCACCTTTTCTCAGTCTTTTGATCTTTGATATAAATTATTAAGTTATTTTATATCAACTACTTATTATTGAATTATCCTAGCTCCAGACAGTTTTTTTAAATCGGAATTCTCTGGTAAAAATAGTCTCTTTTTTCCTCTAAGGCTTTATAGACGAAAACCCATGGAAATTTCTGGAGGATTTCACTTAAGAAAATTGCAGCCTGAGCCGTTCTACTAAGGACCACTTGGTTTAGTCGCACTCATTGTTCAAAAATTATTTCTTTCAGATTTATTCATTGACCTTTGATCTATAATGCGTCGATCCAGCCTGTGCTTTCGCCTGTCTATATTTGCTATCTTCTTGATTTTCATCACGATTGGCATTGATACCGCTGTCGCCTATAAACTGAAAAAAAGTAATCTGGAAGACGAAGTTTCCTCAAAGCTTCTCGCAATCGTAAATTCAGTTGCTCCCTTTATCGATGGAGATCTTCTTCCTTTGATCCAACCCAATGAAGATGGAACTTTTACCGGGAAGGATGCTTTTGAAAAAATTCATGGACAACTGCTTCGAGCCAAAAAATCCAACACACTCAACGGCCAGCAAAGTCCCCTGTATATCATGCGCAAATGCGCGGACTACTCCACCACAGGACAACTTGAGTTTGTCGTGACGACAGATTCTGGCGGAGACCATGTCTTTTATATCGGGCGCAAATATCCGGAGACTCAACATCTCAAAGAAGCCATTCATGGTATTCCCTCATCAACCCCTCTTTACGAAGATCATCTCGGATCGTGGATTTCAGCTGCAACTCCTATCTTCGACTCCAATCAGAACATTGTGGGTGTCCTTCAGGCAGATCAAACAGCCGCCTTTGTTTTGAACAAACTCAGAGAACAAACCAGTTATCTCCTTTTCGGAGCCTTTTTAGCAATCATTACTGGTATCGGACTGACCTTGCTCTTTACCCAACGATTGAGTTCTCCCATTGTCTCTCTCACCCAAACAATCAATAAATTTGCCCAAGGAGATCTTTCGGCCAGAGCGTCACTGAAACGTAACGATGAAATTGGTATTTTAGGAAATTGCTTCAATCAAATGGCTGATCAAATACGGGAAGACCAATCTGATTTAGAAACGCAAAGGGATGAACTCGTTATAGCTAAAGATATTGCGGAGTCAGCTAATACTGCCAAAAGTGAGTTTTTGGCGACAATGAGTCATGAAATCAGAACCCCGATCAATGGCATTATAGGTTTTACTGACATCATTCTTCAGTCAGACCTAAATAAGGATCAAAGAGAATGCGCCGAGACGATCGGCAATTCAAGCAGAGAACTCCTCGACGTTGTAAATAATATACTCAATTTCTCAAAAATCGACGCGGGTAAAATAAATCTCAGAAATGAAAAATTTGATCTCCGTGTAATGGTTGAACAAATCTTCAAGCCACATCTATCCAATGCACAAGCCAAAGGCATTGAAACAATCTTTCGCCTGCCCCCAGATACACCAGTGGAAATGATCGGAGATGAAACACAACTTAAAGTCATTCTAAACAATCTGCTAGATAATGCCATCAAGTTTACCAATAGCGGCTATATTCTTCTCGAAATAGAAAATGGTGAACTATTTGAGAAGAGTGGATCTGTTTCTTCCGCCTTGCAATTTACCATCTCTGATACCGGGGAAGGGATACCCGAGGATAAAGCAAACGTCATCTTCGAATGTTTTTCACAGATTGATTCCTCCTTCTCCAGAAAACATGGCGGAACAGGACTGGGTCTGGCCATCTGCAAAAAACTTATTTCCATTATGGGCGGTGTGGTGGATTTCAAAAGTCAGGTTGGACTAGGCTCAACCTTCTGGTTCTCCATTCCCACGGGATCAGGGCTTTCAGCTCTACCTCCAGCTTCCTTCCAAAAGAAACCTTCATGTGTCTTAATTATCGATCCATGTGCTCCTTTTAGAGAAAATGTCCATGAACAACTCAATTACTGGAAAATCAGTTCACTCGAAGCAGATTCACCTGAAGACGCACTCCGCTTGTTGGCTCAGAACGCCTCACGGCCGATCGACACAGTGCTCTTAAATGTTCCAAAAGATAAAACAACTTTGAAAGAGATTGTTCACAACATTCGCCAAACGTCACAAATTCCGCTTAAAATCATTCTGACAGGAAACAAACAGAAGAGAATCAAACCGTCATCTTTGAGTGAATACAATGTCGATCACTTCATGCTCAAACCAATCCTTTACTTCCAAGATCTAGCTGAATTATTCGAGCAAACAGCCAATAACAAAGAAGAGGTTAAACAAGAAGTAAATTTAAATTCATCGCCCCCAAAGCAGACTGAATCCTACCCAAATAAAGCCCATGTCCTTTTAGTAGAAGACAATCCCATCAATCGTAAGCTGGCTTCCATCCAACTCAAAAAACTGGATTGCCAGATAGACATTGCCTGCAACGGCATCGAAGCCATCGAAAAGGCAGAGCAGGCCCTCTACGATATTATTTTAATGGATTGCCAGATGCCCGAAATGGATGGTTTTGAAGCAACCAAAAGAATACGGGCTATGGCTAATGATTATAGCGAAGTGCCCATCGTAGCTGTCACGGCAAATACCCTGCCGGAAGACAAAGAAAAGTGCTTCAAATGCGGAATGGACGATTTTATCAGTAAACCTCTCAAACCTAACGACCTGGCAGATAGCCTGAAAAAATGGGTTGCGAAAGAATCACTGGAAAAATCCTACTTCCAGGAAGAGATCTCTCTGCCACAGACATATCATCCCATAAATGAGGAAGCCATCAGTAGAGGGCATTACATTACCAGAGCGAGGCAGATTAGAAGACGAAGAAACCAGGGACGGACAATCCAGTGATTGCATGCTGGAAGGGAAGTCACCAAGATTTCCTAGATTACTCAAAAATGCTTCCCAAGTTTCTCTTTGCCTTTCTCTCACTCGTTACAGTCTCCCTCCTTTTCTCTTCCCCTGTCATTTCGCATGAAGAAAAACCGGATGGAAAAACCTCCTTACCAGAGAGAAAACACGCTGTCCTTGAAGATATAAAAGCATCCCATCAGGCACCCCTATCTTTGGGAACAGAAACCCTGCCTTCATGGACGCAATTACTGGCTCATCTTTCGGAAAAAAACTCAAGTAGTCTCTCAACAAATGCAGAACCAACTAAGGAAGCATCATCTCCGGATAGTGATTCCTTGAAAGAAGTCATTCATAGATTGTACCGCAACGATCAGGAATTTCTATTAAGAGCAAAAAAAGACTCCATCCTACCTCCGATTCACCTTGGGTGGCTTTTTCATGGCTTTCCTCACACCCTCTCAGAAGAACATATCATCGAAATCTTCATTCAGGCATTTTACCCAGACCCAGCCATCAATTCCCTTAACCTCTTTACTGGCGAAGGACTTCCCTCCGAAATCATTGCCCAGCGCATAACAGGTTACCTCATCTGCCAGGAGATTGTCACGCTCGGTTCCGAAAACACTGGATCCTCTCCTTTCTTTGCCGAAGCTCAAAAACAACTTAAAAACCTCAATTCTTTTTTAAGACAAACTGTTCAAAATGCCTATCGAATCGGAATCGAAGATTGGGATAGTTCAGCTACCTACCCCTTAAGCATTTCCGCCTGGCTCACACTTTTTGATAATGCCACTAGTCCTGATGTTCGAGACTGCGCTCGTGCCATGCTCGATTGGTATGCCGCAACCATTGCTCTGCGCACTTTGGGAAATACCTTTGGCGGGCCCGAATCGCTCCATAATGTCATGCCATCACCCCTCAATGATTTATCCTGGCTTTGGTGGGGAGAAATTTCCCGATCTACTCTCCCTGTCAGCGACGAAAACAGCCTGCTTTTTTATGCCTCTTTAAGCGATTATCAACCACCTGTCATCACTCAAGCCCTGGCCCGCAAAACATCTCAAACCCTTTACGGGCAATACCATGAATCCAAACCACTCAATCTAGGCAAAAAGGAAACCCCTTTCTGGCAAAGTAGAGTTCATTTTTATATTGGCCCAAGCTATACTCTGGGAGCATCTGTTCTTCGCCCAACCGGAGGATGGACCTCGTTTGCTCGCCAGGAAATTCTTTGGAAACTCGTTGCGATCAATCGTGCTGAACACTCGGCCTCTTGGCTCGTCACCGGTTCTTCTGGCCGTGATCCATGGCGTCAAGTTTCTCAATGGAAGAACGTCCTCTTTGATGTTTGGCACACACCCATGGATTCATCAGAACTCGCCAACAAAGCGCGTCTAACTATCCAAGGAGCAAACCCCAATAGTTGGTATCACCAATGGCAAAAAAGTTTTGCGAAACGATTTCCCGATGACCGTGTTACCCCAAACCCCGTCAAGATAAACAAGATAGCCGGTGATGGTCGTCGGGCTACTCTTTCTTTTCCTTCGGCTGACTCCGCACTTTCTCTCATTGAACAAATCGTATTCATTCAACTGGATCAAACCTACCTCGCTATTCGTTCCATCAACGAAAAATCTCCCATCCTTCAACGCACATCACAGGACACCGTCCTCAGTGACCCTGTTCCTCTGGGGTGGTTTGGAGGTTTCATTATTGAAGTGGGTTCTCAGAGTGAATACCCCACCTTTTCCGATTTCCAGGCAGCTATTCACAACAAAAAATCGGAAATTTACATCAGTGCGAACAGTGGAAAGATTGATTATACAAACCTATCCGGAGAACGAATACAATTTTCCTACAATACCAAAGGCAGCTACACCGAACCCATCTACAATTGGGGCTACGGGGATACCCTGGGACAATCTCCTGCTTGGCCCACAGGAGAAGGACATGGACGTGTGCCTCTCTTATTGATTAATGGAGAAAAAACACCGACACTCTCGCAAGGAACCGTCTACCAAGGCCCCGCCCTTACACTGAAAAATGGTATTCTAACCATTGAAATAGAAGACAATCTCTATCAGGTAGATTTTTCCGGAGAACAGCCTGTTTTCAGACAGAATGAACGAAGCTCACAAGATAATTTAAAGACAAATGACAAAAGTATCTGAGTTCGAATTTTCTGATCTGATAAATCCTGGCAAAACTCCATCAATCTTGCCACCTTTTCTAAGGCAGATTTCTAAAAAAAATCTCATCATTTCATCCTACCCTCGATTCACCTTTGTCTGAACAACTCGAAAAAGAACCTCCGGTTCAGAAATCGAACGTGACATACTTCCAACGCCTGCATTCGACTGTCCTCCATCACGTAAAATAAGCAAAGGTTTCTGCTTCCGGTATAAATGAATATTGCTGCTTCTCACCAAGCGCCACCCATCGCTCCCTGACAAAGCGGCAATCTTAATCGGCAATAAACCATCGCCCGAATCGAGCATGATAGATTCTCCCGGCCCAAGCTGGGCTTTTTCACTTCCCACCATCAAAGCCAAAGCTCTTTTCGACAGATTCAGGCAACATAAATCCTTATGCGAAAATATGCTCGCATCATACTGAATCGGTATGATCTCGCCCTCTGCGGTAAAAACAAGCAGCGCTTCACTCCACTTCTTCCGAAGATACACTCTCCCCACTTCTTTACGAATTTCTTCTCCTTCGAGAGACTTGCCAATCGAGAAAAAGCGAACCGGATTCTCTCCTCGGTATACTATCGGTTCGGACGGCCTTGTATTAGAAACACGTATACTTACGTCTCCACTCGCCATTCTTATTCTTAAGTCCTGAGAAATTTTTTCCCAACTAAGGAACGAAAGTTTTACCGAAAGAGGTTTTTCACCTCTTTCAGCGCTCACCTGCTGAAAAGCCGAACAGATACAAAAAAAGAAAAGAAAAGCTTTAGTCATCGGAACACCCCCTTCTATTCGGAGAATACTTCCATCAAGTCAACATTCCGAAAAGGATTTAAGAAGAATTAACAAACCCAGCAAAATAGTTTAACTCACTCTGCCAGGGAATCTTGTCTAAAAAAACACCCGGCCCCTATCAAATTTCATCCTGAGTTAACCAGCGAAACATGACGATTTCAAAGACTCGACCATAGGTCGCATAATCATCCATTGGCTCCGGCAATCGTTGCACCACTGCTTCGCACCAGGCTCTCCCATCAATGTCACCTGTCACCGGATTGCGCACATCTCCATAGGCACGAACCAAAAAAGTATCTGACCTCACCTGGATAAAGGGCCCCAACGGCTGCAACAAATCCGCCTGGGTCAGAAAACCAGGCGCTCCAAAACGCTCATCCCCCAAACCATCATTCACACTCGCTTCACCCGATGCCCCCGGATCATCAATCGCTTTCTGCAGCAACCCCTTTGTCCCTGCCGAGTTAACCCGATTAACAAATTCACTTAGAGACAAAAAGAAACCATGTGCTTCAATCTCGGCCACTATATTTCTGGCCAGAACATCGATCTGAGCATCCGTTAAGTTTCGGTAAGCTGCCCACATATTAAAGACATCATCTACCTCACTCAACGGCTTCTGAAACGGTGTTTTATGATATTCCACCGCATCAGCTCCGGCAACCTCTCGCATACTTGCCAGAAAAGCTGTCCAGGCTTCAACTGAGATCGTATTAATATTGAAAGCGCCATCGATTAAAAGGTTTGTCGCCGCATTATCAAAATTAGCTAAATCAGCTGTATTCGATCTATCGAGCACCGTAAAACGTCGATTGGTAAAACTTTCATCAAGGGTAGGCCCGCCTGTAACATAAGTTGCCAGAAAATATTCATCCCACAACACATCATTGAGAGTATATGAATAATCATCTTCTATCGCTGCCGCTGTCTCATCTTCTAGTGAGTTCCCAATGGCAAAGGAAGGCTTGTAATCAACAGGCGTTACATTGGCATGTTGAAAATCACCAATTGAATTCACCCCCACCTCCTCACGGGGCACATTAAAAAGAATCACCTGGGAGGATCCGGTGGCGAACCGACTGTCACCAGCAAACCCCAAAGTTCCAAGCACTGGATCTACGTCAACATCAATACTAAACACTCCGCTCCCGCCATTAGTAAAGAGACTCGCCCAGGGGAAGTAGCCAGGACCTCCATCATTTGACCCACGATGTACGACTGCTCTTGGATTTGAATCAGACAGCCACAGAACGGAACCAGAATAATCCGCAGCCTGTTTGAGAAACATCCTGCCTTCCACCATTTTAGAAGTCGATGGATACCCATCAATGCTGCTCGATCCACCGCCAGATATCCCACTGGCGCCAGCCAATAACTGAATTTCCTGTATAGTCGATTTGTTAGTCCCTTCCAGCAGTTTCAGACGAACCATTGTATTGTCCCAATTCGTTCCTCCACTCGGAAGGGGATTGGGAATGAGAAAACTATAATCCGTATCAGCATCTATTTGAACAGCCGTCAAATTAACGGGCATGACTTCATAGGCAGTTGCCACAGGATCCCATTCATTCACTAAAGTCACGCCGTCCTCCCAGTTCACAATTTGACCAAAATTCGGATCACCAAACTCTGGATCAATGCTAAACACACGTATCTCCCCTGGGGCAAACCCAGAGGTAATTTTTCCTCGAAAAATTGAGCGAATCCCATCCACTTCAGGTTTAGCCAAGTCAAAATCATAGTTTGTGGTGACAGGAGAAACAGGATCATTTGTCACAAAACGATGCGTAACAACCGCATCCTCTCCATTCACAGTTCCAAGATCCAACTCATAGGTAGCCGATTCCAATTCGATATTATAAGGGTTCCACAAAGCAACCCCTATAAAATACTGTTGCCTCAATTCATTCACTCCGGGAGAAGCATCATCATAGCTACCGCCAAGCCCGAACACCACCTGCGTTAACATTGGATGAACCCCATGCTGAGTCGAAGACGGCTCATGCGTCTGAGGTGGGATCGAAGCAGTGGAACCACTGCCATTAACCTGATACTGCAATTGATAATAGCTTTTCATCACCTTCCAAGCCGGTTCAATTGGAGTAACATTACCTTCAAAAAAAGCCGTCAGGTTTTTCTTTAATGCTCCATTTTTCGGATTAACCAAAACGCCCTTGGAATGAAGGGTTAAATCGTGAAAATGTCTTTTAGAATTGGTAAGATACCCTCCATCAAGCAGAGATATCTGATCAATCGTTAACAGCTTTTTCAATTCATTGTCTGCTTCTCCTGTATACAATGGGAATGATATTTTCCATTCCGTCTCCGCTTCATCCCAATACTGAATGGACTCGATCCCCGCTCTTTGCGCTAAAACCTTCCGCACAGAAGGGCTTAAAGTATCTATCTCTAAAGATCCCCCTATATTTGCCTTGGCCTTTACCCCTTCATCCCCCACCCAATAAGCATAATGCCCTATCCCTTGCTCTCCTGAAAGCCCAGGGAAATAAGAGGTCTTAATCTCTTTCCGCTCAACCACTATTTCATTGCCCAGAATATTCGTATCAGTTGATCCACTGCCAACCAGAGTCACTACACCCTCTGTTGTTTCAGATTCTCCATCCGAAACCAACCAGACCGAAGGAAGAGGAGGAGGAAAAGAAGAAGCACTCGGAAAATCCCAAATCCCTGTCCAATTTTTCATTTTGGCATAATCGGGATCACTTATATCCAAAACAAAATTTCCCTTCGCTGTAATCCGCTGATCCGGCCCAGCGTTTTGCTGTAGTTTTCCAATAGCTTTACGCAGACCAATCAAAGCGTTCTGTCGCGCCATTAAAAAACTTTTATTATTATCCGCTACCTTTGTTTCCACACTGACCAACGATGCCATGGCTAACAAAATTAACACCACAAAAGCCATGATCGAAACGGTCACGATAAGCGCAAATCCCTCCCGCTTTTCTTTTCGCTGAGGCATTGCCTGCTCCATATCTCCGGACAATCGCTTCATCTCATAACCCTGTCTCCCTCAACTGGACTCTCTTGCGGAACTCAACCGAATGAGCCGCCTCCAATTCCCGCCAAAATGCGTTACGAGCACTCCTTCCCGTAATATCTGCCCGATAAAGCCCCTGCTCAAAACGCAGAATCAAACGAGCTCCCTCTTCTGTTAAAACTCTCAGGTAAATATCAGCGAATTTAGGCATCGGACGATTTGCTTCCGTTGAATAAGGGGCAAAATAAGCCCTTGGTAAAGGCCTGGAACTTGTTCCGGTAAAATACCGATCATCTGAAATCGTCTCAAAATCGACATAATCCTCATCGTCTTCATCCAAAAACTGTATCCCAAATTCAACCACATTATTAGCAATGAGAGAGCCCAAATCTGGGCGTAATATCTCAACCGGCTCGCCCAATAATGCAGTATTCTCATTGAATACTGGAACCAGAACCCAGTAATAATTGCCCTGTTTCAAATAACCATCGACATCCAAACCCAAGTCAAAATCGTAACCGACGTTAAAGGTTCTGTCGGCATTCACCACCGTCCGATAAAGCCCGTAAGAACGCGGCGCAGAACTGTCAGCTTCTCCCTTTGAAGAAGCGCCTCTTCTCAACAATTGATAGGCCACGGCATTAATGTTTCCATGAATATCGCCACCAAACTGATCTTTTTTATCTCTATCGTAAGCGGAAGTAAAAAACCGCAACCAGACACCATTCTGACCATATTGATTTTCATCCAAATCAATCCCCTGAGGTTTTTGCCGCGTTGGCGAAGACGGTGACAGCCACAGATTATCACCACCACTTCTTGCCGTATTGAATCGGCTGTCCACCATTTCAGCGGCCAACCAGATATTGCCATCATTGCGATAAACCATGCTTTCTAAATCGGCCACCACAGTATTCAGGGCATGCAAGACATCATTATTGGCGCTTAGTTTTCCGTGGATTTTGTCATAGGACCCCAGCACGGATGAGGTCACTTTCAGCATCAATCCCACTAACAAAAGGGTGACAGCAGAGGCCACCAAAAGCTCTACCACGGTAAAACCAGCCTGCTTCGATTCTATCTGCCGTCTGTCCATTCGTTCTTTTCGCTACCGGTTAATAACTGTTTGAAAAATCAATATTTCCTGACCCTCGGTCACCTGGGTTCCATCCGGCAAGTATTCGGGCCAATAGATTTCCACGGCAAATTGGGCATAGGGTTCAGTGGGAGCATTATTCAGCCGATCCAATTCTATCCTGAAGTAAGCTTCTTCCCGCAAAACCTGCCCTGGCAGCAAACCTATTTTCCCAATCACATCGCCTCCTCGCGTCGCGTACAAAGTCTCTCCATCATAATCTTCTACATCATCAAAATCCAATCGGGATAACTCACTATTCACCGCATTCATCAGACGACTGGCATCATCTGTATCTGACATTTCACTGACAGATTGGCTAAGTGGCGCATAGAGACCGAGAACGGCCACAATCGTTACCGCAAACACACCTGCCGCCAAAACCACTTCAATCAGAGAAAATGCCTTTTTGTTTATCATTTTAATCCGATAATTCTTTTTCTTCAGATAAAAGCGTAATGCCTCCGTACCGCCGTATCCGCACACCCTTTACATTTTTAGGATTGATCAACGAAATAGTTCCATCCTGATCCACCCTGCCCGCACAAAATAAAAGCGTGTTATCTGATTGATCTATCGGTCTCCCTGTCGCCTGAAAGCCCACATAAATCCAGTCCTTGTTGTTGCTCGTGTTCTCGTCCCCCGCTTTATATTCTCCAACATCGGGAAAGCCTCCGGTAAAACTCATCGAGTGCTTAGAATAACTTGATCGAAAGTCATCATCCCATTCATCCCCCACAAAGATAGCAGCATCCGTATTCCCTCCTGTTTCCGGAATAAAATAAATTTCTTCAGGGAGAAAAGTCTCCGCCTCCACTGCCTTCCAATTATTGCTGCCATCCGATTGCCTGGCCACTAATCTCAGAATCCGCAGATAACCTGGATCACTGGGATCATTCTGAATCAACAAACGAACTTCCGTATTATGCGAAGCTGCGTAACCCCGCGCCGCTGTCAGCAGGCCAACCAGCATTCGTTGGCCTGTCCCCAGACTGACCGTTTTATCTCCTCCCCGAAATGAAAGACCCACAATGGAAATGAGGACAGCAATCACCCCAATCACAACCAACAGTTCTACCATGGTAAAACCTTTGTTTCTCCATAATGCCTTACCTATCCTCATCATTCCCCACTCCTATTGGCATAATAATTATCCTGATTGGCATCTGCTGTATAGTTGATCTTTCCATCTGCACCCGGAGATGTTTCAAGTTCATCCGGACCCGCTGAATAGAGAAGATAACCGGGAATCTTCCAAATTCCCGGGCTCCCATCATCCACATAAAAATACAGGTAGCGATTCCCCCAAGGATCCACAAAGGAATTGGCCACATCATTTCCCGCAGCCATCGGAAAGTTTTCCGTCTCCAAATGAAATTTTCCGGTTTCGACAAAACGTTTACCCAAAATCTGCGTTCCCGTAGCGTCTTCCAGATTATCCAACTTCGGGCCCAACTTCCCCACCAATGCATTAAAAAGCTTTGATTGCGCATTATTCGTCGTAATCTCGCTGGCAATAACAGCAGGAGCCGAAACAGTGCCTCCCGTCCTGGGATAATCTCCATATTGAACTTTATAGGCCTCTAAGGCAGTGGCCAATACGCCCAATTCCGCCTTTACCTGGACAACTGCACTGCGTTCCTGATGACCGCCCAGAAGGCTGAACGTTATGGTGACCAACAGTCCAATAATCGCAATAACCGAGAGCAATTCGATTAAGGTAAAACCTCTCTCAGACACATCTAAAAAGTGCCTTGGTTCTACCAGGGGATCTTTTTGGCTCTGATCAAAATGCATCATCTCTATCAAAGTTTTATCACCTCATTGCGCAAGCTTCACTCTGATCCATTCTCTTTAAAAGCTGTTAACCCATTCGGAGCCTGCATCACCATCTCTTGTGAATCCTGGGCAAACCACTTACCATTTTTTCATCCGAAAAGCAAAAGGGCCGGACTCACGCTCTTTCGCAAGTATCCGACCCTGAAGTTATGTAAAAGCCAAAAACCTATCCCTTATCCTGCTGAAGACTTTGAATAACGGCAAAATCCTCTAAAGTGGAGGTATCTCCCTTTATCTCCTTACCGGCAGCGATATCCTTGAGGATACGACGCATGATTTTACCACTTCGTGTCTTGGGCAAAGCAGACGCAAAACGAACGGAATCCGGGCGAGCCAGAGCGCCGATCTCTTTGGCCACATGAGCCCGCAGAACCTCCTTCAGTTCATCAGTTGGTTCTATTCCCGCCTTGAGCGTTACAAAGGTAACCACAGCCGAACCCTTCAACTCATCGGGACGACCTACCACAGCCGCTTCAGCCACAACATGATGGCTCACCAAGGCACTTTCAATCTCGGCGGTGCCCAAACGATGGCCTGAAACATTCAAGACATCATCGATTCGACCCACGATCCAGAAGTAGCCGTCTTTATCCTGGCGACATCCATCACCGCAGAAATAAATGCCTTCGTATTCACTCCAGTACTGATCTTTGAAACGTTGATCATCGCCCCACAATGTTCTCAACATCGAAGGCCAGGGCTTTGTCAGCACCAGCTTGCCACCGGAATCCCTGGGCACTTCTTTTCCTTCATCATTATAAACCTTTGGCACCACTCCAAAAAACGGTAATCCGGCAGATCCCGGTTTCATCGAAGCTGCACCCGGCAGTGTTGTAATCATAATCGCTCCCGTTTCTGTCTGCCACCAGGTATCCACAATAGGACAACGGCTTCCGCCAATAACTTTATAATACCATCTCCAGGCCTCCGGATTAATCGGTTCGCCGACTGTTCCCAGAAGACGCAGTGAGGAGAGATCATGCTTTTTCACATACTGGTCTCCCCAACGCATAAACGCACGAATCGCTGTCGGCGCTGTATAAAAGATAGAAACCTTATGCCGATCGATAATGGACCAGAAACGATCGGGCTCCGGTTGATTGGGAGCTCCTTCATAAACCAGTGATGTCGCGCCATTACTGAGAATACCGAAAACCACATAACTATGCCCGGTTATCCAACCAACATCCGCGGTACACCAGTAGGTATCATTTTCCTTCAAGTCGAAAACGTATTTTGAAGTCATCGTCGTTCCCAATAGATAACCAGCCGTTGTATGCAGAACACCCTTCGGTTTTCCCGTGCTACCACTGGTATATAAGATAAACAACGGAGTTTCACTATCAAAAGCCTTTGCCTTATGCCTGAAGTCGGCCTTCTCCATCAAATCGTGCCACCACAGATCACGCCCCTTTTTCATGATGACCTTGTTCTCTGTCCTCTTCAGGACGATGACATTCTCGACAGAAGGAGTTCCTTTGATTGCCCGGTCGACCTTTTCTTTCAGTTCAATAACTTTTCCGCGACGCCATCCTCCATCAGCCGTCACAATCACCTTCGCCTGGCAATCATTCACCCTGTCCTTAATCGACTCCGAGCTGAACCCGCCAAAAATCACCGTATGAATCGCCCCTATACGAGCACAAGCCAGCATGGCGACCGCAGCCTCCGGAACCATCGGCATATAGATAGCTACCCTATCTCCCTTTTGAACACCGAGCCCCTCCAGCGTATTTGCAAATTTACAGACTTCCTGATGAAGCTGCTTGTAGGTAAGAGTACGAATATCCCCCGGTTCTCCTTCAAATATAAG
The DNA here is from genome assembly GCA_028280955.1 of Opitutaceae bacterium. GTDB lineage: Bacteria > Verrucomicrobiota > Verrucomicrobiia > Opitutales > Opitutaceae > NORP342. The sequence continues at coordinate 17,097 of JANQKU010000095.1, forward strand.
AGCAGCCTTATTTTCCCGAACCGTTCCCAGATGGCGATCCAGGCAATTTTCAGCCAAATTTATTTTTCCACCGACAAACCATTTGGCAAAAGGAGCCTTCCACTGGAGGATTTTTTTCCAGGGTTTACGCCAAACCAGTAATTCTTTGGCCTGTTTTGCCCAGAATTGCTCAGGAGCATTGACAGATTCGTTATAAAGCCTACGATATGCCGCCAAACTGCCAATTTCAGCTTGGCTCTTAAATTCGGGTGACGGCAGAATCTTGCGACTTTCCCGAGCGACTGAGGTGATATTTTTGTTCGTCATCAATTCCTTTGTTTCAATTTTACGAGGGTAACGGGATGAACTTCATGTGCCTTAACTTCATATGGGTCAAGTCTTGGAGGCAGTTTTAAGTCATTTGTTTTAAAAATCCATAGCTGTGTGGCAATCGAAAGAACGTCCACAATGTGGGATCAGATGGCTCCCTCATTCTGTTCGGGCAAGCTTCCCCTCGCCCAATCAGTTTTATCGTTACTTTATTTACAATTAAATGGAAAAGGAAAATACCGAAAATAATTCCAACGACAACAAAATAGCCGTCGAAGGGATCCTCGAAATCACCCAAAACAAGGCAGGTCAACTACTCGACCCCAAACACAATGGCAGAACCCGCAATTCTGACCCGTTTATTCCCCGTGAGATGATTCGGCGGTTCAAGCTCAAGCAAGGCAGCCACATCATGGCCTCTGCTGTTCCTGATAAACGTTTTCCCAATCCAAAAGTCCGCTACATCGAATCCGTTGATGGAATGAGCCTGGAAGACCGTCGCAATCTCCCCGAGTTTACCCAGCTGACAACCATCACACCGGAAGAACAAATAAAACTGGAGACAAAAGATAACCGTATGACAGTCCGGGCCATGGATCTTTTTTGCCCGGTTGGTAAAGGCCAGCGCGGCCTGATCGTTGCCCCTCCCCGCACCGGAAAAACAACTCTGCTACGGGATATCGCCATCGGAGCATCTGAAAATCATCCGGAATGTCACGTGATGATGCTTCTTGTCGATGAACGGCCTGAAGAAGTGACGGATATGCGCCGCAGTGTTCCAGCTGAAGTGTGGGCTTCCTCCAATGACGAGAAACTCGAAAGCCATTTGCGCATCTCCAATATCGCCATTGAACGAGCCAAACGACTGACTGAAATCGGTAAAGACGTTATCATTCTTCTGGATTCGATTACCCGTCTGGCCCGGGCTCACAACTCCCATAAACGTGGCGGCGGTCGCACCATGAGTGGTGGACTGGACATTCGGGCTCTGGAAAAACCACGTCAACTCTTCGCCGCGGCTCGCAAGCTGGAAGAAGGTG
>JANQKU010000124.1 GCA_028280955.1 Opitutaceae bacterium
CTTCGCCGAAAATCTGCGCAAATTGGGTGCAAAAATTGAGTGGGACGAATAACCTTCTTTCTTTCCGCAAATTCTCTGCCCGAGAAACCCATGCATTCCGACGAAACCCTCGACCCTAAAGATTGGGAAGCTATGCGACAACTCGGCCATCGCATGGTAGATGATATGGTGTCCTTTCTTCAGGACGTACGTGAACGACCTGTCTGGCAGCCAATCCCGGAAAAAATACAACAACAGTTCAAGAAACCACTTCCTAAGGACCCTCAAGACCCCGAACAAGTTTACCAGGAATTTCAAAAAAATATCCAGCCTTATCCCATGGGGAATATCCATCCTCGTTTTTGGGGTTGGGTCATCGGAACGGGAACTCCCATGGGCGCCATGAGCGAAATGCTAGCAGCCACCATTAATTCAAACAGTGGTGGTGGTGATCACATCGCCAACTATGTCGAAACTCAGGTTTTAGATTGGCTGAAGGAAATCTTTGCCTTTCCACAGAAATCAAGTGGCTTGTTGGTTAACGGTGGATCGATGGCCAATTTGGTAGGACTCACTGTGGCCAGAAATTCAATGGTCGATTTCAATCTACGGAAAGAAGGCTTACATTCCGATTCACAACCTATGCTGGTTTATGCCTCTTCCGAAGCTCATAGTTCCATTCAAAAAGCAATCGAGTTACTTGGATTAGGTTCTGATTCTTTACGTCTCATTCCCGTCAATAAAAGTTTCGAGATAGATATTTTGGCTCTGGAAAAAACAATGAGATTGGACCGTCACAACGGAAACACCCCTTTTTGCATTGTGGGTAATGCCGGGACTGTAAACACTGGTGCAATAGACAATCTCAATGAATTGGCAGATATTTGCCAAAGAGAAAATCTTTGGTACCATGTGGATGGAGCCTTTGGCGCATGGTCTATTCTCTCCTCTGAGTATTCCAGCCAACTTAAGGGAATGGAACGTGCGGATTCCCTCGCATTCGACCTTCATAAATGGATGTACATGCCCTATGATATTGGTTGCATTCTCGTCAAAGATGAGGAAAAACACCGTAATTCTTTTTCCCTGACACCGGGTTACCTGGAGCATGCAAAACGAGGTGTTGCAGGGGGTGAACATTGGTTCAGCGAATATGGGGTTGAGCTTTCCCGTAATTTCAAGTCCCTCAAAGCCTGGATTTCAATCAAAGAACATGGCATGAATAAATATGCCCGACAGATTCAAAAAAATATCAATCAGGCAAAATACCTTTCACAACGAATTGAAGCTTCTTCTGAACTCGAGCAACTAGCCCCAACCTCTTTAAACATTGTCTGCTTTCGCTATACAGCTAAAACCCTTGATGAGGAAAAACTCAACGAATTGAACCGTGAAATTCTCCTCCAGCTTCATGAAAACGGCATAGCGGTGCCTTCTTACGCCACACTTGAGGATAAATACGCTCTCCGAGTTTCGATTACCAATCACCGCACCCTTCAGGTCGATCTCGATCTCTTTGTTGAAGAAGTTCTTAGATTAGGACGACACTTCACCTCAAAAATCTAAATAAAAAACAAATCAGAAGCAGGTTGTCTTCTTTCTTACTTTTCCTAGCCTTTGGATAGTTTCAAAACCAAAAATCAACCATCAAATAAGGAACCTCATTATGTCAGAACCTGTAAGAGCATCCGATACCCCCTACGCAATCGACGTCGAAGAAGGAAAAAACTATTTTTGGTGCGCTTGCGGCAAGAGCAAAGAACAACCCTTCTGCGATGGAGCTCATTCCGGCACGGGAATCGCACCGGTCAGGTATAAAGCTACCGAAAGTAAAAAAGTCTTTTTTTGTGGATGTAAAGTGACGGAAGGTCAGCCATTTTGCGACGGTAGTCACAAAAAATAATCAGCTAGCGCTCCAACCCCCTCTTTAGTTAGAGAGGCCGACTCCGTTCCGTATACTTCCGCATGAACAAAATCATTCGCCAAACCACCGTTATACGAGATGGTTTTCACAATGCCTTTACCGATCTTCAATATTGGCATTCTCTCTACTGGGTTAGCTACCGGAAAGGCAGTGGCCATATTTCAATGGACGGCGAAGTGAGTGTGAGTGTTTCCTCAGATCGCTCACGATTTAGAGAAATCGCCAGAGTCAAACTTTACGGTGATAATCGAGATCCAAAACTTTTTCCCATCTCAGACGACCGCATGGCCATGACCATTCCAACCTGGGAAGGAGATTATGAAAGCCCAAGTTTGCGCCAATACATCACCTTCAGCGAAGACGGTTTTAATTGGGAAAAACCTCAACGAATTCTCAATGATGGAGAATGGCTCTGGCGTATCAGAAAGCATAACGAAATCTATTACGGACTCGTTACTGAATTGACGGCTAAAGTGGATGGAAGCCGACAGCATAACCTTGTCCTGAAGACCTCAAATGATCTTTTGGCATGGGAAACTCTAGCCAGAGTTGGTTCGAGTGCAGAAGCTCTCAGTGAAAGTGACATTCACTTTCACAACGATGGAACTGCCTGGATTGTGGCTCGTAGCTCAAAAGAGCCTGGTTACAGTTACTTCTGTTCTTCGAAAGAGCCTTACGCAGATTGGAATGTCCAACCTCTGGGAGCGATGATCCATGCTCCCATCATTCTTGAACACAGTAATTCTCTGTATGTCACCGGTCGGAGTAACCCAACCTTGGAAGGTATTTCAGATTTTCCCAGTCTCTCTAGTCTCGGCATCTGGAAACTCACCTTGGGTCAGGTTGAATCCGTTCTTCGCATCCCTGCCATGGGAGATTGTTCCTACCCGGGACTGATCAAAGACCCTGAAGGCAGAATCTGCCTGACCTACTACTCACAACACGCCTATTACATGGGAGTTATTAATGACCATAGTCTTTCAGACGACCCCTCTAAAAACCCTGATGACGTTTATTTTGCTGAAATCGAACTGGGAGACTGAATCAATTACAGAACGACCTCATCTCTAAAAAAACCATGATGACAATTGATGGCGATTTTGAAAACGGAAGTTTGGGACAAGTTACCAAACTTGCCGATCATTGGTATCAAATCGGTCTAAGACCGGATACCACCTACTGGACACACTTTCGTGTCAGAGGATGTAAGGGAAAAGAAATTACCTTTACTCTTACTTTTACCCAACGCCCCTTTGCCAACCGCTGGGGAATTGTTGATTCTGGGAATCCTGAACGCCCGAATTTTTCCTGTCGAAACCCTTATCTCAGCTATGACGGTATTCACTGGGAACATTTTAATTTTGCACGAAATTATGTCACGGTCCCAAATACCGTCAGTTTCCGGCATACTTTTACAGAAGACGAAGTCTATATCTGTTATACGATTCCTTATACTTACACTGATTTACAAAACTATTTCACCGGTATCGAAGATCATCCTCTCATTACGATAGAAACGTTGGGTAAAACTTACGAAGGAAATGATCTTCCGCTTGTCACGGTTCAGAAGAATCCGGAAGCAAAAGAACTCATCGCCCTAATCTGCCGCGAAGACAGCGATGAACCTACTTCCAATAATGCTCTCGAAGGGTTAATCAACCGACTGCTACAAGGAAGTCCGGAAATCGATACCATGCTCGATCGTTGCTCTTTTAAAATTATCCCAATGATGGCTATTGATGCCGTCAAAATGGGCTCTCCCTATGGTGGCCCATGGGATGTCCTCACGCGTCGTTGGCTTGATCAAGACCCTCTCCCAGAAATTGCCTGTGTCAAAAATGCCATCGCGGACTGGTTTCAGAAATATGATATCCGACTCATTGGAAAACTCCATGGAGGGCAAACCTACGATAACGATCCAGTCTGGGATTTCCGTGTCTTTGATCTCAATCTCCGAAAACTCATCCCAGATGATCTGCCTGAAAAATTGGATGATGTATGGAATCCTTATCTTCTCAACGCCGTTCCTTGGGTGCGGGAACTGACCATCGTTGAAACCTATTTACAAAGAGAATACGATTTCTGGAACTTTTTTTCCACTCATACCAATGGCAAGAGCCCGGAAAACCTAAAAGAACAAGGAGAAAGATTTGCTGACCTTTTAGCAAAATTCATCGAGATGAAAACTGACAACAAGCTATCCTAAGCGCTCATAAGAAACAGTCTTTGTGGCTGCTTTTAAAATGATGGTAAAACAATATGAGTATCCAGATAGCACTCGATAATATTAACCTACAACCGACCTCCCAATGGGGCCACACCGAATATAGTATTGAATATCATCAAAACTATTTGAATCACCGGATCGACAGCGATCCCTCTGATTCGACCTTCTGGTCAACGGCACTGGATTCACTGAAATTTGACTTTCGATGGTTTATCGATCATGGCCTCATCGACTGGGCTCAGGCAGGTCGTATTACGGATATGGGGCATGCTTCGTATGCACTCGATGGCAGTGATCAGCGGGAATCAGCCGAATCTCCCTTCCATACTCCCGAGGATGTTTGGAATTTTGATGCAGTTGCAGAATACGGCCTGCCTGATTTTGAAGAACAAGTTCAAGCTTATGAAAAAATCTATCAAACAGCCGTAAAAGAATACCCTAATCAACTGACTACTGGCGGGTACTATCGAACGATCATCTCGGGAGCTATTGATGCCTTTGGCTGGGAAATGCTTCTTCTCGGCGCTTCCGAACCCGCAAAAATGGAAAAAGTGTTCGACAGTTTTTTTCGTCGAACACTCTTTTATATGGAAGCTTGGGCCAAGACCAGCGCCCCTGTCCTTATTCAGCACGATGATTTTGTCTGGACTGCAGGCGCTTTTATGAATCCGGATATCTACCGTGATGTCATCATCCCCCGCTATGCT
>JANQKU010000130.1 GCA_028280955.1 Opitutaceae bacterium
ATACCTTCAACCAGCATAGAGCCATAACCAATTTTTTTGACGTCACTTTCTTTATTGAGTTGTTTGGATGTTGTTCCGCTGGCCACGACACTGTGAAAGCCACTGCAAGCTCCGCAGGCAACTGTGATAAAGAGGGCTGGCATGAGGTAGATAGGGCTGGCTTTTTCGTTGGTCCAACCGGTGAACATTGCCCCTTCGATGGTGGGAAGCCCAAAGGCGATGCCGAGTAGTCCGGCTGCCAGAACGGCGTAGAGGAAGAAAGAACTGAGAAAGTCTCTGGGTTGGAGAAGCAGGTTTACCGGCATGACAGCGGCAACCATCGCGTAGATCATAACGATGATAAGCCAGGTGTTTTTGGTCAGTTCAGGAGAAGGGAGTGATTCGCCCACTGCTAATCCAAAAAAGGTGAGAGGAACAAAGATGAGTATGGATGCTTTGAAACTCAGTTTTGTTCGAGCTGCGACGAAGCCAAAAGCGAGCGCAATGAAAACAAACCATCCGGATGCGGAAGCAACGACAGGAGATTTGGTAAACGTATTGGCTGTGAGGTCGACAAAAACAACTAGGACATAAACGAGAGCACAGAGGACAAAAATGATGAAGATACGTCCGGTAATAGGTCCCACCAGATCACAACTGGTTTGAGCGATTGAACGACCTCGGTTACGAATCGACATGAGAGTGCTGCCAAAGTCATGGACACCTCCGATAAAGATAGAGCCGACTATAATCCAGAGCCAGGCAGGTCCCCACCCGAAATAGAGGGCGGCTAAAATAGGTCCCACGATAGGTCCCGTCCCTGCGATCGATGAAAAGTGATGTCCGAAGACGATACTGGAACGTGTTGGGACATAGTCGACACCGTCTTTTAAATCATGAGCAGGTGTTTTTCGATTGTCATCCAGCCTACATCTTTTGGAGAGAAAATTTCCATAAATACGGTAAGCGAGGAAGGATAGGGCACAGGTAATGAGAACTAAGACAGCAAACATGATGTTACAGTTGTGTTAAATTCAGGTAATTTCCAGCCATAATTAGGATTTTACATAAGGGATTGACCGGTGGTTAATGGATTAATAACTGGATTTGTGCCTTGAGGAATCAGGGTTTTCGTCCTTAGTTTCAGCTACTATAGTATGTTTTATCTATGAAGGACTTCTTCAAAATGGTTTTTGCCTGTCTGGTTGCGATGGGTTTGGTCGTGGCCGGTTCATTTTTTGTGTTTCTGGTCTTTATCGGAGTGCTCGTCTCATCCATTTCATCTACGAGTGTGCAGACCCTTCCGACGGTTCAATCTGATTCTCTGCTGATCGTGGATATGGGGATGCAGATACAAGATGCTCCTGTCATGGATGAGGATTTAGAAACATTGCGCCGGGCTCTGGGAGGTGGAGGCCCCAGTACAGTTTCTCTTCGGACAATGATAGAGGGCATCCAAAAAGCAGCTGAGGATGACAATATCAAAGGGTTGTATTTACATGATTCTGCGGACTCTTCTGGGCCGATTACCGGTTATGCGGCTTTGAAGGAGGTAAGGGAAGCAATAGAATTTTTTAAGGCTTCGGGAAAGCCAGTCGTCGCTTACGTGACTTCTGCTACTGGCCGTAAATATTATCTCGCGTCAGTGGCTGACAAGATTGTCCTGAATCCTGCTGGAATGCTGCAGTTTGCCGGAATGGCTGCAGAGCCACTGTTTATGGGTGGGTTTCTCAAAAAATATGGAGTGGGCGTTCAGGTGACTCGAGTGGGTAAATATAAGTCTGCGATTGAGCCGTTCATTCTCGATAAAATGAGTCCTGCCAGTAGAGAGCAGATGCAGAAGCTTTTGGATGATCTTTGGGGTGAATTGTTAGAGACAGTCGCTTCGTCCAGAGGGATAAGTCCAGCAGAGCTCCAAAGGCTGATTGATACCAAGGGGGTTTTTGATTCAGGATCGAGCCTGGAATATGGATTGGTTGATGAAGTCACTTATTTTCCCGAATTAATCGCGGGATTAAGACAAATCACTGGGGCTACCGATGAAGAGAATTCCTTTAATCAGATAGATCTAAGAGCTTATGTGAGTGGTTTAGAGAAAAATACTGATGCACGTTCCCAGGTAGCTGTTCTTTATGCGGAGGGTATCATTGTTGCGGGAGAGGGTACTATGAATCAGGTCGGAGGAGAGCGATTGGCGCGTGAACTCCGCAAGCTACGTGCAGATGAAAGAGTGAAGGCAGTGGTTTTAAGAGTGAACAGTCCGGGTGGAAGTGCCTTTGCTTCGGAAGTTATCCAGCATGAGACGATTTTGACTCGCCAGGTGAAACCGGTGATTGTGTCAATGGGATCTTATGCGGCTTCAGGAGGGTATTGGATTTCAGCCTATGCAGATGAGGTTTTTGCAGAACCGACAACCATAACTGGTTCAATTGGTGTTTTTGGTATTTTTCCAAATATTCAAAAATTGGCTAATGATCATGGATTTACCTTTGATGTGGTTAAAACAGGTAAATATGCCGATATTCTGACGTTATCTCGCCCCAAAACAGAAGCGGAGCTCGGAATATTGCAGGGAGCAGTCGATGGAATTTATGAGCAATTTCTCCAACGCGTTTCTCATGGCCGTGATCTGGATTTTGCAAAGGTCGAAGAAATTGCACAAGGAAGAGTATGGTCAGGTAAAGAAGCTTTAGCGCTGGGTTTGGTTGATGCTGTGGGTGGCCTGGGAGATGCGATTCAGGCGGCTGTTTCTCGAGCGGATTTAAAGGGGAAAAGCTACGCGGTGGTGGATTATCCGACTCCAAGGGATTTCTTTGAAGAGTTGGCTACCTCTTTGCAGAAAAAGACAGACCCTCTGGTGGGAAAGCTGAAGAGTTCATCTCCGGTTTTTCGTCAAATAGAAAGGGAATTGTCGGTTTTAAAATCTTTAAATGATCCTCGAGGTATTTATGCGTTAATGCCGTTTTCTCTGGAGGTAGATTAGATTGATCAGTTTTTGCATGTTAACCGTCCAGGCAACTCTCAATAGAGGATATATATAATGAATGAGGAAATAGAACTTGTCAGAGATTGTTCAGCGACTGCCATACCAGCTGGACATGCTGTGACGTTGCCTAAAGGGCAAAGGGTACTGGTAACGCAATCCTTGGGTGGGAATGTAACAGTGAGAACAAATGAAGGGCTTTATCAGATTGCTGTTTTTGACCGGGGTGCTTTGGGGGAAGGTTTTGCAGATCTGGCAGAGCCTGCTCCAGAAAATCATTCTGGTGAATTTTCAGAAGATGCTGTGTGGAATGCGCTGAAGTCATGTTTTGACCCGGAAATACCCGTAAATATTGTAGATCTTGGATTGATTTACGATCTTAGTATCGAAGAATCGGATTCAAAAAAATTTCGAGTAAGTGTTAAAATGACACTCACTGCGCAAGGTTGCGGTATGGGACCATCTATTGCCAATGATGCAAAGTCTAAGATAGAACGTTTGCCCTCGGTCGACTCGGCTGATGTTTCTATTGTCTGGGATCCCGTATGGAATCCTCAAATGATTTCAGCATCAGGGAAAAAGGCTCTGGGCCTGATCTAAATAGCTTTCTGAAGGGGTGTTTCACAATTTGGACGAGCGATAACACCAGAAAATGGTTCATCGGCAAACCACTCGTTTATTCCGTTTAAAAGGTGCTTTTCGCAAACCTCGAAGAGTTCTTTCTCTGTCTGGACTCTGCGCACTTCATAGAGAAAAGAACCTTCTGAGTCCACACCCTGTCCGATGAAATTGAGGTATTTCTTCATTTTGTTAACATGAAATCTTTCGATTACACCGGGCGTTTGGGTTGCTTCGTAAAGCCTTTTAATGTAGTGGTAAACTTCTGATAAAGGTGTTTTTGTGATTTGCTTTCCTGAAAGAACTTCCCTGGTTTGGTGAAAAATCCATGGATTGCGAATTGCTGAGCGACCAATCATGACACCTGCAGCACCTGTCTCTTCGAGAATCTCTCTAGCCCGATAAGCCGAGGTTACATTTCCATTTGCCAAAACGGGGCAGTAGACAGATTTTGCTGCGAGACCAATCGCATCAAAATGGACTTCGCTTCGATACATTTCTTTAACCGTTCTTCCATGAAGACTTAACAAATCAACTTGATGTTTGTTGATAAGGTTTAAAAGGGGTTCGAAATTCTCTGTCGTTTCAAACCCGATTCGCATTTTTACGGTAAAGAGACCGTCAATTTCCTCACGCAGAGCTCCTAAAAGCTGATCCACTTTTTGCATGTCTCTGAGCAAACCTCCTCCGACATTTTTTTTGTAAATCTTAGGTGCCGGGCATCCCATGTTCAGGTCGATTCCCGCAATGGGGTAGGTAACAAGTTCGCGGACAGTTCGGATGATTTCAGAAATATTTTCTCCAATCATCTGTGCAAATACGGGCCGATTTGTCGTATTTTCGGTAATTGATTGGAGGATGTGTTTTTCGAGTCTGGAGTGATCGTGAACACGGAAATATTCGGTGAAGAAATAATCGGGACTCCCAAACTCCGAGATAAGGGTCATGAAGGGCAGATTGGTAACATCCTGCATTGGAGCCAGTGCTGTTAAGGCCTGTCCTTTACAGATTGGTTCTGGCAAAGAGGAAAGGGAACTGCTTTCGAATGATGACATGGGAGAATCCCGTTGAATATCAGATGATAGAAATTGTCGTTATTTTTATCCTCTCCAGACAAGAAAGACAAGGTAGAGAGCATACGTTGTGATGAGAGCAGCGCCTTCTTTTTTTTCGACCATGTGTTCCTCTTTCCCTGCAAAAACAAAATAATAGAGAATCAATGATGCAATAATTCCGATGGCGATGTCCGTATTGAGAGCAGAGTTAAAAATGATGGGACGAATGGTGGCGCTGATACCCAGAACAAAGAAAATGTTAAAAATACTGGACCCAACGATATTTCCAATAGCCATGTCGGCATTTTTTTTAAGAGCGGCGACGAGGGTAGTGGCCACTTCAGGCAAGGATGTTCCGATTGCCAGAATGGTTAAACCAATGAGTGATTCACTTAGACCAAAAGTTTGCGCAATGGTAGTAGAGCTATCGATAATCCATTTGCCACCCAAGCCTAGTCCAATTGATCCCAGGAGGACTTTGAGAATATTGACCAGCGTGTTCGATCTCTTTGTTGAAATATCTTCCTCTCCCATTACTTTGGAAATGCTAAAGGTATAATAAAGGAAAATGAGAAAGAATGCGATCAAGACAATCCCATCGATCCGACTAATAATGGACTGATCGCTTTTATCAATCAGTTGATCATTGGCAAAGGCAAATAGAACGACAAAAGCTAATAGACTGAGAGGAATCTCTTTCCAGATGGTACTGCTCTGTATTTTGATTGGATAGATGGTGGCGGCTATACCACCGATAAGAAGAACGTTTGCGATATTAGAGCCGATAATGTTTCCCAGGGCCAAGTCTCCATGTCCTTGAAAACTTGCAATAATATTTAAAACTAATTCAGGGGCGGATGTTCCAAAGGCAACAATGGTCAGCCCTATAAAGAGATTTGAGAGTTTTAGCTGTTTCGCAATAGCCGATGCACCATCAACCAAGAGACTGGCGCCTTTGATCAGGAAAATAAAACCGAGGATTAAGATGAGGAACGTGAGCACTTAACAGACGATGTCTTAAAGTTATTTCAAGGGAAGAAGATTGTTTAGATCTTTGGATTAGCATCGGTATGAAACTGTGGGAGTCAATAAGGCAAAATGGGAATGAAAAAAACAAGGGCGTTTCAAAGCGCTACTTCTGCAGGTCTGATGTTATAGAGTTCCAATATTTCTTTTAGATAGCGGCTGGCTTTGGTTGAAAAGAGCCATTCGTTCTCTTTTCTCTCTGATAGCTGAAAATGAGTAGAGGTATTGTGGTCGTGGATAAACCGAATGTAGTAATGACTTGGATTGTGCCATCTAATGTGTGTGTAATGTCTTCGTAAAAATGTCAGGAAAAATTCAGAGTCTTCATGTCTGGGCCAGGCTGGATATCGGAGATCCATTTTATGTCGCATCATAATTGTGCCGGCAAAACCATGATAATATGAGGGAGTTGTATCATCCCAGGCACTGTTCTTTGGGATGGCGTATTTTATTTGATTTCCCAACAAGCAAGTATCTACCTCATGTTCCTGCAAAACTGCATATTGTTCTGCAATGATTTTTGGGGCGTGCCAGTCGTCGTCATCCCATTGAATAAAAACGGCATTTGCAGGGATATACTCAAAAGCTTTGTTTCGTAGTGTTCCGAGGATTTCTTTAGTTTGAAGTTGTACCTGTCGTATCCGATCACTTGGGATTCCTTTAACGTCAAAAGAATAATCTCCATCATTGATGATAATTAAATATTTATTGGGATAGGTCTGAGCTAAAAAGGAAAGGATCGAGTTTTTGGCAAAATGTGAGCGAGTTGGAGTTCCCGTAATCATGACCGCAAAGATGGGTTCTCCTGATTCAGAAAAGTTAACTGGGTGTGAAAGATCCTCCTGATTCAAATCGATGGTGATTTTTCTGAGCATTTTGATTCGATGTTCTTAAGTATAATACGTGTTTTTTCCCAAGACTGCTTTTGCTGTAAAGCAGTGGCATCCCGAGATTAGCCCAGATTTTTCCAAGATAACCTAGGTGAAACCAAAGCTTGGTGTCCTTAAGATTCGAAAACCGAGCCCCCTCACTAGGCATGATCAGAATTGTGTGTCAGGAAAGCAAGTTCAATTTAAGTTTTCAAAAGGTTGAGAGTTCTTTTAGCTCCGAAGACCCTGCTTTTAACTCAATGGTTGTGAACTGTTTAGACTTGTGCAAAATAAATCCCTTAATCGATTACTTTTGAATCAATCAATGGATAGTTAGCCAGCCAGGCTAATATTAAATGATGAGATCTGAACGTCTCTTCCAAAAATCATCTCCCATAGGATGTTTCGCGTCTTCCCAATTGTTTGCAAGTTGGACTAGTTTTGTCCTCATCTGTTTGAGAAGGGCTTCTGATGAGCTGTCTTTTGAAAGGTCGTTTTTTTCAAGTGGATCTTGAGCTAAATGGAATAGTTGCGAGCTTCCGCATGCGTACTCAATTAGTTTATACTCACTGTCAGTTACACCTCGAATGCTATTTCCGTAAGCGAGGTAGAGGCTTTCCCTTGTCATCGTTTTTTCGGTTTCAAAACAGGGCACGAGACTTTGACCTTCGATTGATGTCGGTTTGCTGGTTTTTGTGAGGTCACAGAGGGTTGGAAAGATATCGAGGAGATAAGAAAGTGAGTTGACTTTCTTCCCTGGAGGAATTCCTGGTCCGGCAAATATAAGCGGGACTCTCACGCTGTGATCATAAAGATTCTGTTTTCCCATTAGACCGTGTTGCCCGATGGCAAGCCCGTTGTCTCCAGCGAATACAACAATGGTGTTATCTAATAATCCTTTTCTTTCTAATGTATTGATGATTTTACCAAAAGCATCATCCAGGTGAGAGATCATGGCATAGTATTCGGCGATGTGCTTTTTTATTTCAAGAGGATCGCGCGGAAAGTTTGCTAGAAGTTCATCTCGGATGTTCAAGGCTCCCGTATCAATAGGGTGTTTCTTGAGGAAGTTGTCCGGTAGATCGATGCTAGAAGGGTCATAGAGTTTGAGGAACTCACTGGGCATGGTCCGTGGATCGTGTGGCGCCATTAAGGAAGTATAGAGGAAAAAAGGCGAGGAGCCGTCTTGTGTTTTTAGAAACTCGATAGAAGCATCACAAAAAAGGTCTGTTGAATGTTTTCCCGCAGTGATGTGATCACACTCTCTGTATTCAACTTTATTTGAGGCAAGCGGGTCTTTGACAAAGGGTATCTTTTCATCGTACTTCCCGGAAGGATCATAATGGTAAGCGGTTACATTCCAGTGATCTCCCATTCCAGGGAAGAAAATTTCATCGCCATCACTGAAGCTGCGGGCAAATCCCTTTCTGCCATTATGCCATTTCCCAATACCATAAGTGGTATAGCCTGCATTTTGAAAGCATTCACCCAGAGTTATATGATCTTCCGGAATTTCCTGCCCTTCACCTTCTAGGTGAAAAAGAGTGCGTCCAGTGTGGAGCATGGCTCGGCTCGGCATGCAGACGGCAGCAGAGGTTCCTCCAGGAATATGTGCATGAGTGAAAACAGTTCCTCTTGCGACCAGTTTATCGAGATTAGGCGTTTGTATCTGTGGGTTTCCTAAGGCATGGATAGTATCGAAACGCTGATCATCAGTGAAAAAGAGGAGGACATTTGGTCGATTACTCATGTGGCATCTATTGTCTGGCGAGAGGAGCCATATATGAAGTTACATTACCTATAGTTTCTTGCCTTTTGCAAGGTTAGGAATGGCATGAAAATACTGTCTCTGATAGTCAGAGGGAAAGATAGATCTATCCAAATGATAGTTTGGCCCATTGATCAGCTGAGCGAACAACTTGTTCCGGATGAATTTGACTGGCGGCAAGATGACCTTTGGTATCTCGTTTAGTGGATTGAGTGGCATCTTGATATCGCCAATCACAACTCCAGCGTATGGTATCGGAAATGTTGGGTTGACCACAATGAAACAGGAGGTTGCTAAACAAGATCACATCGCCGGGGTCACAGATGGCATCAATGGCGTTTTTGATATGAGGTTGTAGCGCTTTTTCAGTAATTTCCAAATAATGTTTTTTGTTTTCGTGGGGGACAATATTAAGTAAGTGGGTACCAGGAACGATTTGCATACATCCGTTTTCAGGACGTGCGGGAACCAGCGGTGACCAGATATTGACCATGTGAAGGGCCTCGACGGAAATATCTGTTGCGTTTGGATCATCGCCATGAGCTCCTGTTTTAGTGTAAGCCGCATCTTGATGCCAAAGGACTTTGGTTCCTTCATGATTGGGGAGTTTGGGACGAACCGTATAATTAGGATAAAGGCGGATTTCTGGGCCTAATAGTAGCTGGACAATCTTCAGGAGTTTTGGGTGAAAGAAGAGAGGATACATGCCGGGTAGGTGTAACTCACTCCGAATAGATGTAGGAGCGTGTTGCATGCATTGCATAAATATTTTGTGGAGTCGGGTTTCAAAAGGCGCATCAGTGTGAAGATCTTTGATCTTACTTTCGGCCTTTTGCTGATTTGCGATTTTATCAACCCATTGCTCCATTTCACGCCTTACACCATCCACCACAGACGATTCAATCAGGTTCGGGATAATAACGTAACCTTCTTTTTTGAAAGAAGTTATGATTTGCTCGATAGACAGTTCTGCAGTAGACATGTTAAAAGCAGAACTGTACACTAAATGAATCGAGGTGTGAAGTTAATTGTATATGCCGTATTTTTTGCAGGCTTTAAAGTAGGTATTAATGTTTTCTATTGGGGTGCCTTCTCGGAAGCTATCGGTGCTTCCAATGATGAAGCCTCCACCAGGTTTAGCTATTTCCATGGTTCCTTTTACAGTGTCGTTGATTAACTGAGGTGTTCCTTCCTTTACGACTAGGAGAAGATCGATGCAGCCTTTTAGGGTTACTTTATCCCCGATCGTATCTTTGGCAAAAGCCAGATCAAGGTCTCCGACCGGTGGAGGAGTACATGTCTCTAGTATATCGATACCGGTCGAGGCAATCATTTCAATCGAGTTTTTCAGATTTCCATCATCATAGTAATCATAATAGGCGTCGTATTGATGAGTTAATTCAACGTGATCCCGTATTTGAGGGAGAAAAACTTCTTCAAAGATGGTGGGTGACCAACCGGATGAAAGCGACGCAAAGAACCAACTGCCAAAAATGAACTCGGCGCCAGCTTCCAAGGCAGCCTTAATCTGTTCAAGTGTTCTTTGATGATACATTCCCATCAGTTCATCAAAAAGAGGGCGATCTTCATAAAAATCCATCATGAGATCCTGCATGTCGCGGGCATAGCCAGCCTGATAATCCAGCGCGCTTGAAACGGTCACAGCAATGACACCGCGATCTCCTATTTCTTTTTGATGTTGATGCAGATGATCGAAGTTTTGGTTGATGGGGGTTAGCAGATAACGCAAAGCTTCCAGATCTGATCTTTCTTTGACTAAGTACTCTGTTTTAAAGGGGTCTGGAGATATGCCAAATTTGGTTCCTTTTGGTGGAATTTGCGTTCGGTCAGTTAAGTCGCCGGCAGGTGTGTGAAAAGTTCTTTCGACGACGATTAGTTGATTGTCCATGGATTTTTTTTGGGTTACTTCGACTTCTGGCAAGTCGTAGATATCCGGATAACTATCCATGATGTTGAGTGTGCCGTTAGGGATATTGAACATGTGATCCATGTCCGGGCACTCTTTAAGATGTGTCGCTAGATCATCCTTTCCGAATTCGGAGAGAAGCCAAGCCCAGATACGGGGAGATATGGGGACCCGATCTGGTTCCTCATGTTTCAGAGTTGTTAGGATCCGTTCGCGCCCGGTCATTTGAATATTCATTGGTCAAATGTTCCTC
>JANQKU010000144.1 GCA_028280955.1 Opitutaceae bacterium
CTCATAATAACCGCACGTTTAATCCGGTTCTGTAGCTCCCTCACATTTCCCGGCCAAGCATAACGTTTTATGGCATTTAACGCCTTTTTTTCAAAAGAGAGGCCAGACTTCCTATTTTCACCCGCAAAACTCTGCAATAACGACAGAGCCAGTAAATCAATATCCCCCTCTCGTTCTCGAAGGGGAGGCAGAGCCAACTCCACAACCGCTAAACGATAATACAAATCTTCACGAAAGGTTCCATCGGCCATACCTTTTTGTAAATCCACGTTTGTCGCCGCAATCACCCGGGCCTCCACTGTTATTTCCTCCCTGCCACCAACTCGTTCAATACATTGTTCCTGAAGAAATCGTAAAAGCTTTACTTGAACCGGTAGAGGAATCTCCCCGATTTCATCCAAAAAAAGCGTTCCATTGATAGCCTGTTCTATTCGGCCTTTACGCTGAACATGAGCCCCAGTGAAAGCGCCCTTTTCATGTCCAAAAAGCTCACTTTCCAAAAGGGATTCCGGAATAGCGCTACAATTGATTGCCACAAAAGGCCCCTCTTTACAGGCACTACGATGGTGAATAGCCTTTGCGGTAAGCTCCTTTCCCGTCCCACTTTCCCCAAGAATTAAAACAGAAGCATTTGTCGTAGCAACTTTACGGATTGACTCAAATACTGCCTGCATCGAAAGGCTGGAGCCCAGCATACCTTCAAAAGAGTCTCCCTGTAACTGCTGTTTCATCTCCCGATACTCCCGTTCCAGCAGCGCAACATGGAAACAACGCTTCAACAATTGCTTGAGTTCGTCCATATCGACTGGTTTGGATAAAAAATCGTATGCGCCAGCTCCTATTGCCTTCAGAGTATTCTCTTTTTCCCCCTGTCCTGAAACAATAACAATTTTAACCAGAGGATCCATTGTAAGCATCTCCGATAACGTCTCAAGTCCTTCTTCCGGTGAATTGGGATACGGAGGGAGACCCAGATCAAGCAAAACAACTGACGGATGGATGGAAGCAAACAATCCCATTGCTTCAGCTCGATCATTGGCTTGAGCAACAGTGTACTGCTCCGCTAAAGCCCAACGCATCTGCGTCCGGACCTCTTTATCATCATCGACTATCAGTAAGTGTGGTTTCATCTCTCAACTCTCGAAACGGGCAAAAGTATTTGAAATGTAGTGCCTAAATTCAACTCACTCTCAACCGTTATTCTGCCTCTGTGAGCCTCTACAATCATTTTACTTTGAAACATCCCTATGCCAAGTCCGTTCTTTTTAGTAGTTTTAAACGGACGAAACAACGAATCGTTAAGGAATTCTTCACTGATTCCACATCCATTATCTGTCACTGTTAGAACCACACACTCTTCGTGTAAATTCGTCGTCACCAAAATCTCACCTCCCTCTGATATCGCTTCTGACGCATTGAGCACAAGATTATCCACAACCTTGAGCATCTGTTCAGAGTCAATCGAGATTTTTGGCAATGATCCCAGTTTGGTTCTTATAACGATTCCGACTTGCTTTTCCCATCCAGAAATAGCCTTTTTGATAACTTCGTTAAAATCTGTTTCAACAGGTTGTATCTTAAGTTCATGACGCAACATACCCAACCGTTCGATAATGTAGTTAATTTTCTTTCCCGCTTGGGAAATTCCTCTTAAAGCGTCTTCACGAAATTCCGGATCATCCCAATGCACTGGAAAATTTTGTATCATCAAGTTGAGTGTCGAAGCAGCATTCTTCAGATCGTGAACGAAAAAAGCCCCCATCGTTTGAAAAGCTTCCAGCTCTTTAAGCTGCAGATTCTTTTGAGAAAGCTCAACATTGAGTAAACTGGAAGCGGCGTGGCTACCAACACATTTTAATATATCAAATTCCTGAACAGAAAAAATTTCTCCCCCAACCCGATCTCCCAAGACCATCAGTCCAAGAAAGGTTTCCCTTCTGATAAGAGGAATACAGATACGGTTTCCTCCATGAGGAAACTGCCGAGGATTCGCCTCTCTCAATGCCTTAACCCACTTCTCTTGAGAAACATCCAAATCAATGGGTTCCAGATGCTCCTGAAAATACCGAACTAATTCCGAATCTAATCTATGATCAATACGGCTAACGTCGAAAAGGGACGTCGAACCCGCAAGCGTCATACTTTCTTCATTACGATCCACCAACCAGATATTAACGGAAAGCGCTTGAAAGACATCGGCAATCAATCGAACGAGAGATCGGCACAATTCTGTTCTCTCCAATTGAAAAGACGTCTTTTCAGAGAACTTTAACCAGATCTTACGGTAATCATAAAGAGGTCTTTTAAAATGGCGACCCACAAAACGCCGCATCTGTAATCGAAAACGATCAGACTGCAATAAAAGGGCCAATAATACCACTGAAACCATTATGACCAAGGCCTTTAAGGGGAAAGCGACATCACCACCCCAAAAAGCAACGACTTTTGCCAAAACACCTACGATAATCAGATAAACGCCAACCAGTAAAACGGTCAGCGAATTGCGAAGAATCTCCTGAGAAGGATAAACCTCTAATTCAAAATGCCCGACTCGGAATAGAGAACGTAAAATCAAAAGAGACGCTATTAAGAGAGCACCCGATCCAATGATATCCATGGAGGGATCGATGCGGGAAAAGAGCAGCGCCTGACTGCTGGTGTACAAGCGAACCGCAAATAAGACTCCAAGGCCCAAAACCATGAATTTGATGCGCCAGCGCATTGTCCCTATAGCTGCCCGAAAAGTACGCTCCAGACTCATCAACACGATGACAGACCCCATCAATAAGGACAAATGAATGAGAAAACCCGACCATCCCAAAAGAATTGTCCAAGCCTCACTCGGCAAAACGTGAAAACCCAATACGGCCAGATCATTGTGAAAGAGCAATGCAACCACAACCGGCAAAAAGAAGAAACCTGCCAATGGATAACGCCACTTTGCGAGTAAGCCCTGTGCCTCTCCACGAGCATAACTTAAACTGAAAAACAACCATATTCCTGGAAGAAACGACATCACTATAAGTCGAATTCTTTGCCAATAAAGCACTTCCAAAGACTGATTGGCCATCTCACTAAAGCCAACACAGAGGCTTTCAACCATTAATACGACCATTCCAAGAGCAAAAACCCAACGAATAGCCGAATGTCTATTTTCGATAACAACAGCTCCAGCAAGAATGACGCAAAATAGAACACCTGCGAAAGCAAATAAGACATCAACACTCATTTCTTAATTTCTTCAAAACATGAGCAGATGAACGACAAGCGCAATGGCAATATATTTTCACCTCACTTTACATCACTGCCACCAAAAAAAGCCGCATTGGAATTTCCATGCGGCTTTCCTCTATGAAATAGAATTTAGACTAGATCTTCGCAGACCTGTATTTTGTAACGAATAAACTCAGTAACAACAAACCTAAACCAAGCATCCAAACAGTTGTGCCACTGTCCGGGACAGCTGTTGGTCCACCTTCATCTATTGAGTTAACTTCAGTATCTGGATTTGAACCAGAATCATCTCTACCGCCTGGATCTGGATCACTAGAACTACCTCCATTTGCCGATCGTGTTGGTTTTAAAGAATTCCAGATGCCATTATCCTTAGAATGTCTCGCATATCCACCGCGGTATGATCCGGAATTCGATGATGTGTCAGCACTCATTGTTTGACTTGATCGCCCTCCCTGTTGGGTCATTCCTCCACCGATAGAAGCAGGTACCATACTGGGAAATAAAGGTTCTGATTCCTCTGAGCTAAAGTCATCTTTGACAGCATTTTTTGTCTGTTGGGTTCGATAGGGCAGAGCAGAAGAAGCCGTGTCGTATTGATCAGTCTTACTGTAACCGAAATCATCAAACAAAATACTATTACCGGCCGCAATATCAAAAACTTCTTCAATCATATCTTCTGAGTCTTCACCAAAGGATACATCTTTTGAAACATAACCAGAATCCCAATAGAGCGAAGCATTGATAACACCCAAACCCAATAGCCCTAGGAAGATGCCACAAAATAAAAGTCGTTTCTTATTTTTCATATGTATTGTTTATTATACGACAACAATTAAGCACCCTTCATGCCAGTATCGAAAAACAACCTTCATTTATTATATAAATATTTGAATATCAATATTTTAAAAACTTTATGAGTATTTTTTCCTAAGGGTAAAATCAGCCATAAAATAGACTATAAAGTGTAAACTAGACCGACATTTTTACACTTTTCGAAATTCCTTATTCAAGAGCCGATTTGTCTAGTTAAATCGAGATTTCTTCACCACCAAGTAATTGTTCAAAGTCAAAACTCATTGTATCCCTTCACTTAGCTTTTTTTAGTTTGCTCAATCACACATCAGTATTTTCAGAGCGACCTAGGGTTCCATAAACTATATTTATCGACTATCATCATATCCCATATAATCACCTATGACTTCTCATTGAGGATCTACTATGAAACACCTTTCCTTCCGTTGAAGTTTCAGCTCGATTTCGTTCCGATTTCACGAAAAAAAACAACAATAAGAACAAAGGCACCAGCGACAAAGCAAAAAACACTGGACCACCATTTCTGTGAATTTCAGAATCAATCATCTCTGGTCCAATTTGCACACACAGTTGGGCAATGACAAAAATCCGCAGGCTGTTTCGTACAATTGCCAACGGAATAATAAACAGAACTAAAATAACCCGTTTCCAGACGGAATGTAAAAAGAGGTTAGCAGCAACCAGACTGACAATAAATAAAACCAGACTTGAGCGGATTCCACTACATTCCCGCGCTACTTCTAAACTAATCCCAGGAAGGTGAAAAACTAAATCATAACGAAGAATTGGTGTCTCGGCTAATTTCAGAAACCAGTAGGAAACATCTGCTGAAGCGTATTGAAAAAAAGTTTCTATGCCTTCTTTTAAAAAAACAGGAAACGGAACCATACATACCAGAAAAACCAAGGGAAAGGTAAAAGTCTTCAAAGTTTCTCTTCCTAGAAAAAAACTCGCACCTGCCAGAAAAAACATAACAAAGGCAAAGATCGTCGCAGAAAGATAATTTTCATGTGTCAAAGAAGACCCACTACCCACTATAACCCAATAGAACCCGAGCACAACTAGTCCTGTTAACAACGGGAACAATGCCAGCATACGATTTGGCGATGAAGGAACCGGTAAGTTCTTCCTTTTTAACCAAATCAAATAAACACTAACACAAGGGATAAGAAGAATATGAGAGTATAAATCAGTCCCCATTGCTAAGTGAATCAACTGGTATAGCGGCAAACTGAAACTGACAATAAGGCCCAGGATAAACAGCAAGAAATGCCATGGCATAAGTAAGCCAAACAGTGATCGTGCACTATGAGACCACTCTGAAATAACATTCATTTTCGATTCCCCTTCCTTTTCTTTCGTTATATAACCATGCTGACCTTTCATCTGCCTCGACCCTCAAGGAAGATGAAAGTTTTATCATGCTTTCCAAACCTGGCCAGGCTGAGTATCTATTTCAGTCATCGCATTACGCGTATCTACGATACAAGGACACCATTTTGCCAATTCTTTATAGTCGATAGACTTGTGGTTGGTTGCAATCAAAACGCAATCATAAGAACTTAGAGAATCCTCGTCCCAAGGAATCGATTCGATACCAGCCCATTGAGAGTGTTCACGTGTCATAGGAATTGTGGGTACATAAGGATCATAATAACCTATTTCTGCTCCACGCCCTTTTAGCAGATTCATCAGTATATAACTAGGCGATTCACGGTCGTCATCCACATTGGGTTTGTAGGCGAGTCCTATGAGAAGAACTCTGCTGCCATTGACTGACTTTTTCTGTTCATTCAATGCTTCTGCTACACGACTAATAACATATTCCGGCATCGCTGTATTAATCTCACCTGCTAATTCGATGAAACGTGTATTGTGTCCGTATTCGCGTGCTTTCCAGGTTAAATAAAAAGGATCGATCGGGATACAGTGACCACCTAACCCTGGACCGGGATAAAAGGCCATATAGCCAAAAGGTTTTGTCTTGGCTGCATTGATAACTTCCCAAACATCTATATCCATAGAATCGTAAATGACTTTCAGTTCGTTGACTAAAGCAATATTTACACCACGGAAAATATTTTCCGAAAGCTTTGTTGCTTCTGCAGTTCTGCACGACGAAACCGGAACAAGTGTCTTAATTGCGATTGAATACAGTGCTTTTGTTTTTTCCAGACAGGTCGGAGTGAATCCCCCAATCACCTTTGGGATGGAAGCCACTTTACTCTCTGGATTCCCCGGGTCTTCACGCTCCGGTGAAAAGGCCAAATGGAAATCTGTGCCGGCCTTCAGATCAGAACCTGACTCGAGCGCATCTTTTAAAGGACCATCTGTCGTACCTGGATACGTCGTTGATTCAAGAACAACAAGTGTTCCTTTCTTGAGATGAGGGGCAATTGCCTCTGCTGTTTTAATTACATAGGAGATATTAGGCTCCCGGTTTTTACTCAACGGCGTAGGCACACAAATCATAACTGCGTCCACTTCCTTCACTCTAGATAAATCCGTGGATGCCGAAAAACTCCCCTCTTCAACCAATTCAGTAACTACACTTGTTTCGATATGTTTAATGTAGCTTCGTCCTTCGCTGATCGCATCGATTTTCTTTTGATCGACATCGAGACCTAACACCGTCGCGCCAGATCGCGCGAATTGAAGGGAAAGCGGTAAACCGACGTACCCGAGTCCAATAATTGCAATATTCATAATTAATTTGTTGTCGCTCAATTAGATTAGATTTTTTCAGAAACTGGAGCTGTAAGCCTTTAATTGATTGATTTTCTTAAGGTTGAGTAAACTCTTCTCGGAATCAATCTAGCTTTGCAACTAGGGCTTTCGCCAATTCTTCCACAAACGGTTCTACCAGCATAGCATGCGGGTTGAAATTAAATTTAACATCGATGAATTCTCCTCGAGCTAGGTCTTTCCAGCCCATGTTTTTGTCTGTGTAAAATGAATAATTTCGTTTCGGCCTGAAATTGACGATAACGCCATCATAGGGTCGCGGTTTGTACTTCATCGCTGCCATATGATTGATCTGATGGATACTATCATGAATAGACTTCACTCGAGATTTTTTCTTGAACACGTTTGTCATGTTACCAAACAAAAGCGAGAACTCTCCATCCTTCCCCACTTGAATTTTACTTGAGAGGTATGACGGCCACATACTGAAAGGCACTTTTATGAAATTACCGATATGAAACCATGTTTTTTGCAAAAGAAAACTGACAAGATTTCGTTCCTTCATTAGTGAGAAATTGTATGTATCTAACAATGCTAAGAGAGCGACCTCTTGGCCTTCCTTCCGTAATATTTGCGCCATCTCATAAGCAATCGTCCCTCCCAAACAATAGCCTCCTAAATGATAAGGACCAGTTGGCTGTATTGATTTGATCTCTTCTACATACTTTCTGGCCATTTCCTCAATGGTTGTCAGAGGCTGTGTTTTTGTATCTTGGCCTTGAGATTGAAGGCCGTAAAAAGGATAGTTATCACCCATTTTCTGAGAAAGTATCCGGTAAAAGAGGACATTTCCTCCAGCCCCGTGAACACAGAAAAACCTGGATTTCGAACCTTGAGGTTGAATGGGCACGAGAGAAGACCACTCTTCGAGTCGCTCATCATCTTTTTCCAGCTCGATCGCCAGTAGCTTAACAGTTCCCGACCTGAAGAGAGTTGCAAGCTGTAGGCGTTTTCCAAATATTTGCTCGATTTTATTGAACAGTGAAACTGCTATGATAGAATGTCCTCCCAAATCAAAGAAATTATCGTTTCGCCCAACTTGAGAAACTCTTAGAAGAGACTGCATAATGTCAGCGAGTTTCTTCTCCTTCTCTCCCTGGGGGGGGTGGAAATCTCCATCCGGAATTCGAGTTTCCGTCTGCTCTGGTTCTGGCAACGCTTTTCTATCGACCTTCCCGTTCGGTGTAAGAGGGAGTGTATCCATCGTAACCAAAGTAGCAGGGACCATGTATTCCGGCAATTTGCTTCGAAGAGCGCCTCTTAGTTCATCTGGATTGAGTTTTGACGAAGTGTCTGCCTGAACGTAGGCGACCAGACGTTTATCGCCAGGAATATCTTCCCGGGCAATCACAACCGCCTGTTTGATACCAGATTGTTGAGAAAGGACCGTCTCGATTTCTTCGAGTTCTATGCGAAACCCACGAATTTTAACTTGGAAATCGACACGGCCAAGACACTCAACTATTCCATCAGGTCTGTATTTGGCTAGATCACCTGTACGATAGATTTTTTCTCCTTTACGAAAAGGATTGGGAATGAACTTCTCTTCCGTCAATTCCAAACGTTGGAAATATCCTCTAGCCAGTCCGTCTCCGCCTATCATCAGTTCACCAGGAACACCGATAGGCGTCGGCTGCAGAGTTTGATCGAGAATATAAAGCTGAGTGTTGCCAATAGGTCTTCCAATGTGGATGTCCTCAAAACTTTCAACCCTGCAACATGTGGACCATACAGTCGTCTCTGTAGGACCGTACATATTCCATAATTCGGAACATCGAAAGAGAAGCTTTTCTGCAAGGTCCGAGGGCATAGCTTCGCCTCCACAGAGAATTTTCAGATTTTTAGAACCTTGCCATCCATTTTGTATCAACATGCGCCAGGTAGCCGGTGTGGCCTGCATGATTGTAATGTTGTATTTTTCGATAGCTCTTTGTATCGCTTCAGCATCTATCGCAGTCTCCCGCGGGGCAACGACAACCTTAGCTCCTTTCAATAGCGGCAAATATAGCTCAAGAACGGCAATATCAAACGAAAGGGTTGTGACCGCCAATAAGATGTCTCGTTGATTCAATCCAGGCTCTTTTCCCATCGATTCCAGGAAATTAACCACAGCTTGATGTTCGATTTGCACCCCTTTAGGCCTTCCTGTCGATCCAGATGTATAGATAACGTAGGCAAGATTGTGTGAACCGGAAGATGGCTCTGGTCTGGTGGAGCTACTTTTTTCGATGGATTGACTGTCTCTATCTATACAAACGACCTTAGCAGGCATTTCATCGAGTGAATCCAGAAGACTCTGTTGGGTAACAAGAATGGGAGATTTTGCGTCGCTGAGCACATAGGCGATGCGATCGGCAGGGTAAGCCGGATCAAGCGGCACGTAAGCAGCGCCAGACTTAAGCACACCTAACAAAGCCACGAGCATCTCCAAGGAACGTTCAAGACAAATACCAATCAAGGCGTCAGATTGGGCACCCAGCATTTGCAAGTGATTGGCTAAACGATTGGCACGTTTATCCAACTCGCGATAAGAGATTTCAACCTCTCCAAAAATAGCTGCTATCGAAGCCGGGGTCTTTGTGACTTGTTCTTCAAAGAGTTGATGCAAGCAAACCGTTTTATCATATTCGAAATCGGTAGTATTCCAATCATTCAATATCTGTGCGCGCTCAGATGACCCGAGGATGGGCAATTCGGCAATTTTATCTTCCGGCCGGGCGATAGCAGCTTGCAGTAGCTGGCGAAAATGAACACCCATGCGTTCGATAGTCTTCCGTTTGAACAAATTAGTTGGGTACTCAATTGTCAGATTTAGCGTATCGCCTTCGTGGACAGCTAAAAGAGTTAGGTCGAATACAGAAATGGAGTCGGAAGGTGGGAGATGAGTAATCTCAACTGAGGGCAAATCAATCGCGAACAGCTCCGGTTGATTCTTATAAGAGAAGAATACTTGAAAAAGTGGATTGAAGTCTGTTGACCGAGAAGGGTTTAAATGTTCGACGAGTTTCTCTAGATGGAAGCTTTGATGGCTTAGCCCATTTACAGTTTCCTGACACACCTGGCGCAAAAGATCGCAAAAAGATGCAGAGGGATCTTTCAGGGTCCGTAGAAGAACCACATTCTCAAAACAACCCATCATAGACTCTGTTTCACTCAAACTTCGGTTAGCTGCAGGAGTGCCAATCGTCAGGTTCCGTTGCCCAGTATATCTGTATAATAAAACACTGAATACTGATAAGAGAACCGTATGAACAGAGACATTTTCTCGAATACTGATGTCGAATACTGCTTGGCAAAGCGATTCAGACATTTCAATTTTTACCGAATCGCCTTCGAATGATGGTCGTTGCGAACGAGAATAATCCGTAGGCAGATTCAACGCCTCGGGTAAATCTTTGAACTTTTCTTTCCAATAGCCAAAACTCTCTTCGTAAATCTTTGTCCCAGGCTGATCGCGTTCCCATTGAGCGAAATCTGCGTAGTGTAAAGTCAACTCAGGCAACGACAGACTTTCACCTCTTAAGTAGGCGCTATATAGCTGTTCGAGTTCGTTAGAGAAAATGCCCATCGAGATATCGTCACCGATAATGCGATGTACATTCACACCGAATACATGCTCATCAGATGTAAGTCGGATCAGATGAAAACGGAAAAGTGGACCCGTAGTGAGATCAAAGTTAAATAAGGTTTCACGACTGATGATAGCATTCATTTCCGCTACGCGTGCTTCATGCGGCAGTTTGCTAAGATCAACAGGATCCAGAACAACGGGTTGTGAATCGTGAATGACTTGAATGGGATCCCGCCCTTCTTGAACAAATGTCGTGCGTAACGTTTCATGCCGTTCAACAATGACACTCAAGGCATACTCCAAGGCGGGAATATCAAGTGGGCCACTAATGCGCTTGAACTCCGACATGTTGTAGGCGCCAGTATTCGGAAATAAGTGTTCCAAATACCAAAACTGTTCTTGCGAATGCGAAAGCAATAGCGGACGACTCAAATCACGCTTCGGCAAACTTGGGGTATGGCCCTTCTGTTTCTTCCGCTTCATTAGGCTATCTTCTAAAAAGCTGGTTTGGTCTGCCCTGGGCAATATATCACTGAGCTCATTATCCGTTCGACTTGTGGATGGCTTGGAATCTTCCATAGATATATAATATTAATTCGAAATGGATAAGCTTATACAGACACGAAATAATTCATTGGTACTTCAAATTACAGTTTTCCCTTTGAAAAAACTAAGTCTTTTTCTATCGGCAAACTGTGATCTCTTGGGTGAACTCCAACCGATTTTAAATCGTTCGTAATTGAATCTATCTTTAGCATTACTTTAGTGAAAAGAAGATTTAGCAAAGAATTAGTCCTGAGTGGATCTAAGTCTATGGTAACACATGGCCCTTTGCACTATTACCCCAGATAGTCGTAAAACCGTATTACGAATTGCTTTAAATAAACAAGACTGAGAGTGACGGACTCGTTATTCATCTCTTTCGATACTTCGCTTCAGATCGATGATAGGAATACCGTGAATTTGAGATGCTTTTTTAAGGTCACTGTATTCCGCCTTTACTCTGCGCGTTCCTAACGGAGTATGGAATACCTTTATGCGAATTTTCCCATAGTCTGTAGTCAATATTTCTTCGCTCCGATCGAGGGTTTTGCGTTCTACCGGATAAAAACGGACACCAATTGCCGTTGTATTTTCCAAGATACAATCACATACGGATTCAAGGTTTACCTGCTTCACTAGAGCGCTAACCTGATATCCTGGGCGACTTTTTTTCATAAGGGCCTGCGTAATGGTGAAGTCGAGAGCACCTGACTTAAGCAGCTGTTGCTGGAAATTGTCTCCTAGCAGTTCGGGAGAGCAGTCGTCAATATTCGTTTCGACCACAAAGACTGGCCTTATTTTTCCAATTGAGGTTGAGAGAGTTCCCAGCGAAAGCCTAAGCACATTGGGCGCGACAAAGTCTTTTTTGCCGGGACCGTACGCTGATTTTTCGATAGCCAGAGGGGGAGATTCAAAAATGGGATTGAGGTAGCGGAGGATAGCAGCTCCGGTTGGAGTGGTTCGTTCTCCCCTTTCTTCCCCTTTAAAGCAAGGCATTCCCTCTAGCAACTTGGCCGTTGCAGGAGCCGGAATGGGGAGTTGCCCATGTTGCGTACTAACCATCCCATAGCCGAGACATATCGGGTCCGAATAGGTCACACCGATGTCGAGCTGGTCGATGAGAATCGCACTGCCTACAATGTCAACAATCGAATCTACTCCGCTGATTTCGTGAAAGTGGATCTTCTCGATATGAATATCGTGTACCTGCGATTCTGCTTCACCAATGAGCAGAAATATCTCTTTGGCAATAGATTTAGCCGTTTTCGGGATATCAGCCTTGTCAATAATGGCGATGATGTCACTTAAGTGACGATGATGTCCATGATCTTGATGCATGTTGCTTGCAGTAAGATCAACCACGTTAATGTGTTTGCACACAATGCCGTTTTTTTCGACTTGAGCGATCTCAATTCTGGTATCGTGAAGGCTTAGTTTCTTCGGGAGCTCAACAATATCGCTATAGGCATCAAGCAGCCCACAAAGCGAACCCAGGAACATATCGCCGGAAAGACCTGAAAAAGGTTCTATATAGAGCGTATTCATTTAGACGTATGATTCAGTTGCTCTCACTCCCAAGAGAAAACCCTATATTGCTTCAAGTATCGATTTGCATAAGAATTCGGTAGGCAGCTATAGCTGCGCCGTAACCATTGTCGATATTCATTACAGTAATTCCATTTGCGCAGCTGGAAAGCATCGCATTGAGAGCAGCAATTCCTTCTGCGGCGACTCCGTAGCCAACACTCGTGGGAACTGCGATAATTGGTTGCGAGAGGAGACCTCCCATAACGCTGGGCAATGCGCCCTCAAATCCAGCTACGACGATAAGCACCTTCAGCATTTTGAGATCTTCCAGACGATCAAAAAGACGGTGAATTCCAGCAACCCCTACATCGTTCACTCGTTTGGCTGGAATTTTGAGAAAATTAAGCGTGTAATAGGCTTCGTTGACCACGTGTAAATCTGAACTACCAGCGCTGACAATGCCAACACGAGCGTCCATTTCTTCAAGTTTGTTAGCCCGAAGAACAAAAGACTGTGAAACTACGTCGTATTCAGCGTTCGGGAAATGCCGTCGTAGAGATTCCGCTTTTTCCACCTGAACACGAGTGGCTAACGCATTGCGTCCCGTAGATTGATACTCACCAAGAATGCTCTTCAGCAAGTCAACCGATTTTGTGGCTCCATAAACAACTTCAGGAAAGCCCAGTCTTTCCTCTCTATTTGTATCCAAATTATAATTATCCATGATTTGGGATGGCACGATTAAGCTTACCTGACACAAGACCTTCTTCGTCGATTTGAACCTTCTTAAACCCCAGTCTTTTTAAGGTGATTTCCACTTGCGGAAAGACTGAACGTAAATGATCGATCGCGTCAATCGGGGTTTCAATTTTTGCAGTTTCTCCGAAATGACGAACCCGAACTATATCAAGACCAAAATGGTTCAAAGCAATCTCGGCGGCTTCGACCTGGTTCAGTTTTCTCTCAGTGACGTTCTGCCCGTACGGTATGCGCGAACTTAGGCAAGGGCTTGCAGGCTTGTTCCAAACGGGTAACTTGAAATGCTTAGCGAGTGCTCTGACTTCGGGTTTCCCTAGGCCACAATCAGCTAACGGTGAGAGGACCGCTTGTTCATTCGCAGCTTGGAGTCCAGGTCGAAGATCACTGTGATCGTCCTGGTTAGTGCCGTTCAAGAGGACAAACCGTGGGTATTCGGCTTGGTGAACCTTACGAGTCATTCGGTAAAGTGTGTCTTTGCAGTAGTAACACCGGTTGAAAGGGTTACGGGCATAATCGGGGTTTGTTAATTCTCCTGTTTCGATGATGCGTAAAGTGATCTGGAACTCTTTGCAAAATTTTCGAGCTATCTCCAAATCTGCGCGTTTTAAACTGGGAGAATCAGCGATGATGCCAATGGCATTCTCACCCAGAAAACGTTTGGACAAATAGAGAACCAAAGCGGAATCAACGCCTCCAGAAAAAGTGGTTAGACTGCCTTCGAGAGGCTCGAACCAGCTTTCCAGCCGTTTTAGAAGAGAAGGTATCATACAAGATATTATTTGAAGAGCTATATCGAGTTTTCGCAGTGAGTTTTAGCTGACTAAAGCTGTTTCGACTTTGATCGAGATTCCATCAGCTGAACAACTAGTGGGAATCCAATGAAAGAAACGAGGTTATCCTTTCCTCTCAATCGATCTTTATGTTTCAGAGAAGGAAAACGATAAAACCTATCTAACGGTTCTTACTGAAAAAGCGATTCCCCTTTAAAAGTTTGCGGAAGTATATCCGTGGTCTTGCGAATCGAATGAGCATGGATACTAAAACAAGTCCTCCTACGATGAAAGCAAAAACCCATGCTCCTGATTCTGGAGGATGAGGGTGTACGTGAGGCAATGCATTCGTATGGGCCAAAGCATCGATCACAAAAATGATTAAGAAGGTAAAAAGTTGGCAGGTAATTTTCATGAATCTTTATATTATTTTCAATATTCTGTTTCGGCTAGCGTTAAAAAAACTGAATCTAGAAATGACAATCTCTCCTATCATCTTATAATTTGTCAAAGAGTTAGCGCATAAAGATAGCCCATGGTGTTGCGCAATACTAGATAGATACCTCTCCGTGACGTCCACCAACGCGTGACTTTGTACGAAGACTCTGTTCCAGCTATAATTCCGACACAGTACTCGAGGCCGAAAGACTTCCTGAAAATAATCCAACTTTTTCGCGCATGCACGCCAAGTGTCATTACATTGATTGAAGTGCTTTCTGGCATTTCTTGTTTGATCCAATTTAGTGTTTCCTGAGCAGACTGCACCGTTCGGCCAGAAGCACCCTCGACAAATGTAATTGGAATTATCGCCCCCGTCTCTATGCCATAATCATGTAATCGAGACGCAGCCAAATCCGCAAACGACTTCCCAACAATCGGCGATTCCTTTTCTGTAACAACGGTTCCGACGGTAAGGATGTAACGGCAATGTCCCTCTTTATAATATTGAACGGCCTCATCCAGCGCAGGGCGATCCCATAGCCAACCTTCCACTATTAATATTTCGGCTTCAACAGGACGGCTGATTGCCAGAAAATTGTGAATAGACACGACAAAGAATACCAAGACTGCTAAGGTTATGATAGACGCAATAAACACATTCCCTCTCTTGATGCGCACTTTACTAAACATGGGAATCCGCCTTCGCCTTTGAGATCATGGAAACCGTTTAACAACTATCGGACCAATTCTCTTTGCAACAGTCAATGGCATACGTTTCCAAACAGCGGATACTAAATTGCGTTTCCAACCTCTCTTCTTGGTAGATTCCGTCGAGCCTCCCGTATTAGGATAATATTGATAAAAATAAGGATGTGGCCTACCACCCCAGCCCAAGCGAAAATCGATGGCTTCCTGGGTTTTCGGAATGCGCCCAGAATGAAAGATTTCAAATCCTTCGGATGCGAATTGCGATATCAGTTCCCAATAGAGCCCGTATATCCCAATATCGCCTTCATCCGAATTTGGAAGAACACACGAAAACGGAAATGAGACAGTTTTCTTAAAAGCTTTGGTCATCGTTGCTGCAACTACGCGTCCGTCGATTTTTGCCACAGCTATAGAGTACATTTTGAATTCGATGAGCGACCTTATCCAGTCAATGTTGTTGCAGGGAACACCCTGCGATGCATGGTGGCGTAAGAGTATATTGTAAAATGAATCGATGTCATTCGATGGATGTTCCACCTGAAGCCCCATGGAAAGAGCTTTTTCTGCCAATCTTAGGTTTTTGGGATCAATCTCTTTGCACAGAGAGTCAAGGTCCGATGTCAAAGCGAGTTCTTTATTGAAATAGTTTTCGTCCGTCTTGAGATCTCCAGGAATTCGAATCTTGTATTGCTTGAGGGTAAGTGGTAGATTTCCCCTTTCTTTGCTTATAGAAATAGCGACCTCCAATAAGGCTACACGAGCTTCTTCATTGTCTGCGACAATACCCCCGGCCACAGCAAACGGAACTGAAAGAAGTGCAGGACGTTTTCCATTAGCAGAACCGTAATATAGAGGCAAAACCCCAATGAGTTTTGATCCTTCGAAAGCTGCATGCGGCAGAAAATCATATTTATAATGTTCAGATAGAACCTCAGCCCAATCGTAGGCCTGCCAAGCTATGGCATATTGAGATTGTTCAATATACTCGTTCCAACGTTCTTTAAACTCTGGACCCACTTTCCTTACTTCAATCATAGTTAGATTCGTCAATTAATCGTTTATCTAGTCACATTCGTTAACAACCATTTGATATTTTCCTGATAGCTGCGGAGCAATCTCGTCTGGGTATTCGAAGACTAGTTTCGCACTGGAAAATAAGTTAGTTATTATGGAAGAATTCAGTCGCTTTTCTATATGCGGACCGAAATCAGGTCCTTTTACGAGACGTATTACAATAACATCGTTGGGCCGATACACAACTTGGAAACGGTTGATAGCTTCACCCAAAGATGTATCCATAAATGTGCGGCACCAAAAGTTGGGAGCAATCAGCCGACCATCGCTGGTCGTAAACGTTTCTCCCGTGCGCCCAGTAAACTCGCCGATCATTTCCAAAGTTCTGCCACATTCACATCGGTCGCTAGATATTTTTCCTAAGTCGCCCGTTCGATACCTTATAAATGGCATCGGCGTGGGCATAAGAGTTGTCGCAAGTAGCTCACTCGGACCACTGTCCTTACTACTATCCTCGGCCTCTAGATAAATGCTCTCCTGATTTAGATGAAGGTTTCCCAGTTCACAGCGGCCTGCAATATGCCCAAGTTCACGAGTACCGTATATATTAGTAACGCTACATCGAAATACCTCCTCAAGGATGGCTCGTTCGTGATCGTAAAGCGGCGCAGCCCATGTGATCAACAAGTTAGGACCGTTTTTCGGAGCTGCTTCTGGGTGGTTCTTTATGTATTCGGCAAATCCTGTCAGTGCCGAAGTGAAGCCCCAAAGAACTTTCGGTTCAAATTTTCGTAACTCACCTGCGCTGAACGCGTGGTCTTCTTCGGTCAGACTAACACCTGGCAGAGCAAGTTGATTCCAGAGCCAGCGACGCATCACCACTACCTTACTATTTCGTAGGTATTCAGCTGAAACCCTAGCCATCCTAGCTTCACGTTCCCCCGGCTTTATCCCAAACCATTGCCGCAAACGAAGCTCGTTTGCCCAGTTGCTTGCAGTAATGGATCCATTTTCATAGAAGACAGTGGGTGCTCCGGTTGATCCACTTGATCGATTGCGTATTAACTGGTGGCCTTTGCTTCGAAACCTGGCAAAAGGTAAGGGTTCACCTGGGGGGCGATCATCCTTCTCGGCTTTTTCCGCAGCCTGACGCCAGCGTTCATCAATCAAATCTAGGCGATGGTCTACGAGATCTTGGCGAGAAAGAGGCGGGATGCTTCGAATATCTTCGGGAGACTGTATGTCTAGCGGTTCTAAACCAATGTTTTTGAAAAGGCGTCTGTAGTAAGGAACATGCTGATTCGCATAGCCTATGACGGTTCGTAAGCGCGCGAATTGAATTTGCTTGAGAGATTCCGGATCGGTGAAGTCGTTTCTAATGAATTGTCGATAGGAATTAAGTATGCCTCTGCGATTGAATACAGAATTCGATAAAGGGAATAAAATATTCCCAATTATTCCCGCTTCAAGTTTTCTCCAAGCACTCATTTATTCAGAAGGCACTCGAGTTGTCTTTTCAATCCAGAGCCATTTGCGATATTTAATCGTAGCGATAACGTCTAATCCTACCTTTCTGCACAAGGCAAGATTCGCCTTGTTGTTTACATCAGTAGCACCATAGATAATATATCTTTCTCCTTCAAACAGATCCTTATACAGTTTGTAACGAAG
This sequence comes from Opitutaceae bacterium, assembly GCA_028280955.1. Taxonomy (GTDB): domain Bacteria; phylum Verrucomicrobiota; class Verrucomicrobiia; order Opitutales; family Opitutaceae; genus NORP342. Next base: position 17,800 of record JANQKU010000144.1, read on the forward strand.
TTTTGAACCCAGTCCGTGGCCACGGTAAGCAACACTAACAGTGATCTGCTCAGAAAATGCTTCATCCGGTCCTAATGGAGCAGTGTATTGGACAACAGGAATATGAATCTGATCGTAACTAATAAGATTAAATCCCGCAACCATAGCATCATCCAGAGCGACTAAACATTTGCCACCACCTTTGAGAATCTCATCCAGCCGCATTTCTAACCATTCTTCCATTTCAACAATCTGTGAGATAATTGACCGCTCTCCAATATCGACGAACCGGAATTGAAAGTTTGAATCAAGATTATTAGGAAATTCGACCTTGCGGATATCCGTTTTGTAAAGCAGATAGGTTCGCCGATAGAATAGCGGTCGGATGATCCCGCCAAGGGATTTCTTAATTGTTGGCAGAATTCCGTAGTCCCGAAGGTTCCTACGCACTTTCTTAATTACGTGGATCAAGAGATAAATGAAGTTCTTTGATTGACTACGACAAATTTACGCAAAAATTTGAGGAGTCAATCAACACTCAGATGAAGATCCAACAGGAGGCATACCAATTGTTTTAACAGGCTCTTCTGAGCCAGTTATATTTGAATCGTCTTTCCAATACTCGATATGTCCGACCCAGTTGGGATGTGGGGCATACTTTAGATTGTAGCGTTGTTTTAGCTCATTCAGGTCGTAACTCTCATCTCCTTCGATAATTGTAAGTTCTTCCAGTGATTGATTGGTAAGCGGCAGCTCTGGAACATCTTTAGTGTAAGCGTTTTGAATCAAAGGAATGCGACCAACATCAAATCCCATTAACGTCGCGGCAACCGCATCGATATCTGAGCAATTAAAGCTGCCCAACAAGGCTCCGGAATAGACCGGATCAGTTTCGAGTGGACCATCACCTTCACCCCCAACGACCCCATCAATGATAGTAAAGATAGTTCGTTGCTTAGAAGATTGTACTTCACCTTTCTTATTCGAATACATAATAATCCGATTTAGGTCGTGCAGAGTACGCCACACCGTATCATTACCATGCCACATAGCTTCGAAGATATCATCTTTGAAGGGAACGATCCTTTGCGATTCCCACATCAGTTTCTTAACAATTGCCAGAACAAATTTTATGGGAATGAATGGAATGGTTTCTTTTTGATCATGTAACCATGTAATGATATTTTTACGAAATGAAGGATTGATATACTGGTCGCCCCCTTCGCTTACAGAGCCGACTGTGAAGTGTGGCAATGCGTCCTTCAAAGAAGGAATCCCCATGAAGTTTTTCAATGCCAAAGTAATAGCGGTGCGCCGATGGGTTTTGAGCTTAGGGATTGTGATAACGACATCCGACTCAAGTAAAGAATTCGGGAAAAGGTATTCGTGTTTTGTTTCTGTATGATGCTCACGCATCTTTTTATAGGAGGCGATAGCGATACGCAACTTCATAGGATCAATACCATGAAAACAACTCTTGTCCTTTAGATCGACAAATGTGTATCCGCGCGGATCATGCTCAATCTTCTGTCTTTTCCATCTCCCATAAAGATAAGTGCGAACGCCTTTGTTCATTCGTAGATCGAAATTTTCTATCGGAATATCAGTTATTGTTCGGTACCACTCGAGCAATTCACGAACACCTGACACCTCCATTGCCTTATCGAAGTCACTCATATAAAGCTGGCAGTCGGCGAGAATGATTCGCCCTTCGCCCTTCAACGCTTTGCAGACATAATCGAGTATCGGACGAATAACGGATGCATGATTAATCACGCCAAAGATGTCTTTACCCTGTGTATGTTCATGTACAACGGTGTTGGGTTTTACAAAAACCGTCATCCCAGGTTTGATAAAATCTCCGTATGGATTCCATTCAGGAGTTCCGTAATTTTCTTTATCGAGACCGATATTCCTGAGGATTTCACGGATACCACTATACACTTGATTCTCTTCACTGATTCCTTCACCCCCATATTCGGGAAATCGTTCGGAAGGATGGAAAGGCGATTGCTCAGGATAAGCTGCCGTTTTGATAAATTTGAGTACGGTTGTTTTGTTAGTTTTCATTGTTTTTTAAAAAGGAGATTTTTCTGTAATCGGAGAACTGCCAGGAAAACTAACACTAATCTACTGGTTTCCAATGTAATTCAATGTAAGAGTTCGGGTCAAAAGATGAAAATAATCACATACCACCTTTAATTTCAATACTCTGAAGACCCAATGGTAAAAAGAAAATTACAGCCCGAATCGATAGGAATCGTCATCATTGAATAATTAGATATGAAGAGTTTAAATGACTCTATTACCGTGGAAATAAGGACGCAGAAGTTATCTCTCTTCTCCTAAATGTTTATTTGGTAACAAATAGTTCTGAACATAATCTTCGATCGCCTCTTCAAGAGACGTGAATCTCCTGCGGTATCCAACAGAACGGAGCTTGGACATGTCTGCTTGCGTATGATATTGATATTGGTTTCGCAGTTTTTCCGGCATATCAATATAAGAGATCTGCTCCGGTTTTTTCAGTGCTACGAACATGGCACGAGCAAGATCATTCCATGTGCGCGCTACACCAGTACCAACGTTGAAGACACCGTTAGCAATGGTATTCTCCAAAAGCCACAAGCTTACATCGACAGCATCCTTAACATAGATGAAGTCACGTTCTTGCCCACCATCAGGATAGGATGGATCATATGATTTGAATAAGGTAAAAGGGAGATCTTCACTGATCTCGGGAAATTTTTTGTTCACCACACTACGCATGACACCTTTGTGCCATTCATTCGGACCAAACACGTTGAAATAACGGACTCCAGCTGTGACTTCTAACAGCCCTTCATCACGTGCCCAAATATCTACGAGTAGTTTGGATTTTCCATAAGGATTAAGAGGAGCAAATTGATCGAATAATTCAGGATCATCGCTAAAGCCCAATGCTCCATCACCATAGGTCGCAGCACTACTTGCATAGATACACCGAACATTATTTCTGAAGCACCAAAGGATCAGTTCCTTCGAATAATTCACATTATTGTCCTGAAGATAATCCCAATTGTCTTCGGTTGTATCAGAACAAGCTCCAAGATGAAGCACACCACTTACATCAAATTGATCATAAAATCCCTGACGAAGTCGTAAACGAAATTCATCAACTCCAATGGTCTCGCGAAATCGCAACGATCTGAGATTTCGACCTTTCTGCTCGTGATCAATATTGTCGACCACAAGAATGTCGTCGCAGCCTCGCGTATTTAAAGCAGCAATGATAGCAGATCCAATAAAACCGGCTCCTCCAGTAACGATAATCATGGTAATAATTTCATTTTGTAGAACGGATATTTTTTACAATCTCGCTCGTGGAAAAATTGTTTCGTTTTACGATTGTATGGCCTTTTATACCGAATTTTTGCATTGTTGCCCATTCGACCCAAGTTGTTGGCTCACCATAGTCGGGCCCATTGACTTGAACGTGTGGTTTCACACTTTCGAGCAGTGACAACATAGGTTCTTCTGAATAGGATCCTGGCATTGTGACCACGTAGTCTACGCAGATGAGAGCCGCCAGCATCGCGCAACGGGCCTCTTCAGGTATAAGCGGTCGACTTGGACCTTTTGCTGCGGTCACTGCGTTGTCTGCATTGACGCCGACAAATAGAACGTCTCCTTGTTTTCGAGCCTCTTCGAGCTGATCTAGATGGCCTGCATGAATCAAGTCAAAGGAACCATTAGTAGTGACGAGTCGCCGACCCATTCCTCGAAGCTCCGCAGCAATTTCGGCAGCTTCTGCTGATGTAATTATTTTTTCGTTACGCCAATTATAACGATCGAATTTCGATTCTCCATTTGCCATTTTCTCTGAAAATTCTAATAGCGATTCAATAATCATGTCAGGCTGAATCTTCAAAGATTCCGGTTGCCAATAAGGGCTTCGGATAAGCGCAGTTTGGGCCCCAATATTTTTACCGAAACCAATGTCCGACTCTTTGTCGCCAATAACCCAGCTTCGCTTGTAGTCAATAGGACCAATAATTTCTTCAGCTTTTCGAGCCAACCCAATCTCGGGTTTTCGGCATGCACAGCCCGCTTCTCGGTGATGAGGACAATAAACAATTGTATCCAGATAAACTCCAGTCTTTTGTAGTAGGCTTTTCATGTACCCATGGAGAATGTCCACATCATCCTTTGAAAATCGACCGTCGGCGATACCGGCCTGGTTCGAAACGACGACAAGCGACCATCCCTCTTTTTGTAGTGCTCTTAGGGCCTCTGGAGCTCGTTGGGTAAACTCCCAGTCGGAAATGCGGTGCACGTAACCGTGGTCCAAATTGATCGTGCCATCACGATCGAGAAAAACGACTCGTTTGGGTGCAGCCATGTGGGATTAAAGCTAGCTAAGAAAGATTTGCAAGAGCTCTTCTTGAGTCAGGGCGACAGCGCCGATTTTACTTGCAATTACCGCCCCTGCTCCATTGCCAATATGGGCTACCTCCGTATCGTTCGCCCCAGAAAGTTTTGCCAGCACGATAGCAACCGCGGCGGTATCTCCGCAGCCTGAAGTGTCGGCCACTTCCACGCGATGGACCTGTGGTACGTGGACTCCTTCCGTTTCTGCTGTTTGCACGTAAATACCGTCCTCACTGAGCGTCAGAAACACATTAGTTTGAAACGTATCATTGAGTTTGGTCGCAAGTTCTTCTTTGGGTACCCCCCCCTGCAGATGTTGATTTAGGCCGAGATATTCATGGGCTTCCTTGCGGTTTGGCGAAATATAAGAAACTCCTTTGAAAAGGCTGATATGAGTCGGCTTTACGTCAGCCATCACCGGGATATTGTGCTCCTTGCTAGCAGTCAGAACTGCGGCAGCCACACCTTCCGTCAACATGCCCTTTGAGTAGTCTGAAACAAGAATAGCATCGATGGATTTTGCTTCCGCGAGGATTGAGGAAATGACCTTTTGCTCAATTTCAGGAGAGATATCGTGAGTTTCCTCAAAGTCGACTCGCAACATTTGCTGGCCACCCACCATATAGCGCTTCTTTTCTACCGTCGCGCGACTGGTATCCTTTATAAGAATAGGCTCATAACCTTCAGCAAGCGCTGCTTCTTCGAGTTCCTCGGATGCTCGATCGGAACCTACTACACTAATCAATTTGGTGGTGGCGCCCAGAGCGGAAGCGTTTTTGGCAGTATTACCCGCGCCTCCTGTTGCCCTGTATTCTTCTTTTGCGTGGAGGATTGGAACCGGAGCCTCTGGATTGATGCGTTCGACCTTGCCGATAACGTATCGATCGATCATTACATCGCCAACGACAAGAATGCACTTACTACGAAATTGACCAATAATTTCGATGGCCCTGCTCGAGCTTACGCCCTCCGGTTGAGAATTGTTTTCATTCATGGCTTTAAACGTTTATCGCGGCTCCAAAGTTTCGCAAATCAAGTGTATGGCATGAAGGTGAAGTTCCTGTACTATTGCTGCTTTGTCACTTGGACTAGTAACGGCAAAATCTGCCATTTCCCGAAACGGGCCTTTCATACCCGTGAAGGCGATAATCGTCATACCGCATTTACGGGCCGTTTCGGCGGCAAGCAAAATATTTTCACTGGTACCAGAAGTCGTGAGACCAATAAAAATATCCCCTGGCTGGCCAAGGGCTTCGACCTGGCGCGCAAATACGTTTTCGTAGCCATAATCGTTTCCGATGCATGTCAGAACCATGCTGTCAGCGGTTAGGGCAACGACGGGATAGGCCTTTCTGTTCAATCGGTATCGTCCGACGAGCTCATCTGAAAAATGTTGGGCTTCTGCCGCAGATCCACCATTCCCGGCAATTAGGACCTTTTTATGCTCGGCGAATGTTGAGGAGAGCTGATTGGAGACCATTTCCACTTGCACGTGAAATTCTGCGATGTTGTCGCAAGCTCTGACCAATTCCTGAGTGTGTGAAAGAAAGAGGGATTTCGCTTGTGAATGCATGGGTCTTGGTTTCCAAAGTATGGTTTATTCAGATAGTGACACTACGTTGGGAATTTGGATAGCAGCCGGTCTCTGTTGTTGAAAGCAATGAAGGTCCTGTCCCAAGTAAAAGACCATCTATTCGCTGATGATGAGATCGCTTGGTTTTATCAGGACACTATTCGAAACGTATTCGAAAGCCCCAGCATCCGGTTTCTCTCCGACGGGTCTCGCTATACCACGGAAGTCTTCCACGACAACGCCAGACAGATCAATCCCCGCATCGATGGGAGTGGAATCTGGAACGAGCTCGTAATTCGCCCCATCGGGGGCGGGAAAAACGAAATAGGCAGGAGATGCGGCAACATTGCTTCCGCTGGCAGGTCCAACGTTGTTCTGTAGGTCCACAGATCCACCTAGGGATTTGTATGCGCTCGATGGAAGTGCGTCGATAGTGTTGTGATAGATTCTCCGGGTATGGCTGTCGTTTGCTCTGTTGTTTACAAGCACACCGTAAGCGCCAGGATCCAACGCGTAGATCACGTTGTTATAAACCAAGCAACCTGTTCCGGCGTGTATCGCCGTTCCTGTATCATGTAATATGTTGTTTCGTACAATGTGGTTTGGATTTGAATTCCAAGCTTGGACTCCATTGTGGGATTCGGAGATTTGAATTGCGCCGTAGTTCCCTATTGCCCTGCTATTGTAAATGAGGTTTCCCTCGATGACACAATCATGCGTTCCAGGCTTTAGCTCTATAGCTTCGCCGCCATAATCGTCTGTGCTAGTGTTATATACCGTATTATTCCGAATTGTCACATGGTGAGTGTTATCCAAAGGGCCGGCCGAACCCGTTCCGACATAAATCCCTTCGCCATTGGCAGAGCCTTTACCCGTATCATGCACAATGCAATCCTCGATCGTTATGTACTCCGAATTTCCATGTACGTGGATACCTTCCTGCCCGATTTCGAATACGGTGCAATCCTGGATCGTAATATGAGAGGACGATTCGATATAGATCCCCTGATTCATATTGGTCACACCTATTCCATCGAAAACTAGATAGGAGCAATCTATAATCTTTGCCCGACCCGTATTAAATCCTGTACCACGCACCACGGGCATAGAACCGGGATATGCCTTGATAACCGTAGGTTGGCTTTCCGTGCCGGACAATCCGGAAGCGATGTAAAGTGTCTCGTTGTACGTACCAGATTTCACTAATAAGGTATCACCACCCTTCATTCGGCTCAAGCCATAGTTGAGCGTGCACCAGGGATTCGCTTCAGTGCCATTCCCATTAGTGTTCGCACAGTTTGCTTCAGGCGAATTATCGACGTAGTAGGTTGCTGCTTGCATAATCGATCCCTGAGAGTGGATGATCAATAGGAAAAACAAAAATAATCCAAATTTTAACATAAAACAATATATGGCATCGGCGTTATCACAATAACCTTTAATCGCAGAACAATCTGCACATTTTTACTAAATTCTCAAAGATAAACATCATAAGTTCCATCGCTGTGTGTTTCCCATGAGAAAAAGAAGAGTTTTAAGTAAAAAAATAGAAACGCCGGGCAGTCGATGTGGCTAATCTCCATGCCATGCCGGAACAAGCCAACGAGTTGCAATCAGCCAGCGGTAGCCATACTTATCAATAGTCTATAATCTTGATCATCGCAAATCACGTGCTCTTTAGGCGATCTGATTTCTTTATGTACGTATGATCTGATTCCCGACAATTTGAACTACAAGTAATTCATCGATATCCCACTCAAATGCCGGAGTATTAAATCACTGATTCATAGACGAAAGCTGTTATAACACCAACTTTCTTCCATGAATAACGCTCATTAGCGAATGCTACAATCTCCGCGGACCGGTCTTCAAGATGTCCGTAAAGATCACTATTGAAATATTCTCCAATACATCGGCCGAGGTCATCAGAGTCTTCAGCCCTGCAAATGAAACCTGTCCGACCAGGAATTATTTCCTCTCGCAATGAACCCACGTCAGTTGCAAGAACTGGTAATCCAAAACTGTATCCAAGAAACAAGACGCCACTCTGGAAGATGTGTCTATAAGGTAACACAAGAAGGTCTGCTGCCTTGAAGTAAATTTCGACTTCTTCATCAGGTATGAATTTGATCATCGTGGTGACACGGTCTTCGATTCCTGATTGTACAATGTCGTTGCAGATTTGATTCCAGTAAACTTCAGAGCCTTTCATTCTACCCGCAATAACAAGTCGCAATTTTCTATCCTTTTTGATCAAAGGCTTTATCGCGGTCACAAGATATTCCAGGCCTTTATAAGGCGCAATATTGCCAAAAAAAAGGACTGTTTTATCATCACTTTCGATTTCAAGTTGTTCTCTTGCCTCTGAGCGTGTTAAATCAGTTTTAGGCAATGTATTATTAATGCCAAAAGGAATAACTACAATCTTCTCTGCAGTAACAGCAAACTCGGCCATCAATTCTCTCTTCATCAATTCGGTGTGTACGAAAATACGATTGGCGAGCCGATATTGCATTCTGAGAGAGAACCTGTTCATCCAACTATCGCAACCGTCACGTTTCCCAATGTTGACGTTATGAGCCGTAAACAAAACTCGTTTTCCCAAGAGTCTATAAAATCCCATAACGAATATTCGATCAATGAATTCAAATTTGTTATGCCAAAGAATGTGAAAAACTTTCGCACGCGTAGTGAGAGCATAGCAAATAAGACGCATATAGTAGAAGATAACGCGTATCGCTTTTCCGAAACCACCGCCCGTGGCCGACTGATCACCTCGGAGATTGAGAAAAGTAAGCGTCTCAGACTGATGGAACTCAGGGGTATCAATGTTGTCACTACCAATCAGATCACATGGAATACATTGCTCGATAAGCGTAAAGGCAAGGCCAAGGGCATACGGACGATCACCGCCACCGGTTAAGATAGCAACGCGAGGACCGGCATAGCCCTTTTTTTCAGCTGGATCCTGAAGTCCTTCGGATACGGTTTGAAAATTTACCAGACTCGTGGATTGCCCGTTCATGCGATTCCTTTCAATTATTTCTACTTCAACTGGCGAAGTGTAGCTTCCAGAACATCTTCCAGACTGATAGATGTAGTCGCTGCAGGATCGAAATCTCGTTTATAAAAATGTTCTCCAAGCAAAGGAGAGACGAGTTTTTCCATAAGACCATATTCGTAAATTTCCCATGGACTCGTGCAGTTAAAAATCGAAACACACTTTACGCCACTGCCGAGAGCAAAATGCATTGGTAAGCTGTCGCCACTGACAAGGCATTGATGGCCCTGAACATCTCCGAGATGTTCCAATAATGTCGGTCGAGTCGGGAGTATGTTTACCTTAAAGCCACGTGATTCGAGCTCACGCTGCAATTCACCATAGTAGGCCCACGCCTTCATTGGCCAAACAGGACCGGCAACCGGAGAGAGCGCTACATCACCGCACATGCCTGTTTCACTTCCTTTTGGAAGCACATAGGTTTCACTTTTGAATTTCATGCCCAAGCCTTCGAAAATTAGATCCTGGTAAGTGCGACGATTCTGGTACTTCAGTTCATCAGCTCTCTTACGCCCGTAACGACTAATGAGACTCAGATCAAACCAAGCGTGTGAATCATCCGAATACTGAAGTTTGTATTTCTCATTCAAGTAAGCCCCAAAAATCTGCTTCCCTTTAATTGAAGTGGCAAATCTACCTGTATCTTCAGTATCCTCAAGATTAATGACGAGGTCGTAGCACCGATCCCGCGCAGATTCTCTCCCTTCCCACGACAAACAGCGAAGATTCTCTCTCATGTTTTGAAGCAAAGACATGTTCTTTTTGTCTGTTATCCAAGTAGTGGATCCCTGAAATCGGTGTAATAGTGTGGAGGTTCTTACAACATCGCCAGTGGCTCCGAGCTTAATAATTAGAAGATTCATTTTTATCGGTATTTATTAAAGTTTAACGAAAAGATTTTAATTTTGCTTTGGTGCTTACAGAAAGATAGATGACATTACCTGATTGGGCTTTTCGAAATATCATTCGGTTTAACCGCTGCGACTATAGAGTTTAATATTTTTCGTATCGTAGAATGGGCAAATATTAAAAGAAATATCAAATATGTAACGGAACCAATTAAAATCTTAACGAAGAGTAGAAATATAGCTTTTGAGTCGTCTGGCATTAACGTATCTCCAAAATAAACACTCAATACCATTAAGCTTGCTGCGAGCGTGGGATAGAAACATGGTTTTATATATTCGACAATCGATAACCCAATACGATGACGCAAAAGTATCAACGTTGGGATAGACATAATTAGGCTGTTCATGATAAGGCCCATCACGACATGATTTATACTAAATCTAATACCAACTAAACAGGCTAACGCAACTCCTATAGTCGAACAAAGGTTAATATAAAAATTTTGGCGCATTAACCCTGTAGCAATAATTCCTGTCAGGAAAAATATCTGTAATATAGAAATCAATGTGTATAGAGAAAGCAAAGAAGCTGGGCCCGAAGCAGCAATCCACTTGTCCCCGAAAAAGATAACGGTAATTTCAGGAGCGACGAGTGCAATGCCAACAAATATAGCAAACGCGATTGGAGCGACCAATTCCATACCTTGATAAATCAAATCGCACATTCGCCGATGATCATTCTGAATTTTTGAGATAGCTGGAAGCGAAACTTTGGCAAGTGGTCGATGCGTTAACATCCTTGCCATTTCGGGAATTTTTCCCGCTACGACATATAGGCCGAGAGTGGAAACACCTGTGAATCGACCTATAATAATTTGATCCAGCCTTGAAGAGATATAAGATAGAATATGAGAGCCAAGTAATGGTGTCCCAAATCCAAGTAAATCGCGCAGGGATCGTATGGAAAAATTTTTGGATGGCTTGAAATCGGAAATAGCCAATATAAACAATGATCCGGTAATCGAAAACGTTAATTGCTGCCACACTAAAGCCCAAACCCCATATCCATTAAAGGCCATTATTACTCCAACTATACCCCCAATCAATGTCGCGAGCATTGTTCGTATAGTCGATTCACGAAAGCGCATTTCTCGAACAAGCAGAGCAGATTGAACTGCAGAAAGAGAATTGATGATCAGTATAAGGGATGACCATCGCAATAGATTAACTAAGTCTGGTTCGTCGTATATGTTCGCTACATATTTTGCAACTACCACAGTGGCTAAACAGAGAAATACGGCCAAGCCGAGACTTAACCAAAAAGCTGTATTTATATGTGTTCGAGTGAGATCTGATCGTTGGATTACGAATGTAGCAATTCCCTGTTCAGTGATCATTTTTGCTAGGCCCATATAGACAAAGACTAAACCCATGAGGCCAAATGATCGAGGTTCAAGCAACCGAGCCAGAGTGGCAAATATAAAAAAAACCATAAACTGACGGGATATCATATTTATAGTTTCCCACTTAAGGCCCTTAGATATCGATGATTTAAGAGACATGAATTTGGAAAATGCTAATTAAATATAATAAATTCTAAATAGGAAGTAATACCCTATTTAGCATTCACATTTTGTGCTTCCAGTGAGGATTTTAAATAGCTAACTTAGTATTCTATCGATAAATCAAGTTTATTCTATACTATAAGTTAACTCTGAAACATTAATCTCAAGATATTCTGTGTTTACAATGATGTAAATTCATGGTCACCTATTATTTTCAGTGATTGATTCTTTTATAAAAAACATTTTTTATTCCTTTGTTGGTTGGTTCCCGGTGAATTCTTCTGGAGCTAAATAACCCTTATGGTTTTTCCCGGATTTAATTATATTTGACCTGTGCAAAGCATTAAGACGGTTGTAAAGGATCCGATGTAATGGGTTTTTCCCTTTACGCCACGAGCTGCTCATTAAATGCACACCGTAGCTTCCAAACTTGTACCATCTATCGAAATCGTACCGAGAACCATTGATCAATATTTTGATCGATTTCCGCAACTTAGAATTTTTAGCGAATGTCTTTGTTACCAATCCTGGACCAGTAGTAGTTAGTACTTTCGCATCATTTCTTAAAAATCTTGGTGCGGATAGCAACAGCTCATTTTTATCGAAATCAATTTTTGTTGCTTCAATACAATCTTCGATGATTGCTTTTATAAATGGATGACCTGGTGCAGCCCCAAACGCATAATTACCTAAGTCCCAATCGAAGTTATAGATTTCTCTAAAATGGTTGAAAATTGTAATTTTCTCAAAAGGAAATACGCATTCTTCTCTTAATAAAGGGGTGATGCTTTCTGATAGTAACACATCAAGATCAAAATAGAATCCTCCATATCGATAAATCGCAAGATAGCGAAAAAAATCAAACCGCTGAATGGAGTATTTGAAATTGTAGAATGCATTCCTATATCTCAACTCTTCTTTGTCTATAAATTCTTTGACCTTTTCATCGTTAAAAAAAGTATATTCAAATTCTGGGTTTAGAACTTGAACACTTTTAGTGCAAGCTTTAATGAGAGGCGATAATTCAAAAGTTTGCGAGGATGCGTTGGGTCCTCTACAACCGATTTGAATTATCTTTTTGGGTATGGTGGTTTTCATTTTTTAGGTATCTAATTTAAATGTATTTTGTAACATTAGTGTTTCGGCAAGTGCGTTTATCTAAAAAGTAATTTTTAGTTCATAAGGTTGATATAAACAAATCGAGGTATCTCACATTTGAATGTAATTGAGATTCGTGGTCTCATTCTCAAAAGTTAATTAGCAATTAGGCCAATCGCTTTCACTTAATAATTATACAGAAGATCCTAAATTTTAATGAGCAGTTTTAATCTGGCAAAAAAGAAAACGAAGACCAATCGCTATACAAAATTGATATTGAGCTTATTACCTCTTTTTAACGCTAAAGCTCAGGATAGTCTAAAACTGCGTCAATATTAAGAACAATGGAAAATTGAAAGGATCTTCGCTTGGATTCAAAATTTTCACAGAGTCTTGAATAGTCATAAATGCAAACTTCAAAACCATCAGACTTTCGTTGAGCTGTAATGCATCTGTATCTTACTCAAAAAGCATTTGTCGGATAGTTTCTGAAATTCCAGCTCGTTTTATTGCCTCTGTTGGCGGTTGTTTTTGTGGTTTTTACACCACCTATTTTTGGTACGATATGGAAACTCTTTATAAAAATTCATTTCGGACACTTGTAAAATCAGATGTATCCTACTATAATTATTTTTCAGTGGTCTAAGTACTGGGTAATTGATTCTTTGTACTTCACTAATTTGGTCAGAATATACAATATAGAAAAGAGTCAAGGATTCGACTGTAAATTAAGATCAGTAGGACCATCCGGAGGAGTAGGACCAGTAGAAGTTCCTCTTAAAGGATGCGGATAAGGATAAGGGATGTACCCAGGCTTTGCGGTATTGTTGAAATACTCTCTATTTTCTTTGATCATCACTGATGAGTCGGGTTGAACCTTACTTGTGAAACTCGAATTCATATAGTCAACTTTGAATGGTAATGCACTTAAGCCTCCGGAACCATTGTACGTATTATCCCAAGCGTACCAAGGATTCAGTGTTTGTGTTGAGTAGGTGCCGTAGAAGACGGTCGGACCCGTCCATCCTACTTGATCAAGACCAGGATAGCCGTTGGTAATCACATATACATCGCCAACGTCCCAATCGTTATCTACGCCGCCTGTCAATGTACAGGTAAATGTGGTCGATGTATTTGCCGTCGCGAATCCTCCACTACCATCGGTTCGATTCCAAACGTAATAAGTTTGGAGATAATCCCCCGGACTAGAAGTGCCTCCATCACCAAGATAAAAATTAGTTGTCCATGACTGTCCTGAGTCTGATAATACGGCAGAATTGTTAGGGCCATCGTGCGTTCCCGTTCCATCAGTGACAGGAGTATTTCCATCGTAAGCATAGCTGCCGTCAAGCTGTCCTGAATTATAGGAAAATGGATCGAAAACGGTTCTATAACTTTTGAGGACAATTTTATTGGAGTTTGTTGCTCCAGTGTTCGTGATGGTATTTCCCCATACAACACCCGTTCCGCCTCTTGCCTTTACAATTCCCTCATGCGAAGTTCCCGTATCGTTGTGTATAGTGTTGTTGTATATCTCGGCTGAATGCCCAGTCCTTATCGATGAGTCATTTCCGTGAATACCCAAAGTGAAATTCGTCATCGTGTTGTGCCGCACAACCGCCTTACCTCCTGTATAGAGTTCTACAGATGCATCTCCCGCCGCATCCTGGGAAAGCGTGCAATCCTCAATAAAAATAGCATTCGCCGTTCCGAATCCAGGATCATATTTCAAGCTACCCGTTCCAGTACTTTCCGATGGAGGAGAATTACCGTCACTACCTTGAATCTGAAATAGTTGAAAAACTCCATCACCGGATGATGGATAGCTTTTGGCCGTGATTGTACAATCATGGATAACTCCTGTCGCATGAGGAGAACCGCGACTGCTCCAAGAAGTTATACCACGCCGACTAATATTGGTGATCGAAATATTTCGGATAATGAAATCCTGCGAATCATTTACTTTTATTACCTCATCTCCAGGCGCTGCCGAATCCGCTTGAATGAAAGCCAAGTCTTCAACGATACAGTCATCATTGATAATCAGTCCATCAGTACCTGATGTTGTCTTAATGGTAGTGCTTCCTGATCCTTGGCCTCTCAATGTGAGTCCAGTCGTTAAAGTGACAGTACTGGTCCATGTTGTACTACCCGAAGGCAAGAGTATAATATCACCAGGCCCTGCTGCATCAATGGCAATTTGAACGGCATTTTGCGAGAGATTCGAAACATTGATTGTTGCGGCTGACACGAAATGAACTTGGCTTATTGTAAATACTAAACCGATAAACACGAATGGTTTCAAAGTTTTCATTTGTTTTTTGACTAGCATGGCGTATTCGTTGACCATATCATCTCTTAAGTTTCTGTTCCTTCATTCGGCTAAATAATCACAACCTGAACAGCGTTTTGTCACAGAAATCATTGCGACACAGAACAACAAACTGAACG
>JANQKU010000152.1 GCA_028280955.1 Opitutaceae bacterium
TCAAACACTGGATCGAGCGCTCATGATACTCGATCAACCCGCCCTTGTCGAAGCGGTTATCATCCCACTTATTCAAAAAATAAACGACGAATGGAGAGATGGCAGATTACGCATGGTCCACGAACAACTTGCCACCACCACCGTCAGAACCTTTGTCGCCAATCTAAATAGTAAAACTTACCTCACACCCACTGCTCCTGAAATTATTGTGACAACCCTGGCTGGCCAACATCATGCCTTAGGTGCCCTCCTGGCTGCCCTAACCGCCTCCTCCGAAGGATGGAAAGCCACCTTTCTTGGACCGAATCTACCAGCCGACGAGATTGCCATAGCAGTGAACCGAACTGGGGTGCGCACCCTTGCCTTGAGTATTGTCCATTCTCTCAATGATGCCCAAATTAAATCCGAGCTGAAATTAATCTCAGAACTCGTCGATGTTCCCATACTAATCGGAGGCCTGGCCGCTCCCACTTATCAAGAATGTATCCAATCCATTGGCGCGCGTCTCATCCCCGACTACTCCAGCTTTCGAACAGAACTTAGATTGCTACAATCCAACAATAGAACAACTTTTTAAGTTTTATCAGCAGGCCTTAGGTTGTGGCGTCTCAGTCAAGCTAACAGGAAGAGGTCCACAGCAAGAAGGCTTCCCTCTTGCATTGACAGATAGAGCTTTTCTAAAGCAAGATTCTTGAAATAAAAGGCGTAATGAAAATAGAGAGGAAAAATTTACTAACCTCTTTAATTCTGTTATCATTTTTTGGGTACTAGCTGTCAGATAAGAAAAATGGAATTTGCAATCCAAAAAATCAAAATTACGGATTACGATGAAATCTATTCCCTTTGGTCAAATTGTGAGGGAATTGGGTTAAGCGATGCTGACTCTAGGGAAAATATTGAACGTTACTTAAAAAGAAACCGAGCAATGAGCTTCGTGGCAAAGATCAAAGGAAGGATTGTTGGAACAATTCTGGCAGGACATGACGGTAGAAGGGGTTATATTCATCACTTGGCAGTCGACAAAAAAGTAAGACAACAAGGCATCGGAAAGCAGCTTGTTCAAACAAGCCTGGATGCTATTGCCCACGTTGGAATTAAGAAGTGCCACATCTTTGTCTTTAAAGAAAACCAAAGGGCTACTGATTTCTGAACTCACGAAGGTTGGACACTTCGGACGGACCTAAACATACTATCTAAAGAGGTCGAATTAACCAATTGTATCAATTCTGGTTCTTCCCATATTTAATCGTGCCTTATAACTCGCTAGACTCCAAACCATCATGAAAACTCGTGATCCTCTCTTTATTCTTTATGTCCACGATATGGATCGTGCCCTAAAATTTTATCGGGATACCTTTGATCTCAACGTCGTGCAACAGACTCCTGGATGGTCCATGCTGCGTTTTGGAGGCTCTACCATTGCACTGCATATCCTCGGTTCTGACAATACGGAATCGGTTTGTAAGCATGCAGGAATCAGCTTCCAGGTCGATAATCTTGATTCTGCCATAACAGAAGTGCTGGCAGCAGGCGGTGAACATATTATGACACGTGAAGCCACCGATTTTGTGCCCGTAAGAATGGGTGAAATGAAAGATACCGAAGGCAATGGATTTGAAATGCGTCAGTTTGTCAGCACACCACCGGATCTGACAGCAATTGAATAAATTGAGAAATGAAGAAGAGTGACCTGGAACACTACCACAAAGAGATTACGAAACAGTATGGCAAGATTCGAAAGTCGATTCCAAGAGGTCATAAAGAACGACTACCCTTTTTAACCAATCATTTCTTCAAAGAGACAACTTCCTACGGGCAATTGCCCATCGAAAAACAGGCGCTTCTCTGGTCCCATGTTTTCAAACAGACCGAGAATCATGAAATCGGACATTTAGCCATCCTCTTCTTTAAAAGGCTCAGAAATAAAAAGAATGTGCCTTTCCTCGAATACTGGAAGCTGTTGAAAACCTGGATCAACCGATTAGATAACTGGGGCCATGGTGATATGGTCTGCGGACTTTATTCAAGCATGCTCGAAGAAGCTCCCGATAAAGTGTATCCATCTTTACAAACATGGGCTAACAGTAAGAACCCATGGAAAAAGCGAATCGCCATCGTCAGCTTGCTCCATTACTATCGTTGCCGCAAAAAAGTGCTCCCCTTTGGCAAAATGATAGCCCTGGTTGAGCCTCAGTTAGAAATCGATCATTACTACCTGCAGAAAGGAATTGGCTGGACCTTGAGAGAACTGTGTAATGCCTATCCAAAGGGAACTTGGGCCTTTCTAAAAGAAAATGTATACAAACTAAAACCCATTGCTTTTACCACGGCTATGGAAAAAGTGAGCGAACACAAAAAAAATGAATTGAAACGCTTGCGGAAAATAAACCGTAAGAAAAATGGAACCAACTGATCACAAAAAAATTTACTCAACTAGTGTTTCGCTGAAACTCCACACCAGCAAGTGGTTTTAAACATTATATGAAAAAAATTATCATAAGAATCACCAGTTCGATTTCATTGATTCTGACAGGCTGCGCCACCACTTCTAGCGATACAGAGCAAACTTTAGGTGCAGTTGCGACCGTATCAGCGATGGCAGTTGCATTGCCATTGATACCATTCGCTGAAGCATATCACACAATCAACCAAACGGAGAAAAAACTGAAAGCTGAGAGAGAAAAATGGGAATCCATTCTGGATCCCATTTACAAAGAGAGAACAAAACTTATTTTGGAGCGATCACCCGAAACCGACGCTCAAGAACTTCTAAAACAAAATGTAACAGTTTATTTCCCTTCTCTTTTAGGCGAAATAACAAATTTTGACTTAGGAACTTTCTATCCCGGCGTGGAAAATATATGGGAATCAGATCCTGACAAAAAGGAAAATTACGAAAGAGTCATGAGTAATTCACTCAGCAAATATCTTTGGACACTTATGAGTAACGATCCCGCCCATGAAAATTCCGAAAGCTCCCACTATTTCAGCGGTATTTACAAAACATTCATCAGCGCTAGATTTGAATACATGGAAAAATTCAACCTCACAATGTATCACAAGATCCAACAAAACAGTAAGGAGAAGTGAAAAACTTCACCACATTACTTAGTTTTGTTATCGTTTCACGGATACGAACAATTCTATAAACTACAGATGAAAAATCTCACGCTATCAGTTTTAATCATCCTGACAGCTCTACTCTCAGGATGCGGAAGTAACCCTCGGATCGATAGAGTTACCGCAAATTCAACTGTTATCGCCTTTGGCGATAGCCTTACCTCAGGTTATGGCGCAAAAGAACAGGAAAGTTATCCGTCAGTACTGGCAGCACTGCTTGGGTGCCGTGTCATCAATGCGGGAGTTCCCGGAGAAGTGACTTCCGAAGGATTGCAGAGACTTCCCGATCTCTTAAAAGAAAACAACCCAGATCTGATAATCCTCTGCTTCGGAGGAAACGATATGTTGCAAAAGCAATCCAGAGAAAGGACAAAATCGAATCTCAGAGAAATGATCCAACTGATCAAAGAATCCGGATCAGATATCCTCATGATCGCAGTGCCCCAACCAGGTCTTCTTCTTACCGTTCCGGATCTCTATAAAGAGCTAGCAGATGAATACAAGCTACCCCTGGACTCCAAAACGATAAAAAATATCCTGTCACAGCGATCCCTTAAAAGCGATAGGATCCACCCAAATGCACAAGGCTACAAAATCATGGCAGAAAATTTTCTAAAGCTAATCAGGGAATCATCTACAAAAAATTAAATGAAACTATATCAATTTCCACACAGTTCTTATTGCATACCCATTTCACTGATACTCAAAAATGGAGGGATTAAATATGAAGACGTATTGGTTCCGAATTGGGACCGGAGCATTGTCAGCAAGCTGACAAATGGAGCTTATTATCAAGTCCCGGTTATTGAGCATGACGGCAATATTATCTATGAAAGTTCGGATACAAGCTTGGATGTGGCAAAATATGTGAACAAACTCATCTCATTGGATTTATTTCCTCACAGGATATCGGGGATACATGAGGTATTGATTGATCACATTGAGTCTACACTTGAAGGAATCGGATTCAAAACGACAGACCCTGATTATATCGAAGAGGTTGAAGACATAGTTGATCGGACGAACATTATTCGTCACAAAGAAAGACGATTTGGTCGTGGCTGTGTAGACAATTGGCGGAAAAATAAAGAAATTTTGCTCTCTGAATTTTATGCCCATATCGATAATTTTAAAGGAACATTAGAGACGAACCTTTATCTTTTTGGAGAGTTGCCAGTTTATGCAGATTACGCCCTGTATGGAGTCATCGGAAATGTTCATTACATTCCGGCAAACGTTTGGATGGAAGATAGAGATTGGTTGAGGCAATGGATGAATCGATTAAGTCAGTTAAGGGTCCAATAGAATCAGTCCGGTCAAATGAAAACAGACAAAAAAATCGTTATCCGCAATATCTCAGAGCACGATTGTATCGGCATTGAAGACGCATTCAATGCACAAGGATGGAATAAGCCGGCAAAGAAGTATGAAAAGTATCTCAAAGAACAAAACATGGGAAAAAGAGATGTCTTGTTGGCGGAAGTAAATAGCGATCTCGCAGGTTATTTAACGATTGTCTGGGAAACACTTTACTCCCCTTTTAGAGAAGCTAGAATACCAAAGATTATCGATTTTAATGTGTTAATCAAATACCAGCAGATGGGAGTGGGCACGAAATTGATTGAGGAAGCAGAGCGACGAATTTCAAAGCGATCACATCTTGTTGGCATTGGTATTGGATTAACCAGCGATTATGGAAGCGCACAAAGACTGTATGTAAAAAGAGGTTACATACCTGACGGAAAAGGAATTTTTCAAAAAGACAGGTATTTAAAGTATAGCGACAAGATTACGGTCGACGATGATCTGGTAATTTATTTTACCAAAGAGCTATCGAAACCGAACAACACCTATCAAAAACAGTAAACTCAACTCTAATGAACCCTCCACTGTTTCTGGATAGATCTCATCAAAGGTTAAATATAAAATGAAAGATCAATCACGAGAAACCGTCCTTATCGGCGGCATCGAAAAGCGGGAAATCGTGATAGCTGATTACGATCCCAGCTGGCCAAAAAAATTTGCAGTGCATGCAAAGGTGATTCGGAAAGCTCTTAAAGATCGGTTGCTCTTGATTGAGCATGTCGGCTCAACCTCGGTGCCTGGGCTAGCAGCCAAACCAATCATTGATATTGATGTGGTCGTTGAAGATTCCAGTAATGAATCAACTTACCTTTCTGCTTTAGAAGAAGCTGGATACGAACTGAGAGTGCGCGAGCCCGATTGGCACGAACATCGAATGCTCCGCACTCCGGAACGAGATGTCCATGTGCATATTTTTTCACCAGATTCACCTGAGGTTGAGCGACATCTGGTCTTTCGTAACCGACTGAGAAAAAAGACGGATGACCGACAGTTGTATGAGTCGATCAAACGAAAGCTGTCAACCCAGTCGTGGGACGATATGAATGCCTATGCACGAGCAAAGTCCGAAGTTATGGAACGTATTCTCGCCTCAGCCTTTCAAGAGTTGACAGATGATTCATAACCACGCGAACCCATACCATGCCTTCTTTCCTCGTAAACTTCGAGATTGGACGATAGAAAAACGATGCAGGGGTTTCCAATAAGTGGAGCTCAGGATTTGCAACAATGCAAAAGAATGCTTAATCTCAGGGCATAAATCGAAAAACTAAACCTCTTCATACACCCAAACATGAAACGTTGCCGCCTCATTTATCGGAGTCTAGCTAAGGATAGTACGTTAAAATCCAATGCCGTCGCAGACATTTATAAAACCGCCCAGGAAAATAACAAAAAAGATGGAATTGTTGGCATACTCATCTTGTCAGGGAAACAGTTCCTGCAAGTCCTGGAGGGACCCGTTCGCTACGTCAACCAACTCTACCACAGGATAGGAAATGATCCCCGTCACGACAAAGTAGAATTGATCAAATACGAACTGATCGACACACCCTATTTCTTTGATTGGAGCATGAAACTCCTCGAATTGGACAATCTACCAGCAAAAGATAAAGAGAAACTTATCAAAAAGTACCCGTATCAAGACGGCCACCTTGTCATACCGGATAACTTAATTCAGCTCTACTCACTCATACATGATTCTCGAGACCTTTTCTAGTCCGACTAGATTCCCCTACAGGCTTAAAAACAATCGATCATCTCATCGAAAGATTTTATCTTAGACCCTGACTTGGCATTGTGCCATAGAAGAGAGACTGCCTCCAGAAATTTCAGGGGAAGGTCCACCTATAATGCAGAACAAAGCCAAGCAACTCAATATTCTCTTAATTCATACCGACCAACATCGGATGGACTGTTTGGGAGCCTATGGAAATAACCAAATCAAGACTCCTAATATCGACACTCTTGCCTCTGATGGTGTTCTGTTCAACAACAGTTTCTGTTGCTATCCTATCTGCACACCATCTCGATATTCATTCATTACGGGTCTATATGTCCGCGAGCACGGGGGCTATTCCAATCACTGTACCTTGAGACCCGAAGTGAACACATTTCCTGCCCTACTCAAGGAATCTGGTTACAAAACCAAGGCGGTTGGAAAGATGCATTTCACACCCACGTATTTTGATGTTGGATTCGAAGAGATGGAATTGGCCGAGCAAAATGGTCCAGGACGTTGGGACGATGACTACCACCGTTACCTGCGTGACAAAGACCAAGTGGATCATAACGATCTCGAAGATCAGGTTGCGGAATACCGTGAAAAAGCTCCCCGGAGCTATTTTGAAAGCTGCGGCAGTAAGGTATCGAATTTACCTGACAAACACCACTCGACAACATGGATAGGTGATCGAGCAATCGAATCGATCGATAAATGGGAAATAAATCAATCTAACTTATTGATGGTTGGGTTTATCAAACCACATCACCCATTTGATCCACCCAAAGAATGGGCAGAAATGTATGATCCGGACGAAATAGAAATTCTTCCCGGCTGGACCGACGAATGTCCCGAGCATGATCTAGCCAAGCACAAAGGGTATTTCCCAAGCAACCATTTAACGGAATCAACCGTCAAACAGGTGACAGCGCGCTACTACGCCACCATCACGCATATCGATCATCATGTGGGCAGAATGATCAAGCTGCTTAAACAGAAAAAACTATACGATGATACCCTGATCATATTCACCAGCGATCATGGCGAGTACCTCGGCTTTCATCACATGATCCTGAAAAGCAATTACCTCTATGATCCTCTGGCCAAGGTTCCCCTTATCATCAAGTACCCCGGTAACATGAACAAAGGTGAAGTCTGCAACAATCTGGTCAACAATATCGATCTGGCTCCCACAATCCTCAAGACAGTTGGCCTGAAACCCGGGAACAAAATGAATGGGCTGGATCTTACCGACAACACTGCGCCTCGCCAAATTCTCATCTCAGAAAACAATCCGAGAACAATCATGGCACGGACACATACCATGAAGCTAATAGCCGAACCAGGTAACAAAAATCATTCTAATGGTCTGCTCTTCCATCTCGAAGAAGACCCTTTCGAAGTGAACAATCTCTATAACCATCCCGCCTATGAGGAGGAACGTTCACAACTTATGGCGGCTATCGAGTCATGGCAAAAAGACACCTTCCCTCAAGAGACGTACCTAAATCAGGAAGCGCCCCAGATCAATCAACCCAATGTTCCGCCATTGGACCTCAGCCATCGCAAAGACACGGAAAAATACTTTGCGAAAAAAATGCAGAGTGTTTCTTAAAAACAATCTGGAAAGTAGAAACAGAGGGTGGATGCGCATCGAAAGTGAAGCAACACAAGGATGACTACTCATACTGCCTTCATTCTTGCAGATAATTCCTGATAAACAGGGATATATCAGCATTCCTGTTTCATATTTATGAAATTTGTTTCGTTTTGATAAATTTTGGAAAATCCCTTTACAATAAAGGTTTATACCAGACAATCCAAGATTAGTATAATGAAACAAAAACCGCAGATAGCAAAATACGTTGCATTTTGAATCAAAAAAATCTGATAAAGAGAAATCGGCAAGAGGAAATCGGCAAATCTCTTCGATTCTTCATGCATAGCAGCATCGACCAATCAGCAAAAGAAGAGACGGGCACATTCTTCAGCCAACCCGCCATCATTCCACTTCCGCAGAATATGATTGGTCAACCGGGAGAGGTAATCCTCCATGCCAAGACAGAGCTTGACTACAACCTCGAAGATCCGGGTTTGATCCGGGTTGCTCGTTTTTTTCAACAGTGGATCAATGCTGAAAAGCTCAAGCCTGCTAATGATGAGAACTCTAGCAAAGCAAGACTGATAATTGATTCCGGTATGCCACCTGAAGCTTATTCCTTTACGGCAACTCCCGAGGAAATTGCTATCAGCGGAGGCAATGCTGCCGGGGTTTTCTATGGTATTCAAACATTGATACAACTGGCCAAGCCCTGGAGAAAAAACAATAACATCTTCCTTTCTATCCCTTCTATCAGCATCAACGATGCTCCGGCCTTCTCCTATAGGGGTATGCATTTGGACGTTGCTCGGCATCTATTTCCAGTCTCCTTTATCAAGCAATACATCGACATTCTGGCCCGCTACAAAATGAACCATTTCCACTGGCATCTCACCGAAGATCAGGGCTGGCGAATTGAGATAAAAAAATACCCAAAGCTACAAGAAGTCGCCGCTTTCCGCAAAGAAACAATGGTCGGACACCTCAACGATCGGCCTCAACAAATGGACGGGCAACCCTACGGTGGTTACTACACCCAGGAAGAAATCAGAGAAATTGTCAAATATGCGGAAGATCGCTTTGTCACCATCATCCCGGAAATTGAATTGCCCGGGCATGCTCAGGCAGCCATCGCAGCCTATCCCGAGCTGGGATGTCTTCAGGAGCCTCTGGAGGTCGCGACCCAATGGGGTATCATTGAAAATGTTTTTTGTCCGTCAGAGCAGACTTTTACCTTCCTGGAAAATGTTCTGACCGAAGTAATGGAACTTTTTCCCAGCCCCTACATTCACATCGGCGGTGATGAATGCCCCAAAACCCAGTGGGAAACCAATTCACTGTGTCAGCAAATTATCCGTGACGAAAAGCTAAAGGATGAGAATCAGCTGCAATCATACTTTGTCCAACGGATTGAACGCTTTCTCCACAAGCATGACCGTAAACTGATAGGATGGGATGAAATCCTCGAGGGTGGTCTGGCCCCTCGTGCAACCGTGATGAGGTGGCGCGGTGAAAAAGGTGGCATCGAGGCAGCTCGCCTGGGGCATGACGTCATCATGACACCTTCCGACTACTGTTATTTCGACTTTTACCAAGCAGCCGCCCCCAACGAGCCACTGGCCATCGGTGGCCTGACTCCACTTGAAAAAGTATACCATTACCACCCTATCCCGGAATCCCTGACAACCAAAGAAGCTCAACACATTCTCGGAGCACAGGCCAATGTCTGGACCGAATATATGAAAAAACCGGAAAACGTGGAGTACATGATTTACCCACGTATGCAGGCCCTTTCGGAAGTAATTTGGAGCGGCAAAGAAAAAAAAGATTTTC
>JANQKU010000165.1 GCA_028280955.1 Opitutaceae bacterium
GTCTGTGCCAGTGCCAGTGGCGATTCCGTCTGAATAGCGTGAGGGAGCGGCTAATTCCTGTAAAACACTGGCTTTAGCTTCAGCGATCAAAGTAGAGGCAACGACAAGGGCTCCTGGGGTGAGTTCTTCGCTGAGGAAAAGCATAGTGTTGATGGTGCCAGCTTGGGGTGTTGGTTTCCCCAGGCTTTCGGGTCCATTTTCGGTTTGGCAATAGCTTGCCGGGTCTCCTGCTCGTCCACCATTGGTCCCAACGCCAGCAGTTGTGACAGCGATAACTTTGAGCTCTCGAAAGGTCGCGTTTGCGATGGCAGCGTTATTGATGTTAGCAGCGGTGCCAAGCCCGGCAGATGTTTCGTAGGGTAATCCTGCCTTAGAGCAGATTCGTTTCTGATAGCGTTCTGGTTCCCGTGTCGCCACTTGAGATAGGTCGTTACCTACGTGCTTAGAGGGCTCACAAGATTGATGATTGTAGAGGTATTCAATATCTTCCCGTAAACCACCGTTATAGCGACAGGTAGAAAGAACGCGGTGGGGTTTGAGAAAATGAGCGTAGACGATCTTTTCTTTCCGGAAGAGTTCGAGGTTGTCGTAATAAGAACCGATTTTCATTTCGCAGGAGAGTAATGGGGATCGGGACGATTGTCTTCGCCATTATTGGGTTTTTGCATCCACGTCACGAGTGATTCGATGGAGTTAAAGTGATGACCGAGGTCGTGATCTGTGGCTATCCATTCAAGATTTTGAGGATCTCCTGAGATTGTCACAATAAACTGTGAATTTTCCCGAGAATCAGCGAGGCCGTAGCCGATTCGGGCTAAAGCCCTTCGGGTCCAGGCTAATGCAGTGCCTTTGCCTTCGATCCATACAGAGGTACAGGGATTGCGATGCATGCGAAAGGAGCCATGTTCGGCGTCCCAATCGAGGTTTTCCGAACCGAAAACAGTTTCAATAGAGCCATCAAGAGCCAGTGATTCGGGAATGCCTTCGATGACATTGTTATCTTTTCCAAATAGCCAAAGCTTGTCTGCACAGCGAAGAGCTAAGTCGAGATCATGGGTCGAAAGTAAAATGCTGAGACCTTTTCTGCGCGTCAGATCACGAAGCGTGAGCATTAGTTCCACTCTTCGTGGCAAATCGAGAAAGGCAGTGGGTTCATCAAGTAACATGATCGATGCTTCTTGGGCCAGAGCTCGAGCAATCATTATCTTCTGTCTTTCTCCATCGCTGAGTTCGGAAACTTGACGTTTTGCGAGAGCTTCTCCTTCTACTGCGTGCAAGGCTTCGGCAATCCGTTTTCGGTCATGTTCTGAGAGGGTCCCTGTCCAGTTAGTGTGTGGATGACGTCCGAGAGCGACAATGGCATCTGCGGAAAACATGCCAATGGGCAAGCTTTCTGTCAGGACGACACTGATTTGTCGTGCGCGTTCTTTCGGTGTTAAGTCGCGAATATCAGAGCCTGCAATTTGCACATTTCCTTTTAGTGGTTTGTCCATGCCAGCCAAAGCTCTAATGAGGGTTGACTTACCCACTCCATTTGGACCGAGTAAGCAGACGAATTCGCTTTGATTGAGCTTTAAATTGAGGTTTGATGCGACTGTTCTGGAGTGATGCCCCTTTTGCGAATACCCAATACTGAGGTCGTTTGCTTGCAGGGGAAATTGACTATCAACTTTTGTCTTCATTTCCCGAATACCTTTCGTAAATTACGTTGCTTCATGAGCGCAGCAATGATGACGGGTGCTCCGATGAGTGCTGTTACAGCATTAAGCGGTAAGGCACCATCGAAGCCTGGAGCTTTGGCGATAAGGTCTGCACCGAGAGCAATAATGGCTCCAGCTAATAGGGAAGCGGGAATGAGGATGTGGTGAGAGGAGGTTTGAAATAGGTAACGGCAAAGGTGTGGGGCAGCGATACCGAGGAAACCAATGGGACCGCAAAAACCTGTCACTGCTCCGGCTAATAATGAGGCTAGGCCGAGTGTGATCATACGAGTCGGTTTTACGTGAGTACCAAGACTTTCTGCATAGCGTTCTCCCATGAGCATGGCATCCAATGGCTTTGCCAGAAAGAAAATGGCTCCGATACCGCCAATCATACAAGGGAGAAAAACGCGCATTTGACTCCAGGTTACATTGGCGAAGGAACCGTAGGACCATGAATAGAAGGACTGTATTCGTTCGGCCATGCTATAGAACATGAGGATGCTGACAACAGCGCCAACGGCATAGCTGAGCATTAGGCCGAGAATGAGGAGTGACATAACATCTACTCTTTGAGCAAATAGGAGGATAACGACGAGGACAGCAGCTGCGCCACAGGAAGCGGCGATGACAACCAGCAAGTGACCGGAAAATCCGAGGCTTTGAGTCAGAGTCACTCCGGAAGGAGCCAAAATAAGCAAAACAATCGCGACACCTAAGCTGGCTCCGGAATTGACTCCCAAGACAAAAGGATCGGCTAAGGGATTACGAAATACGGTTTGCATGAGCAGCCCAGCTGTTGCCAGAGCAGCCCCCGCGAGCAGACCGGTTAGAGCCCGGGGCATGCGAAAGTCCATGATGATCTGGCCGGCGACTGGGTCTACTGAATCCTGTTGCAGTAAAGCAGACCAGACATCGCTGATTGAAATCCAGGCAGACCCGAGGCAGATATTTGCCGTGAAAAATGCCAAAAGGATAAGTCCCATCGCTCCGAAAAGGAAGGGGAGCCTATAGCGACTATGTCTTATGAAAGCCTGGAGCATTCGTTTTGAAAGGGACGTTGGCAAAAATTACTTGAGCTGTTTATAGAAAACAAATTCTCGGTTGGGCAATAACTCGGGATGAAAAATTTGGATGAGATCGGCCAGCACTTCTTCGGGATGAGAAGCGCCCCGTTCGAAAATGTCGTTACCGCCGTGTTCGTTTACGCGACGATTGTTGTTAAAGACGCGACCCTCTTTGAGTGCTTGGAAATGTCCAAAGCGTTCATCGGCTGATAAGAGCTCAGAGATGGAGTCATAGTGGCTGGGGTGGAGCCAAAAGTCGGCGGCATTGGCATCTTTGAAAATAACTTCAAAATCGAGTGGGACTCCTCCTCGTGAGTCGATATCTTTCCAGATATAGTTTGCTCCGGCGTCGGCGAAGGCTTTGGCAGTATAGCTATTGCCGCCAGGTACATGCCAGATGCCTCCATAGGGTGCACTGGCCATGACAGATGGTTTATGTTCCAGCTTTTCAGTTAATTTGACCAAGGATTCATATTGATCTGCGATTTGGTCAAAGATGGCTACAGCTTCTTTTTCTTTATTGTAAAAGGCGGCGATACACTTGATCCATTCTGTTCGAGCAAGTGGATGATCTTCCATGTAGGCCGCTGTTACGAGAACGGGTAGCCCAGCCCTTGCCAATTGTGGATGGACATCGAAGTTCGGATTGCCGGTGGTGCTGGTTAGGATCAAGTCGGGCTTCATCATCATGAGCGATTCGACATCCATGGCAGTGCCCGATTGAATGGGTTTTGCCAGGCCTTTCTTGACCCGTTCATGTGCGACAGGGTCATTGGCAAAATTTAAATAGGCGATTCCCACCAGAGAGTCGTGTAATTGTAGATCCTGAATGGGCCCGAGGAAAACTGTGGCCATCGTAATGAGGCGCTCAACAGGAGTTCGTAAAACAAGAGTTCCTTTAGGTAATTCAGGTAAGGAGGCAGTTTTGGGCACTAGGGCATAGATTTGTTGATCATCCCCGGCACCCACCCAGGTGTTGTGGATGGTGAGGAGTTTATGAGTTGTGTAATGTTCGAGTTTAAAGTTTTGAGCATAACGCAGAGGTTCAACTCTGGATTCTTCAGCATGGGAAACGAGAGTGATAGCCAAAAAGAGAACAAACAGTCTGCTGGTTTTTTGTAGGATGAAAATCATGGATTAAAGTTCTCTATATTTTTTCGAGTGTCGGTATTTGTTGTTTTAGATGCAGATACGACAAAACAGCGGCCGATCAAAATCGGCCGCTGTTTTATTATAAATGAAGTTATTAAAAGGTAAAACGAACACCGGTGTAGTAGGAAATGCCTGGTGTTTGGTAGTTGGCTATTTCCTGATAATCCTCATCGAATAGGTTGTCGATACGAACCCAGACTTGATAACTCTCATTAATCTGATACTGGGTGGCGAGGTTGACCACAGTATAGTCGGGTTGTCTTGTGGTAGATGTGCGGAGGCTACGCTGGCTGCCTACATGGAGGAGTGTCGCATTGATGCCCAGCTTATTTTCAAACCCTCGCCAGTTGGCGTTTAGGCTGTAGATGTTTCGTGGGACACGTTCCGCTTCGGTTCCATCTTCATAATTAGCCTTACTGTAAGTGTGGGAGGCTTTTAGACGGAACTGATCAAACAATTGCCAGATAGCGGAGGTTTCAACTCCTTCGCTTTCGTAGAATTCTTCGTTTGCGTACTGACTGGTTGTAAAACTGAAGTTGATTTTGTCATCTATTTCGTATCCGAAGAGTGTGCTGTTGAGAACAAACTTTCCGTCTGCGAAGGTCTTTTCGAAACCGAAGTCCCAACCTTTTCCCGATTCGGGAGTCAATGTTGTGTTTCCATAGGTAGGATTGAACAATTGATAGAAAGAAGGAGCCTGGAAAGAGGTTCCGTAGGAACCATGAAGGCGTGCATTGATATTCTCAATACGATAGCTGAAGGAACTGCGCCAAGTTGTTTCGTTTCCATAAGCACTGTTGTCATCGTAACGTGCACCTGCGGTCCAATCGAGTTGATCGCCCAGAGAGAAGACATTTTCAATGTAATAAGATTGATTGTCTCGATCACCGATGTCGGTACGATTATCTTCGAGTTCGTATTCAGCTCCGGCCACCAGGGTCCATTGTTCATTCAGTTCGATGGTGTTTTGCCAATCAAATTGATAACGATCACCATCACTTACGTATGCGAAACCAGTGTAGGAGATGGTATCGACATCAGAATGGGCCACACTGACTTGGCTGTTCCAGTTATCTGAGATCTGAAACTTGCCGCCCAATCTAGCGAAAAGCTGCTCGTTTTCGGAATAATTGTCCGGATTCGGATTAGTGAGCCAGGGAGCAGGAGTGCCTGGATCGAATTCTGAAAAACTATCGATATAATAAGCGATGAGGAAAAGTTCAGAGTTTTCGCCAATCTGATAGTCCAGTTTGGTGGAAAAGGTGGTATTTTCGTAACCATCATCATCTGCCCATTCAGGTCCGAAAGAGGGGGGTTGCGACGAGAAACCTTTACTGTCGTAACGACTTGCGTTGAAGGACCAACTGAGAGGTCCTTCTTTGCCACTATAGCCAAAAGAAGCTTCATAGGTGTCAAAGGATCCGGCGCTCAGTTCAATTGTTCCTCCGAGAGAATCGGCGTTGGATTGAATACTGATGACTCCAGCCAGCGCATCCGCTCCATAGAGAGAACTTTGTGGGCCTTTGAGAATTTCAACCCGGGAAATATTGCTCCCATAGAGATTGCCGAAGTTGATGATCTGGCCATTGGATGGGTTACTCACTTTGATTCCATCGATGAGAACCGTTGGGCGATTTGAATTCAGGCCGCGTGTCGTGATGCCAAAGGAACCGCCGGGTCCTCCATTATTGCGCAGGTAGAAACCGGGGACCTCACGCATAAAATCGAGTAAGAAAGACTGGCTTCCTTTCTCGAGATCAAAGCTTTCAAGAACTTCGACGGAGCTGCCGACTTTGTCGATAGGCACCTCGTATCGGTTAGCGACGACAACATATTTGTCGAGCGTATGAACGTCATTTTCGTTGTTATCCTGTGAGCGCGCAGGATAAGCAGCGCAGAGAAGCGCCAGACCGGCTGTGACGACGGTCCGAAGATTGTATTTTGTTTCTGGTATCATTGTTTTAGTTTTAAGATTCGCCGCTCAATCAAGTGCGCGGTTCAATGATCCAGAAAATGAGCACTAAGCTCTTTGGAGTATTTAGCCAACTTTCTTGTTCGAGCGACAAGTTCGCCTTCGCCAATCGACGAATGCGAGGGTTGATCTTGCAGCTAGTGATCGGACTCCAAGTTTTGTGATCTTTTTTAAAAGATCACCTTGCCAGATCCATTTGAAAGAATTTTCCAGAAGCCATTAGCTCTGAAGGTATGACGTGACTTGTTACCGTAGCGCGACTGTCGCCGGTTTTCACGGCGTTTCCTAGTCTGCAAAAAATCGAAAATTAAAGAACGTTAAGGAGACGAGTTTGAGTGAAATGAAGCCGAATGTATAGCAAATTCTAGGCAACAGGATAAAAATTTGTTGTTATCGCCAAGGTATTGGAAGGATTGTTACAGCAAAAACAATCGCAATCATAGCAAAATATGCGTAGCTCATGACCTGGATACTCCGTTCGATATCGTTAGGTGTCGGTTGAGGCGCACCGGCATTCATTTCAGCTGTCTGAACAAGTTGTCCGTTTTCATACATTTTGCCTCCAATAACAACGTTGAGACGTTTTGCCATAGCGGCTTCTGGCCAACCGGCATTCAGGCTGGGATGTTTGATAGCGTCAGTCCGAAGATGTCTCCAGTGAAGTGAGTTTCTAAATCCAAGAATAAGAAGGCAGCACAATCTGGCAGGGATGAAGTTGAGCAAGTCGTCAATGCGGGCAGAGGCTTTGCCGAGTTTTTCGTAGCGCTCGTTTCGATGGCCGACCATGGCGTCCAGGGTGTTAGCGATACGAAAGACGAGGGCTCCAATTGGTCCGAAAAGTGCAAGCCAGAAGAGAGGGGCAATGACGGCGTCATTCAAGTTCTCTGAGCCACTTTCAATGGCGGCGCGACAAACATCGGATTTGTCCATACGGTCAGTGTCACGCCCGACGATCCAGGATATACGTTGACGGGCTTTTGTAATACTTTTGCTAAGGGCTTGTTTGACCGCTCTGACGTGCTTGACGAGATCTTTGAAAGCGATGCATTGGAAAATGATAAGGGCATCAAAAACGACTTTCAGCCAGGGATCTGTGATGAAAAGAAGGTGGGAAAGTATTAAGTAGGCAACTACAAATAAAGCGACAATACCTATCCAGAAAAAAATGCCTGCTAAAACAGAACGTCCTAATAAGGAGACCATAATAGATTCACCTTTGCCGATAACAAAGCCGATGACCCTAACGATATGAGGCATGCGCCGAGGGTCTCCAAAGATAAAGTCCAGTGCTATACCAATAGTATAGGCTGTGATGGCATATAGATCCATAGATTAGAGTTTATAAAACTAATAAAATCGTTTGGATAAAGATTTTTAAGATAGGATGGTTTTACGGTTTATTATGTCCTGAGTGCAGATTCTACTTCTTTTTTGGCGGTTTGTAAAAATTCCTGAACGTTGATTGGTTCACCGCTTCGGCTGCTTTCAATGGCTGCAAAGATGAGAGCAATTGATTGGAGATTGTTTTCCACATTGGTCGGGGATGGAGCTCCTCCGTCGAGCCAGTCGCAGAACTGTTCGGTTATCCAGGTGTCTTTCCAATATTTTTGTTCTCGAAGATTAATAGTTGAGGTGGTTGGTTCGGGCCTGATTTCGTCAGAGGCTTCAATCGTATGAGCAGTGAGTTCTCGATTATCCAGAATGAGAGTGCTCTTTTCTGTTTCGGCACGAATGTATTCATGGCTCCAACCATTTAAAAGCTTTGCATTGGTTTTAGCTCCTTCGTAAAAGGCGCGCACTCCGTTTTCTAAATGCATGGTCACCAGTGCTTGAGAGTCACCCTTATATTCTCCCCATTGTGGATTCCAGGTTTGAGCGTAAAGTGTATCACATTTTGCGCCTCCCATATCTGCAAGAATATCCAGATGATGGACACTTCCTTCGATTATTAAGGGATTGGCCATAGTATGGCGGAAAGAAGTTCCCCATGCGCCGAATTTGCGGCAGTTACAAGTAAATCGCATGATGAGATAATCGAGATCACCGTGATTCCCCGATTGAATTTCTTCTCGGAGGGTTGTTTTGTCCTGATCAAAGCGATGGCTCATAGTCACAGCCATTTTCCGACCTGCTGCTTGAACTTTTGCCGCAATGCGGGCTGAGCCTTCCAATGTGTCGGCAATCGGTTTTTCGCTGAGAATATCACATCCGTAAGCGAGCGCGGCATCGACGGCTGCCTCATGGAAAGCAGGTGGCGTTACAATTAGGACAAAATCAGCTTCGTTTTCCGAGAGCGCTTTATCTAAATCCGTATAACATTTTTCATCGGGTAAACCGTAACCTTTTTTGGCTTCTTTCAGGTTTTCGGGAATGATGTCCACCGCAGCAACGGGTTGGATCCGATCTTCTTTAATCAGGGGCTCATTGAGGTATTGACAGTAACAGGAGCCACGGCCTCCTGTTCCGATTTGAATGAAGGTATGTGTTTTTTTCATTTGTTTGAGCGGACTCGAAAATGACAACAGAGACCGAGCTTTTGTTGCCGGCTCTTCTATTTTGGCCGTTTGACGGTAATGATATCACCCAAGACAGCATAGTCATCGCCTCCGAGGCGTGCCAGGGGATTCAGTTTCTTAGCATCGATTTTGAGGCGATTGTTTTCTGTGATAGCAACGCCATCTTCCAGGTAAATGGCTTTTACCTTTCCAAGAATGAGTCCCATCGGCGCATCGCCTATTTCATGAATGGCGAATTTCTCGCAGAGCAGGGCAATGCGACATTCTTTTAACCGTGGAAGGGGCCAGTTTTCTACGGGGATGGTTTCGAGACCAAGGTGATCGATTTCTGATTCACCATCGGGTAGGCTGGCTGAGCTAGCAGTAACAGTCTCTGCCATTTCTTCATGAGCGATATGAATAACAAAATCGTGACGTTCTTCAATATTGCGCCAGGTGTCTTTTTTATGACCGGGGCCTTTAGGGCCTACAGAAATGGATACAAGAGGTGGTTTACTTGAGAGGCCGGAAAAATAAGAGAAGGGTGCGAGGTTGTGGGTGTCGTTTCCATTGTCGGATAATACCCAGGCAATAGGACGGGGAATGATGCTTTGAATGAGCGTGTAATAAATCTCGGTTGGGCTCTTATCATTCAAGTCGATAATCATGCGCGCGAGTCTGTTCTTTGGAGCGGGTGAATCAACTGAAATCAAAGTATCATCTCAATGAGTGAACATTTATTAGAGAGAGTCTTCCCTCCTCCATACCTACTTATTTATATTGGCTAGATGATATCGAATAGATTGACCTTGTGCCTGTTTGCCAGGTGCCCCTATTTATAGGGAATCATGAAGTCTTCACATGCTTTTTCCGGAATACCGGTACCTTCACGTTCTGAAAAACCTCGCGAAACAGGTTTAACCATGTTGATCGATTGGGGAATAGGCCCGAAGGCACAGGAAGATCTTTTAAAAACATCCGGAGCTTACATTGATTTAGCGAAGATCGCTGTCGGAATAGCAGGCCTACTGAAAGGGGATGTGTTATCCGCTAAACTGAAAACTTATCGTGAATATGACGTTAAACCGTTCCCAGGGGGACAATATCTTGAATATGCGGTGGGCAAGGGGTTGGAAGATGTTTTTCTAAAAGAAGCCGGAGAAGCTGGTTTCGATATGATCGAAGTCTCCGATAATACGGTTCCTTTTGAAGCAGCTTTTAAAACGGGCTTAATTCGAAAGGCGAGGGAGGAGCATGGCTTTACTGTATTAGGAGAAGTTGGTTCAAAGGTTTCAGCGACAGAAGTAGGGCCGTTTGTAGCCGATGTGAAACAATGCCTTGAGGCCGGGGCCTGGAAAGTTTTTGTTGAAGCGGCTGATTTGCTTGATGGAGAAGATCTTCGAGTGGAATTAGTGAAGGCCTTGAAGGATGAGTTTAGTCTCGAACAGCTGATCTTTGAATTACCCGGATGGTGGATTGGTTCTGGGGGAGGGTTAAAGGTCGAAATTCTGAATCGTTTGTTCAAGGAATTGGGCGCAGAGGTCAATTTGGCGAATATAGAGGAGAATGAGATTCTCTTTTTGGAAACACAAAGGAGACGAACAGGAGTCTCGGGATTTCAGTAAGGTCCTTGTCGGATGAGAAGCGAGGGGCTCTTGAGCCACTCGGATAGTTCACAGTCTTCAGATTATGGCATTCGATTTTTAGAATATAGGGAAACCTTGCCCAAATAAGCGGCTCTCCCCAAAAGATGACCGGCAACCGGGGTTGTTATATAAAAGAAGAAAATGATTAAGATGGCTTGTACAAAACCAGAAGCGCTCAGGAAATGTAATCCAGCGGCCAAGGCGCAGAGTGCTCCTCCAAAAGCTCCCGCTTTGGTGGCTGCATGAATTCTCGTGTAGAAGTCAGGAAATCGGAATACTCCAAGGGCCGCAATTAAAACAAAGGAAGCTCCGATTAGAACCAGGACGTTAATAATGATTGCTATGATAGACATCCGTTAATGGTTAGTTGATGAAGGGGGATTTTGCTTATTCGATGATGTGTGATGACTTTCAGGGGTTTTCTCGATTTCCCTTTTTAGGTATTTTTTTTCCAAATATCGCGCCATGGCGACCGTTCCCAGAAAAGCGATGACTGCAACAGCCAACCCGACATTCATGAAATGAATTTTGTTTTGGGTGATGGCATAAAAAAGTGTTAAAGCCAGAATCACTCCTGCAATCAAATCGAGAGCAACAATCCGATCTACTGTATTTGGCCCTCGAATCAGCCTGAAGAGAGCGAGAAATAATGCGCCTATCAACATCAGTTGAGCTAAAAGAGCAACCTGCGGGTGTAAGGTCATTACGATATTTACTGAATCAGGATTAAAAGACATTTGAAATCCTCCTTTCATAGTCATCTTTAATGACATTTTCGAGTGTCTCAGCGTCATCAACGTACATGGCATGGATGAGAAGTTTTTTTCGATCTTGGGTTATATCAATACTGAGTGTTCCCGGTGTCATTGTAATCAAATTAGCCAAAGCGGTGAGTTGGATGTCGGTAAGATCTGGTTCCAGCTCTATTTCGACCATTTTGGGGTTCATGTGCAGGGTGGGCGTTAAAACATCATGAGCGATACGAAAATTTGATAGGATAATTTCTTTGCCGTAAAATAGGCTAAGTTCGAGAAAGGCCAGGATGCGTTTCATTTGTTTGCTAGAGTTCGATTTCCAAAACTGCCTCAATGTAGAGTGACGGATTAAGGAGTTGTTCTGCTGTGCGTTCAGCTAGACCAAATACACTTTGGCCAAACAGTCCCAAATAAATCGTCATGGCAGCCATGATGATGGCAGGTGCGTAAAGCAGTTTCAGGTTTTTTTGGGTTTTATGATTTAGCAAAGCTTGGGGTTCTTTTTTCCAGAAAGCTTCAACCCAGATTTTTGTCATTGAAAATAATGTCATGATACCGACAACTAAAGCGATGCCTGCTATCCAATAGGTTTCTATTTCCAGACTGGCTTTGATGAGGCCAAACTTTGCCCAAAATCCCGACAAAGGGGGAATCCCTCCCAGAGAAAAAGCGGGGATAAAAAATAAAACTGCGAGCCAAGGTAATGCTTTATAAAGACCTCCTAGTTTTGAGAGGTCCCCTGTGCCTTTGAGTTTTTCAACGATGCCACCGATGAGAAAGAGATTTGTTTTAACAATGATATGATGAATGATATAAAAAACGGTGGCAGCCAGTGCTAACGATGTGTGTAAAGCCAGTCCCATGATCATATAGCCAATCTGGCTAACAATGTGGAAAGAAAGTATTTTTCGAATATCATATTTAGCGGCTGCCCCCAAGACGCCCGTGATCATGGTCAAAGCGGCCAATCCCAGGAGTAAATCTTGGGCGACTGCGAAATTTTCGTTAAAGAACAGGGTAAACGAGCGGATCAAAGCATAGACTCCAACTTTGGTCAGTAATCCGGCAAAGATGGCGGAAACTGCTGTAGGCGGTGTATGATAGGATGCGGGTAGCCAGA
The DNA here is from genome assembly GCA_028280955.1 of Opitutaceae bacterium. Classification (GTDB taxonomy): domain Bacteria; phylum Verrucomicrobiota; class Verrucomicrobiia; order Opitutales; family Opitutaceae; genus NORP342. The sequence goes on from JANQKU010000165.1 coordinate 11,908, forward strand.
AGAAAAAAGGGAAAAGAGCGGCTTTTACCCCGAATGCGATAAGGAATAAGGTGGCTGTACTGTTAATAAGGATGGAATCGGGTTGGTCGGATAATTTTAAAGCGATATCAGCCATGTTCAATGTGCCAACTTTGGCATAAAGGAGCCCTGCACCTGCCAAAAATAAGGCAGATGAGACAAGATTGATGGCAACATATTTGAAAGCGCCTTCGAGTTGTCGTCTTTCTCCCCCTAAAGCTAATAAGACGAATGACGCAATCAGCATCACTTCAAACCAAACATATAAATTAAAGATATCTCCGGTGAGGAAGGCGCCGTTGACGCCCATGATCAAAAAATTAAATAAGGGGAAATAGTATAGTTTTTTGCGCCGTTCATCAATGTCTCGTAATGAATAAACGGTGACAAGTATGCCCATGATGGATGAGATAAGCACCATAATAGAACTGAATAAATCGGCGACCAAAACAATCCCGAAAGGAGCCGACCATCCGCCTAAATGAAGGACGAGATGATTTTCTTGATGAACGATTTGCAGTAGAAGCCCAGCAGCTAAGGTAGCGCCAACGCCACCTGACAAGCTCAGAAAGCGTTGTGCGTTGGTACTTCTGAAAATCAGGCATAAGACCGCGCAGATAAAAGGAACAAAAATGGGTAAAATGACTAAGTTATTCATCATTGATGATAAACATTACGTATCCGTATTTTTGAGTGATTGGATATCATCATGACCTGTGGCCCGATATGTCTGGTGGATGAGCGCTAGGCTAAAGGCAATGAGTCCAAAACCAATGACGATGGCGGTCAGGACCAGAGCCTGGGGCAGTGGGTCAGCGTAGTTCCCCTGCAAGATTTGCTGGTCACTTTCAATAATAGGGGGTGAAGCGGGCTTAAGCCCGCCAGCGCTGAAAACGATAAGATTGACCGATTGGCTAAGTAAAGCGATGCCGATAATCAGTTTCATCAAACTCCTACGCAGGAGACAGTAAACGCCTCCTGCTGCGAGTGCACCAATAACGATAGCTATAAGGGTGTTCATTCTTTAATCTCCGCTAAGGCAAAGAGGGTTAACAATGTGAAACCGGCAACTGCCAAGTAGACTCCGATGTCAAAAAGAAGAGGGGTACCTAAATGGACTTTGCCAAGTAAAGGCAGGGTAAAGCCGGTCATCCAAAGGCCAGCCATGTAAGATTTTCCTGCTATAATACCGAGTAATCCACTGCCCATGGAGATGAGCAACCCAAGGCCAATGAGAGTCTCAGGATGGATCTTCAGGACTTGGCGTGCTTTATCAATGCCTGGTCCTAGCACATAAAGAATGAATCCACTTGCTGCAGCCAATCCGCCAATGAACCCGCCTCCTGGCAGATTATGTCCTCGATAAAGGATGACTAGAGATAATAGCAAAAGCCAGGGTAGTAAGAGTCTAGCCGTTGTGTTTAAAATAATAGAGTTCATCATTTCGTTTTTCGTTTCTTGGTAAACTGACCGCGAATGAGGGTGAAGACGCCAACTCCGGCGATAGCTAAGACGGTGATCTCACCCAGTGTATCCAAGGCGCGAAAGTCAACCAGGATGACGTTGACTACGTTTTTTCCTTTAGCCAGAGTGTAGCTCCATTCTCCGAATTGACCTGATACAGTGGGCGCAATTTCCAGATTCTGCGCTTTGATAACCAGTAGTGTGATGATAGCGCCTACTGTGCCGGCAAAGATTCCGTCGAAGAATTTTGTTTTATTGCTGGATAAATCGCGGAAAGCGGGCAGCCGATAGATGACAAGCATAAATAAAACAACGATCAGTGTTTCAACGAGTATCTGGGTAATAGCTAAGTCCGGCGCTCCATAAAGGATAAATACCATGGCAATTCCGAAGCCGACAAGCCCCAGTGAAAGAAGCGCGGTCATTCTGGAATGGGTTTTAACAATCATACAGATACCTCCTAAGATAAAAAGAACTGTTGCCCAGTCTAGGAGTCTTGCTTCAAAGAGGTCGAGCTGTCGAGGCAGTCCGTCAAAAAGTGAAAGTTTATAAGCGAGAAGAAACCCAGACGTACTGAATATAATAAGCAGGTAACGTCTTAAAGAGCCGGATTGAAGTATTTGTGTCTGCCATTTGGATACTGAGACAAAACCATTAAAGAGTCCCATGTATAGATTATCGAAGGTCCACTTATTTAATGAAAGTGTGCTTGTGATCTTCCATATACGATGCCTTAGGGCATAGAGGACTAAGCCTCCTATGAGAGTTAAAGCGCTAAAAAGTAACGGCAGATTAAAACCATGCCAGATAGCTAGTGTGAATTCTACTGGATGTCCTGCTACGGCATGAACGGCAGGTGAAATAAGAGGCGTTACGATCGATCCGGGAAAAAGACCAAAGAGGAGTCCGGTTAAGGCTAGGATTATAGGTCCGATATACATGGATAGCGGAGCCTCATGAGGATTTTTGGGAAGTGCTTTTGCATTCTCCTTCCCCCAAAAGGGGTGAATGCCTGCTTTCAAGGCAAGTGCCATTAAAAGAATATTAGTGACGATGGCTATGCCTAAAATGATGTGTGAGTAATCTTCCAGATACATGCCTGTCTTGTAGACATATTCTTTACCTAAAAATCCAAAAAATGGCGGAAACCCTGCTTTGGAAAAAGCAGCAAGCCCGGCAGCCAAAGCGGTAAAGGGCATGGCAAAACGGAGTCCTGAGACTATGGTTACATCGCGAACTCCTGTTTCATGATCCACTGAACCTGCACACATAAACAGGGTTGCCTTATAGAGGGCATGACCCACTAGAAAAACCATACAGGATTTAAGGGCGAGATCTGTTCCCAGTCCCAAGAGCATTACCAGAATGCCCAGCACGCTGAGAGTTGTGTAAGCAAGTATTTTTTTAAGGTCTGTTTGCAATAGACCATTAATGGAACCGACTAGCATAGTAACGAGTCCGAAACTGGTAAGGGCAAGTGTCCAGGCAAGGGTATCACTGAGTACCGGATTTAAGCGGGCCAGCAAGAAAACGCCTGCTTTGACCATAGTGGCGGAGTGAAGAAATGCACTGACGGGCGCAGGTGCTGCCATTGCATTGGGTAGCCAGAAGTGAAAAGGCCACTGAGCAGATTTAGTGAAGGCTCCCAGTAAGATCAGGGTAAGGATAGCTGGGTAGAGGGTATGATTAGAGGCTGAAAAATCGCTATTCAGTAATTCGGAGATGCTCCAACTTTCACTGGCAAGGCCGAGGAGAATGAAGCCGGCCATCAATGCCACACCTCCAAATCCTGTGACAAGTAAGGCTTGCAGAGCTTTCCTACGTGACTCACCAGACTCATGATAGAATCCGATCAATAAATAGGATGAGATGCTGGTCAGTTCCCAAAAGACAAAGAGAGCAATAAGATTGTCGGCGGTCACGATACCGAGCATCGAGGCCGTAAATAACATCAAATAACTGTAGAATTTGCCTTGGAGTGGATGACCTTGTAGATAACCATTGGCATAGATGAGAATAAAGCTCCCGATACCGCTAATGAGCAATGCCATCAAAAGACTGAGTCCATCCACATAAAAACTAAGCGCCACTCCCAATTGTGGGAACCAGTCGATACTTTGCTCAATCGCTGTTCCCGATGAAATAGTGGGAAGCAATTTTAAGAACCATGCAAAGCAAAGAATAGGCCCTATAGCCAGGACCCAACCTGTTTTATTGCCGAAGAGTTTCTGCAATTGAGGGGCTATTCCAGCGAGCAGCAGAATAAAAAGAATGCATGTTAAGGTATTCACGGCAGCTTTTGCAGTATTTTACGTGAGGGATTAATTGTTCCTGCTCAACAAACTGTCCGAAAAGAAGAATACTCTGGTCCTTTTTTTCCTAAGTAGAAATTCAGTTTTTCTCTCGTGCCTGGATAGACTAAAGTGTTCTTATATCGGTTCATGTTATGGCTGATAAAGTGTCCTAATTTTCATTTATTCATGAAAATATATTCGTTTCAATGATGCAGTTTATAAATTTTTTCAAGGTGAGTCGAAGTTTTGGGACATTGAGGAACTTCTGTTACTGGCATTATGATGAGATTCAATCTAATTAAGCATGTTTTCTGTGACGGAAAAATTCATTAACTGGCTGAGAACAGCGGAAAGCAATAACTGGGTATAAGTCGCTCTTTTGATGTTAACCTCCAGTAGAAGGTTAAATGAATGGCGGTGAGGGGCATGTGGGAGCGCTTATTTAATGGCTGCTATATGGATCAACTGCATCCCGTAGTCCGTCTCCGAGAAAGTTAAAGGCAAGGACGACGGCCACAATGAAGGCCGCAGGGGAAAGCAACCATGGCTGATGTGCGATGACTTGTGGGTTGATACAATCCTGGAGTAAGACACCCCAGCTGACAACGGGAGGACGCAGGCCGAGGCCAAGGAAGCTGAGGGCGGTTTCCCCTAAAATCATAATAGGCACACTTAACGTTAGCACAACGATCACGTGAGAGGTGACACCAGGGAGAAGATGTTTTAGAAGTATCCGGATAGGATGAGCCCCAAGGAGTCGAGCAGCTGTGACATAATCTTCCTCGCGCAATGTGAGCACCTTGCCTCGGACGACTCGCGCCAGTCCTGTCCATCCGATCAAGCTGAGCACAATTGTTATAGTAAAATAGATGCCGAGTGGTGGCCAATCGTCGGGTACTACCGCGGCCAGCGCGAGCCATAGAGGTAGTTGAGGAAAAGAATCAACGATTTCGATCAATCTTTGAATGACAGTATCAACGATGCCCCCGCAGTAACCGGAAGCCCCCCCGATACTCAGGCCGAGAAGGCAGGTGGCTGCAATTG
>JANQKU010000184.1 GCA_028280955.1 Opitutaceae bacterium
AATAAAGGTACAACTTCGTTTGGAAGTGAGTGTGCATGGCCCGCTATCACCTGAGCCGGATTATCGAACAGATTACCCTTTGGTTTCTGGCAAAGCGAAAAAAATTATCATTGTGGGTTGTGGCCCGTCCGGGATGTTTGCGGCGTTACGAGCCATTGAATTGGGTTATCAGCCGATCATTCTGGAACGGGGAAAAGATGCTTCAAGCCGCCGATTTGATTTGGCTCCGATTTTACGTGAAGGCTGGGTGATTGAAGATTCCAATTATTGTTTTGGTGAAGGTGGCGCTGGAACCTTTTCTGATGGAAAGTTATACACTCAGGCGAAAAAACGTGGGCCAGTGCGTAAAATTTACGAAACTTTTGTGGCGCATGGAGCGCCTCGTCGGATTTTGATTGATGCGCATCCTCATATTGGCTCAAACCTGTTGCCTAATGTCGTTAAAGCAATTCGGAAGTCGATCCTTGAGGCTGGAGGAGAGGTACACTTTGGCGCCAAGGTGGTGCGGTTATTGCGCAGTGAAGATGGAGTTAAACTATGTGGCGTCGGGATCTTGGATGGACGTGAGTTTTTAGGCGAGGCGGTTATTTTGGCGACAGGTCACAGTGCTCGGGATATTTATCGATTGCTCGAATCGGAGAAAATTCTGATGGAGCAAAAGCCATTTGCGGTAGGGGTTCGCATCGAACATCCTCAACCTTTGATTGATAGTATTCAGTATCATATTCCTCGGGAGAAAGAGAGACCCCATTTATTACCGGCAGCTCGTTATCGACTGGCGACCAAGATTGATGAACGTGGAGTTCATTCTTTTTGTATGTGCCCGGGTGGGTTTATTGTCCCGGCGGCCACGGAAAATGATGAGGTTGTGGTAAATGGGATGTCATTGGCCCGACGCGATTCGCCTTTTGCCAATAGTGGAATGGTGGTGACGATCGAGCCGGAAGACACAGAGAAATATCGAGCAGAATACGGAGTCTTGGCGGGTTTGGCTTTCCAGAAAAATCTTGAAATCCTCGCATCTCAAAAGGGAGGAGGTAAACAAAGGGCGCCAGCTCAGCGGGTAACCGATTTTCTCAACAATCAACTTTCGGAGGATTTACCAAAGACGAGCTATTTTCCAGGTGTTACCAGCGCTCCACTACATGAATTATTACCTGAGTTCATTGTTTACCGAATGCAAAAAGGGCTTCATCAGTTCGGAAAATCAACTCAAGGTTATGTGACGGATGAAGCCAATCTCATTGGTTTTGAAACACGGACAAGTTCATCGGTGCGAATCCCGCGAGATGAGAAAACACTTGAGCATCCCGAACTCTGCGGGCTTTTCCCCTGTGGCGAAGGCGCTGGGTATGCCGGAGGTATTGTATCAGCTGCCCTGGATGGATTGCGCTGTGCGGAAGCAGCCTGTGGAGGAATGTGAATGGATTGTTTTATTTGTTCCGGAGTTATTCTATGGTACGTTCTTTAAGATGAAGGCACATTCAATGGATTGGCTGGTTGAGCGCTTGGTCGATCAACCCGGTTATTTACCCAAGCATATGTTTGGCTGCCGAGCCTGTTATTACAATGGATTACTCACATTGATTCTGGCTGACAAAGAAGAACCTTGGAATGGATTGATGGTGGCGACTGATAAAGAACGTCAGCCTGCTTTGATTAAAGATTTTCCCGAACTGCGCCCTCATGATGTTTTACCCAAGTGGTTGTATCTGTCTCAGGATCGCGATGACTTCGAAGAGATTTCCAATAAACTGATCGAACTGATTCTCGAAGAGGATTCAAGAATTGGTGTGATGCCCAAGCCTAAGAAAAAGAAGCGATTATAAGAGCATACGTATTTAGGCTGAGTTTTTTAGACAGGATTAACAAGATCTACAGGATTTTCGTTTAGCACACTGAGCAGAATGCTAATGAAGGTTTTTAGATGAAGTAAGAGACTTTTGATCCACAGATTTGCGTAGATTTTTATCAGGCAAGGTTCGAATGAACTAGTGGGAATGAATCATGGTTTAGGACAATCTTGTCGATCTTGTTAATCCTATCTAAAAGGTTATGATCGTTCTTTCGAGCGGAGTTTCCCGGGAGGTAATCCGGTAATTTTTTTAAATTGTCGGGAGAAAAAATAGACATCGCAGAAACCAAGACTCTCCGCGATCTCTGTGATGGTGAGACTGCTTTCGCGTAGAAGCCGAGAAGCATGATGTATCCGATATTGGGTGACGTAATTTAAGGCAGATGATCCTGTTTCTGCTTTAAAGAGACGGTTGAAATGTGGTTTGGAGTAACCCGCCATTTGGGCCATTTCCGAGACAGTCCAACTTTTTTTCGGATCTTCTTCAATTGCTTCGATGACTCGTCTAATACCTTCGCGAGATAGAGTTGGCACACTTTGGGTATCTTTCATCAGTGCCAATAGTTGCCAAAATACCATTTCACTTCGGAAGTGGCTCAAAGGACTGGCGGAAACTATTGAGAGGAAAGTAAGCTCTCTACATAATGTTTGTAGAAGGGTATGATCCCTTACTTGGATGGCTCCTGTTGGGAGAAATTGGTCAGAGGGAATTATAGGTGAGCCCCTATGATCCGATAATTCAAAGTGAAGCGCAAAGACTTCGAGTGGGTTGGCTGGGTTATGTCGCCCATAAAGTTGATCTCCTGGACGGAAAATAAAACAAGTTCCCTCTCTCATGTTAAAGGTGTTTTCGTTGAGACGGAGCTGACCTTCCCCTTTCATAATACACCAAAGATCAAAATCGGAAAACATTGGTGGATTCCATGTCCAATTTTTATCGCAGGGATAGATCGTGGGTTGAGTATTGAATTTTACAAAAGAGTGACGCTGAAAACGGCTGAAATCCTGGCTTAGATTTTCCGACATGATCGGATTACACAAAAATATGACTTAATTGTCCATTTCTAAAATCAGCAGAATGTGTTAAGGTTGACTAATAATGATGAGTAGTAATCTGATTAGATTGACTGGAGAGAAACTGACCGATGTTCAAATGGAGCAATACAGAGAGCTCGGTTACCTTGCCTTTGAAGGTGTTTTAAGTCCGGAAGAAGTGGAAGCCTCTAGAGCTGAACTGAAGGCCTTATTAGGCAGACCGTTTGCCGATGCTGAATGTGGTAAATGGGAGGAGGGGCGACCCATGGGGAAGAACAATCATTCGGGTCCTTCATTTCAAATGAAGGAAAACCGTTCTTTTTTCCAACTTGAGTCCGACTGTGACTGGTCCGGGTTGTCGGCTGATGAGCTGGAGCTGAAAGTTCGGAAGTATATGTGGTTTGATGAAGAGTCAGATTACTATCAAAAGATGGTGAAGGCTCATAAAGGACTTTTCTCGGTTCTGGATTCGGTTTTTCCGCAGGGAGTCGAGCTGTATCAGAGTATGGCATTGGTAAAGCCTCCCCGCATTGGCAGTGAAAAGCCCTGGCATCAGGATAATGCCTATTTCTCGATTAAAGATCCAAATGGTACCATTGGTATCTGGATTGCTTTGGATGACGCTCAGGTTGAGAATGGCTGCATGCATGTCCTTCCCGGTGGGCATAAGATGGGGCCCTTAAAACATGAGCATACCTTTGATTGTGAGATCAAAAAAGATCGTTTTGATCCGGAAGGCATGTTGCCTATCCCCTTAAAGCCTGGGGGCGCTCTTTTCTTCCACGGAAACCTGCCTCATTGGACACCAATTAATTCTTCAGACTCTCGCCGTCGGGCTTTGCAGTTTCATTATCGCTCGGTGGACAATCCTATTATTTCTGCAGAGGAATATGATGCCGTGTTTGTGGAAGCCGATGGTTCTCCTGCGACCTGCCATGCGGCTACTCCGGAAAATTTTTAAGACGATGGAGTGATGTTTCCTTAGCCGGATTTTTCAACAATGCGGCGAGATAGATATTGGGCGCGTTCACTCAAACCGGAGTAGATGGACATTGGCATTTTTTCAGCGGTGACTTCGTTGCGGTTATACCACGGAGCAAAATAACCGACGCTGGTCATCACTCGAGGATGATCAGAGTTATTGGCAGTGCCTCCGTGCCAGCAGCGCACATCGCGAATGATGGCTGTGCCTGCAGGGGCGCAGGTATGATTGTTCTGCATCCACTCGGGTTCATCTTCAAGTGAAGGAGGGATGTCACGCGTACGGTGGGTACAGGGGATAAAACGGATAGCGCCGTTTTCCACCGTGAAATCGCACATGAGGAAATTGATAACGACAAAAAAAGTCGGCAAATCCTGAAAGGTTACCTTCTGTTTTGGGTCGTTGAGAAATTCACCTACATCGGAATGCAGTCGCTGGATTTTGGCGCCGGGAATGGAGTAGTCGCCACCGCCTCCAAAACAGACCAGGTCTTGTCCCAAGATTTTTTCGACAATGGGCAAGGTGGTGGGCAGATCGATTAGCATTGCCCATTCCGGATGATGAATCTGCGAACCGAAAGAATAACGAGCATACCCACGATTGGCATCTTCCAGAGCGATGGTATCCAATTGTTCTTGCACCACTCTTTCGCTCCCTGCCTGTGCTTTGGCCAGCAACTCTGGTGACAACGCATTTTTAATGGCGACAAATCCGTCCCGATGAAAAATATCGACCGCACGATCAATCTCGGCGGGGTCTAGTAGATCTATTGAAAGCATCCTTTTAGCCCTGATGATACGTATAGAATTTGTCGATTAAATTACATTCAAATTTTGATTTGATTGGTGTGCTCCCATGGGGGCTCGTTAACTTACCCGACGCTATGTATTATAATGGAGATCTAATCCAAAATATTATATGGAAAAAGTAAAAATGAAACGCGAAAATAGGACAGGGAGATGTGTGATTTGCGGAGAGTCTGATGTCCTTCTGACAAATGATCATTTACCTCCAAGGAGCTTTTTTTCAGAACCGATACCGAATCAAAGCAACCTAATCACCATAAAAAGTTGCCCCAAATGTAATGGAGGATCGTCAGTTGATGACGAGTTATTCAAAGTGATCTCTGAGTTGGCCCAAAAGAAGTGTCTAGACATGGGAGTGCTTCGAGAAACAATCAAAAAAACATTCAAAAGACGTCCTCATATCCCATGGAAAATTTTGAATTCTATGCATCGGGTTTACTTACCTGGAGATTTAGGCTGTTATGAAGAAAAATTCTTTTTGGATCTAGATTTCAATCCGTTCCTTAAAACTTCAGAAAAAATACTCAAAGGTTTGTTTCATAAACATTCAGGAGATTACTATTCTGATGGTTTCGATCTTAAAATGTCTGTGAGAAATGAAATCGTTGAAGACGATCTTTTCCAGAAAGCCATTTATGAAAAAATATCTGATTTTAAAAAGGTAACCAAAGTTGTTGGTGAATTTTCATATGCTTACCTAAAATTTGAAAACGAATCTATCAAGGGTATGGTTATTGTACTAAATTTTTTAGGAGGCCTTGAAGTATATGGTGTAATAGCCAAAGGAGTCCAAAAAGAAGATTCAGGCAATTTCTATCTTTGTAAGTTGTTACAAAAACTTAAGGGATTCTTCTTATCTTTTTTTCGAAAATTGCACTTCTGCAATTAAACTGTAAAGCACGGGTACCACAAAGAGAGTAATCATGGCCAGGAGCATGCCGCCGAAAGTGGGGATAGCCATGGGGACCATCACATCGGCGCCTCGTCCGGTCGAAGTGATGACGGGAAGGAGGGCGAGGATGGTGGTGGCGCTGGTCATCATGGCTGGTCGAACACGTCGTTGAGCAGCTTCCACGGTGCACTGGTGAATGGATTTGATTGTTTTTGGGCTTTTTTCGTTGAAGCGTTGTTGCAGGTAGGTGCAGAGGATGACACCGTTATCAGTGGCGATACCGAAGAGGGCAAGAAAACCGACCCAGACGGCCACACTTAGATTGATAGGTCCCATTTGGAAGAGATCACGCAGGTTGTTTCCGAAAAGGGAAAAATTCATGAACCAACTCTGTCCAAAAAACCAGATAAGGATAAAGCCTCCGGACCAGGCAAAAAAGACTCCGGAAAAGACGACCGCTGTGGTGGAGGCTTTTTTAAATTGAAAATAAAGAATGATAAAGATGGCAAAAAGGGCGACGGGAAGAACGACGCGGAGTTTTTTCTCAGCTCTTACCTGGTTTTCATAACTGCCGGTGAATTTGTAGCTGACGCCTGTTGGAATGTGGAGTTCACCGTTGGCGATATGAGTCTTTAGATAAGCCTGGGCTTGTTCCACCACATCGACTTCAGCGTAGCCTGGACGTTTGTCGAAGATGACGTAGGCAACCAAAAAGGTATTTTCGCTTTTGATCATTTGAGGTCCGCGAACATAGTTGATTTTGGACAATTGTCGGAGTGGGATCTGGGTTCCATCACTTGTGGCGACCAGAATACCTTCAATTTCTTCGATATCATCTCTCAATTCGCGTTGGTAGCGGACCCGAACAGGGTAGCGTTCCCGACCTTCCACTGTATTGGTAATGCGACGTCCTCCGATGGCGACTTCGATCACATCTTGGACGCTGCGAATACTGATGCCGTAACGGGCAATCGCTTGGCGATCAATTTCGATCTCGAGATAGGGCTTTCCCACAACTCGATCAGCCAGAACAGCTGTTGGTTGGATGGAAGGCACTTTTTTGAGTAATCCTTCCAGATCGAGTGCGACTTTCTCAATTGTTTCTAAATCGGGACCATACACTTTTAAGCCCATGGGGGCTCGCATCCCACTTTGCAGCATCACAATGCGAGCGGCAATGGGTTGTAGTTTGGGCGCAGAAGTTGTTCCAGGGACTTGAGCGGCTTCAACGATTTCGTTCCAGATATCGTCGGAGTTTCTGATATGATCGCGCCATTGGCGAAAAGGTTTTCCGTTTTCGTCCGGAATTAGTTCTTCCTGATTGTTCCGGATAAACTCATTGGTTTTCTCATCGTAGGCGAAATTAATAGGAGAGCCATCTTCAGTCTGAATGTATTCAGATTTATAGGAGATGATTGTTTCAATCATCGAGATGGGCGCTGGATCGAGGGATGAATCGACTCGTCCAATCTTTCCTACCACTTGATCGATTTCCGGAATGGTTCGGATAGCTTTATCCTGAAGTTGGAGCACATCGAGTGCTTCACCAATGGAGGCGTGAGGCATGGTCGTGGGCATCAGAAGGAAGGAGCCTTCATCCAGTGGGGGCATGAATTCTTTCCCCAGACCGGGAAGGGCATGGTAGGCCACGCTCCATGCCTTTGTTTTTTGCAGCCAGGATGGGGTCCATCGGAAAACATTTCCGAAGCCAAGCCAGACGGTGAACCCAAAGAGTGTGATACAGACAGCCCCTGTGAGAAAAGCCAATTTTTGTCTGAGGACGCGACTAAGCAGGAGAGGGTACACTCGAATAAAGAGGAAGAAGACCCCGAGTAGACCTCCGATGATGACGATGACAAAAACGATGTTGAAGATTCCGGTTTCTGGACCGAGAGGTGCCCAGTCATTGGCCAGAAGAATGGCGACGATAATGGCGATAAAGAAATTAAAACTGACGTTGATGGTCTGCTGAATCTTTTGAGAAATCCGATGAGAGGTGAGATGGTAAACGCTGGCCAGGATCATGAGACCGCCAACCCACCAGGGTATCCACTCAATGAGGATTGGCAGAAAGAACCCCAAAACGAGGATAATGCCCCAGAAACTTCGCTTGATCCACTGGGATTTGAATTTACCGGAAATCAACCAGTGAGCGAGAGGGGGAATCAAGGTAAGTGCAATGATGATCGAAGCGATCAAGGCAAAGGTTTTGGTATAAGCCAGGGGTTTGAAAAGTTTGCCTTCGGCGGCAATCATAGTGAAAACGGGAAGGAAGCTGATCACAGTTGTCAGGACGGCAGTGACCACAGCACTACCTACTTCACTACAGGCGCGATGGACGATCTCTAGGCGATTTTCTCCCGGGTTAGACTTTTCAGTATGTCGGAGAATGTTTTCTGAGAGGACGATTCCAATATCTACAATGGTTCCAATGGCAATTGCGATTCCGGAGAGGGCGACAATGTTGGCATCCACTTTAAACAGTTTCATCCCGATGAAGGTGAAAAGGACGGCTAGTGGCAGAACGCTGGAGATCAGTAACGAACTGCGAAGATGCAGTACCATAAGGATGACGACAATGATAGTGACAAGTATCTGTTGCCGTACGGCTGTTTCCAGTGTCCCGAGGGTTTCGTCGATTAAGCCACTACGATCATAAAATGGAACGATCGTTACTTTGCTGATGGTTCCATCTTCCAGAGTTTTTTGAGGTAATCCGGGTGAAAGTTCTTTTATTTTCGTTTTAACTTTCTTGATAACTTCCAGCGGGTTTTCGCCAAATCGGGTAACCACGACACCACCAACTGTTTCAGCGCCTTCTTTATCCAAAGCTCCACGTCGTAGGGCGGGGCCCAATTCGATTTCTGCTATTTGTTCAAGGGTGACTGGCACATTGTCGTGAACGGCAACAACGGTTTCTCTCAGGTCCTGCAAGTTTTTGATGTAACCGAGGCCACGCACAACGTATTCCGCTTTATTCAATTCGATGGTTCGGGCGCCTACATCGACATTGCTATTGCGAACAGCTTCAAAGATTTCGTGTAGCGAAATGCCATAGGCTCGCATAGAGCCGGGGTTCACATCGATTTGGTATTCTTTTACATAACCGCCGATAGAGGCTACTTCGGCCACTCCTTCCACGCTTTGCAGTCCATAACGTGTATACCAATCCTGGATACTACGGAGTTCTTGAAGGCCCCAACCTCCGACAGGATTTCCTTGTAGATCATGCCCTTCGAGGGTGTACCAGAAAACCTGACCTAAAGCGGTTGCATCGGGACCGAGAGAAGGGGTCACATCATTCGGTAATGCGTCAGCTGGAAGACTGTTTAATTTTTCCAGGATGCGACTGCGGGTCCAGTAGAACTCTGCTTCTTCATTGAAGATAATATAAATAGAAGAGAACCCAAACATTGAGTAGCTCCGAATCGTTTTTACTTCGGGTAAACCGAGTAGAAGGGTAGTTAACGGATAAGTAACTTGATCCTCGATGTCTTGCGGTGAGCGACCAGCCCAGGAGGTGAAAACGATCTGTTGATTTTCGCCGATATCCGGAATGGCATCGACGGGAACCGGATCACGTGGCAGCCAGTCGTTTTCCCAGTCGAAGGGAGCTACCACAACTCCCCAACCAATGAGAAAGACCGCCGCCAAAAGGACGACGAGTTTATTCTCCAGACAGAATCGAATGAGCTTGTTGATCATTTAAAAACTTCTCGTATGGCTCCGCAGCGTAGCATCATCGATCCAAAGTAGGGGTTACGTAATTCGGGATCTTTTTGCAGCCAATCTGCGCCTTTATTATCCAGAGCCATCGGGCAATGCATGAGGTAGATGTTCGGATTTTTGCCTGTGCCAAAGTCTTTGATGAATTCGACTATTCCCTTTGTCATGTTTTCAAAGTGGACACTTCGCGCTTGGTTGAGATCTTGAGCTTCGGCGATGGCATTGACTGCTGGGTGAAGCTGTTGGTGGATCGTTTTCAGTTTGGGTGAAAGAGTTGTGGGAAGTTTATGAAAAGCGGTGAGGAGTGCCTCTGCACTTTCCTTTGCGGCAGGTAGCTCGTCATTGCTCAAGGCTTGTTGAATAGTGAAATAGTGGTTTAGGAGAGAGTTTATTACTTCAGGTTCAATAGGATTTCCGGTCTTTTCGGGTGTGTGCAATGTGGTTTCGGGAGAAGGTTTAGCGGACGCTGAGATCTCCGCTGGATTCATCATGCTTGGCTTGGCTTGAATCTGTAAGGAGCTATCGAGTTTGAAAGCCCCGTTTGTCACAACTCGTTCTCCCTCATTTAGTCCGTCGATGACGATAAATTCATTGCCAGCACGGGAACCAATTTTGATTTCTCTTCCTTCGTAGGTGGGTTTATCGGTCCCTGGAGTTTCGACATAGACGACCGCTCGCTTCCCTGTCCGCAGAACGGCGGAACTGGGCACGATGAGAGGTGCGGTGGCTTCTGTATTAGCGATGTAGCCGAGATCTTCCACCGGGACCAGAGGCATCCCGCATAGAGTACAGCTTTCGGAAATATCGCTGATGATTTCCGGGTGCATCGGGCAGATCCATTTCCCGGCAAATTCGGGAGAGAAGACTTTTCCACCGTCTGATATTTTTGAATAGACAATCGCATTGACCAACATGCCCGGCTTTAGTCGACTATCTTCGTTTTTGACGTCGACACGAACCTTTACCGTTCTTGTTTTCTCATTGAGCATTGGATCAATGAAGACGATACGACCTTCAAAGAGTTCACTCGCGTAGGTTTTGACTTCAAAGGAAACTTTCTGCCCGTAACGAAGCCAGGTAATTTCTGATTCATAGGCATCGAGGTAAAGCCAGAGATGACTCATATCGGCTATTTTGAAGAGAGGTTGGCCTGTTTGGACGTAATCACCTTCTTTGATATGTTTTTCTATGACGATGCCACCGAGTGGCGCTTTAAGTTCGAGTTGATCTTGAGCTATCCCGCGTTCTTCAATGGCTTGAATTTGCTCGGGAAGGAGATCCCAGAGGAGTAACTTTCGTCTGGCTGCCTCAGTAACGGTGCCCTGAGGGTTTTGTTTGATGGAAAAGAGCAGCTCGTTTTGGGCGGTTAAGAGTTCGGGGCTATAGACTTCTGCCAAGTGTTCTCCTTTGTTGACAGCAATGCCGGTATAGTTAACGAAAAGTCGATCGATCCGAGCAGGAAAGCGGGCTGTGATGGCTCTGAGCCGAGTTTCATCGTAGTCTATCTTTCCACTCAGCCGGATTTCCATTTCCGGAAATCTGCGTTCGACGGGAGAGGTTTCAATCCGGGCGAGAGCTTTCGCTGTTTCAGAAAGAGTCAAACTGCGGGGATTTTCATTGGCATCTTTTTGTGTGAGAGGGATGAGATCCATGCCGCAGATGGGGCATTTCCCTGGTTTAAGCTGTTGGATCTGCGGATGCATGGAGCAGGTCCAGGTCGTTGAAGCTTCTGTTTCGTGTTGATGATCCTGATCCTTCTCTTGGGAAGGTGGGGGAGAGGCAAGGAAACTTCCGGTTCCGATGCCTGCGACAAGAATGGTAGCTCCGATCAGTGAGAGTATCCAAGGATTCGTTTTCATTGTATGTCAGCTAATGGGAAGTTAAAAAAAGAATGAGTGGTTAGATGCTTCTTGGAAGTGAGAATTCAACCATTGGCGCAGTAGCTTGCGGGCGCGGTAGATACGTGTTTCAATTGCTTTGGGGCTGCAGTTGAGAATGCTAGCACATTCTATATAAGAGTGTTTTTCGAGAACAGATAAGACGAAGGGTGCTTTCAGCTTGTGGGGGAGTTTGTTGATACCCATCTCAACCGCTGCGGTAAATTCATTAAATTCAGCCTGTTGAGCCGAGGTAGGTTCTTTATGAGAGAGATGTTTTGAGAGTTCGTCGCTGGTGTTTTCTATCGCATTCAAAGAGATATATGGCTGGCGTTTTTTCATGCGGTAGCGATCTCGGCATAGATTGGCAGCGATAGTAAAGATCCAGGTTTTGACTCGTGCTTTGCTTTGAAATTTTTGAGCATTGAAGTAGACTTTGACAAAGGTTTCCTCCGTCAAATCTGCGGCATCTGTTTTGTTTTGCGTATAGCGTAGAGTGAACCGAAAAACAGCCTCCTTATGACGTGCCATTAGCTCATTCAGCCCTTCGTCCTCTCCGCGCTGTAATGCTTGAATAAATACCAGATCAGGATCCATTCGGTAGAGTCATTGAGGCTGACTTAAGGCTTGAGCGGCGATATTCTTTAGGTTTTTGCGTTTCTCTTCGGGAAGAGCAGCCAAAATTTCATAGTAGTGCTCAATACTGAGTTGTTGTAAATCGCCATGAACTTGATGGATGGCATGAACCGCTTCTGTAACGCTTTCCGAGTAGTGTTCGTTTTCTACCAATAATTTGGCTAAGCGATTCTTAGCCGTTTCGAAGTCAGTTTCTAGAGTTTTTCGCCGTAGTTTATAACGCTTTTCGATGTCATTGAAGTGTGTTTCTTCTTCAGGAGTCAGATCAAGTTGCGCAAAAAACGATTCTTCCTGAGGAGTGGGCTCACAACAGGATAGAATACATCCTCCGGTGAAGTGCACTGTCAAAAAACAGGTTGCAGCGGAAAGAAGAACAAGCCCGAGAATGAAGATGAGAAGGGGGCCGATCGTTTTGCTTTTTTTCATTTCTGTCGCGGGGTTAGTTGTTTGGTAAAGTTCACTAAGCCTGGCTTTTCTGTGAAGAGGTCGAACCCAAGGGCTTTTGCGGCGCTGGTGGTCTCGTCATTTGCATGAAGGTGAGTAGAGACTGTGCCAAAAACGCTTCCCAGAAGAATGACGAGGATGAGGGTAGACAGAATAAACCCACTTCGGAAGACGATACTTCCTAACCAGTCGAGACTGATCTCATCCTTCTCCTGCCAGTGAATTTTTCGCCATACGTTTGTTTCCAGGTTTGAGGGAGAATCCAGTAGCTGTCTTTCCCGGATGTGGCTGATAGATGTTTCCAGGTTTTTTTCGATCATGTTTGGTTAAACGCTGCTGAGGGAACGATCCCTTAAAAAATGTTATCTGTCACTTCAGTAAAATTAAAAAAAGAACTTCAGGGGATAATTGACTTGGAATAAGATAGGCAGGAGCAGAGGATTTTGCCGCTTCGGATTTTCCAATTAACGAAAAAATGTGATGAAGGATTTATTGATTGTTTTATCCTATGATGGGGCCGAAAAAATGGTACCCACCTGGGCTCAGGAAGAGGAAAGCATTAACTTCCGTAGGGAACATGAAAGAGCGACGCGCAATACGGTTTCTTTTGCCGCAACGGAGTTAAAAGAGCACCTGTTGCAATGTCTTGAAGGTGTCAATATTCAGTATGGATCGAAGGTAGATAGCGCTAGGCTTTGTCTTGAATTGAAGGTTGAAGACCCTGCGAGTAAAGCCGGTGAGTTTTCGCTCGAACCGATTGATCAAGGTTTGAGAATCATAGGTTGTGGAAGGGCTGGGTTGTTATATGGAGTCTATGAGTTTCTCAGGATGCAGGGGTGGCGATGGTATGCTCCAGGAAAAGAGGGAATAATCGCACCTAATATTTCCAGCGAGTTGAAATTCCCTGAAAAAAAGACTCACTTTACGCCTTCCATGCCGGAAGGGCGGGGGTTTGATCTTCAGTTTCTTTCAAAGGAATCAGCTGAACTTTGGGTATGGATGGCGCGAAATCGTTTGAATGTGGGGCCTTATCGGCCTTTGACGGCTCTGTTGGCCAATAAACTGGGAATGACGTTTAAGAATGGGGGCCATGTTTTCGAAAAGATGTTGGATCCGGATCGGATTATGCCATCCGGGAAAATCCTTTGGGATGAGCATCGAAATTGGTATGGGCTTCCTCCGGATGGAATCCATTCCAAAGAATTGGCTCTGAAAATACAGTTCTGCGTTTCACAGGATGATTTGGTCGATTTCCTTTGTGAGGGATTATTGGGCTATCTGATGGGGAAATGGAAGACAGCGGATCGAGTCGATATCTGGGGGTTTGATACCTGGGGGAGCACCTGTGGTTGTGAAGCCTGTCGTTCCATTGGCAATAGCACGGATCAAAATTTGTATTTTATGTCGAAGCTGCGGAGCTATCTGAATGAGGCTCGGCGAGAGGATCGATTGGATCACGACGTCCAACTGATCATGTGTGGTTATGAGGGAACTTGTACGATTCAGGGGCCTGAAAAACCGGTGCCTGACAATTTAATCCAGGCAAAGGATTTGATGGTTTATTATCCCATTCGGAGATGTTATGCCCACGATTTTTCAGAGAAAAATTGTGAGATAAATCTGTTTTATCACGATGCTTTGGAAAGTTGGTTTAATAATCAACCGACTCCTCCTGTTATCATCGGGGAATATTATAATGTTTCAAAGTTTGAAGATCTTCCGATTCTTTTTACCGAGAGGATTACGCAAGATATCCCGCATTATCATGCGATGGGAGTGAGAGGTGCCACTTATATGCATTTGCCCATGGTCAATTGGGGAATGCGGACCTTAACCCAGTTGCTCTATGCGCAGATGCTTTGGGATATTGAAACAGATGTGGAGACCTTTTTAGAGGATTACTTTGAAAATTGGTATGGACCCTATGCTTCGGAGATGCGAAGAGTCTATGAATTGGCCGAGCAGGCCTGGGCCTATAGCGCTGATTGGAGAGCCTGGGGGCCACGCAGCGTGCTTTCGCAGATTCTGGATTGGGACGGCCAAAAACCAGAAGAGCCATTACAATTGGATAATCATTTTGTGAATACAGATGGTGCTGTGGAAAATGGACGACGTGCAATTGTAATGATGGAGCAAGCGATGGTGGTCGTAAATACAGTTCGTCTGAAGAACAGAGAAGAGGCGGCTAGGCATAAAAGTTTGGCCAGTGATTTGACAGTCAATCCGGTGGAAGTTCGTGCGCTGGAGAAATTTGATCGATATACCAAGCGAATAGCAGAGGATAGGCGTTCTCTTATCTATGGCTTAGATACCATGAAGGTGATGACAGAACTGACGGCTTATCATGAGGCTTTACGTGTTAGAGATGTCAATGAGACTATCTCTACCTGGGAAAAGATCGAAGAATTGGAGGATGCTCTCGACTCTTATTATGTTCCCATTGACTATGAATACCCAACACCTGGCCTGGAGAGCAAAGATGCCCTTACCAGGACGCAGACACGAGATGTGATTGTTCGTTGTCGAAAATACAGGCAAAGTCAGTTAACATAGTGACCTGCCATTGGGACGATCTTTTTATCTCCATGAGTAGCGTTACTTCCACACAGAGGAACTTCACAGCCCGCTCTGTGTGGAGAGTGCCTCGCTGAGTGGGTTAAATGCTTTCTGCCATCATATCCATTATGTAGACTTTTCAGACAGCCTCTAAGGAAGCCAGAAGGTCATCGTGGAATAATAGGATCGGTTCCTGAGATTTGGACTCGGTTGCCCTAGCCAATCAAAAAAACTGAGTTTTTTGGGCAGAGTTTCAAAGTTTGTTCGATCCTTTTGCTCAAGTTGAGTTTGAGTCTGAGGTTGAATCCTTGGCCGATGGAAAATTGTGCTCCTGTGAGATCCATACCCTCTCTTCATCCTTCTAAAGGGATGAAAGGATCCGCGAAGAGCAGAACGATGGCAGATTTGAGCATGGGAACAATAGTGATGTTTCATGGCTGAATAAATGAAATTTAATGAGTTCACACATCCTCTCATAGCGGAAACTATGCCATGTCCAGTCTTCTCTTTGGCCTATCTGATTTCTAACAGTTGCCTAAATGTTTGGTGTTTTTTCTTACGAGTTCCTTACAAAATTTTCTTTCTGATAATGAAATCGGATTTGAGCAAATCGGCCTTGTCAGGTTCTGAGAGTCAGTGACAATGAAACTCTCCAAAATATTTTTATGACAACTTCTAAAAAACCACTACCTGTTGATGTTACCATAGGTTCAAATCACGTTTCCAGCCAAGAGGCTTCGCAAGGACGTATTGGCAACGATCTTTTGCGAGAGGAATCTTTTACGGATATGGGAGTTGGGCTTTTTATCCACTGGAGCCTGGACTCACAGCTAGGGTCGGTTATCAGCCATTGGATGTGTGGTGTAGATGAAAAGATTATCGATCGCTTTGTTCGAGATTATCCAACGTTGTTCAACCCGAGAGAGTTTGTGGCAGATGATTGGGCGAACCTGGCGAAACGCAGTGGGATGCGTTATATGATGTTTACGACAAAACATCATAAGGGGTTTTGTATGTATGATACCAAAACAACTGACTTCAATGTAATGAAGACAAGGTTTGGGCGGGATGTTTTCGGTGAGATGATCGAGGCTTTTCAGGCACATGATATTGTGACAGGGGCCTATTTTTCACCTTTGGATTTTCATTGGTGCCGCAATGAAGGAAAAGAGTTGCATTTCGCCACCCCTGAGGTGCTCCCCGTTAATAATCCTGGATTGATGGCTTACAATAAGGAGCAGTTAAAAGAGATATTATTGGATTATCCCGGTGTTGAGATGGTGTTTTTTGATGGGCCGCCGGAAGGGTTGAGAGAATATGCCTGGGAAATACGTCCTGATATTCTAGTGACAAGAGGGGAGATCAAAACGCCGGAACAGGAGATTCCAGATGATACCCTCCCCAGTCCATGGGAAGCGTGTTTTACTCTTGGTTGTCAGTGGAATTACAAGGCGACCAATGAGGCTTATATGAATGGAACCGAGTTGATCAATCAGGTGATTGAGATTCGGGCGAAAGGAGGGAATGCTTTGATAAATGTGACAGCGGATCCTCTCGGAAGAATTCCAGTGGAACAGCAGCGTTTGTTAGAGGAGTTTGGTCTTTTCATGTTCTTTAATCAGGAGGCCATTTATAATGTTCGCCCCTGGAAGGTCTGTCGGGAAGGGGATGTCTGGTTTACCAAGGCTAAAGAGACACCCACGGTTTATGCCTTTGTCACCAATAATCCCTGGCCTTTGGGGGAGAGACGCGAACTCACCTTAAAAAACGTTCGGGCGTCTGAGCAAACAGAGGTGGAGATTATTGGACAGAATGGACGTGTGTTGGAGCATCATCCTGATACGGATACGACAAGTCGTTGGAAGCAGGATACTGAAGGATTACATTTAAGTGTGATGCGATGCTACCGTCCCTATAATGATCGGGCGTGGCCCAATGCTGTGGCTATTCGCATTACCAATGTTGAGGAGTAGTGGCAGATTCCTTTATATCCATCATCTGTGTTTCAGCCTGCCAGATGGGCTTCTCCAGCTCAATCTGTCAGGAGGTGCCTTGTTCATTGAATACAATGTTCTTTACTATTTTTCAGCAGATTTTTTAATTGTTTCCTAGACCTTGATCGGAGGGCTCCAGGCCATTTTCCCGTTTTTATCCGCGATTTGGCAGCGTACGTAGGTAAGGCCCGCATCGGTGGGGATTTCTGCGGAGAAGGCGGTTAATTCCTTCACTTCTGGATTCTTTGTCGTTTCCACACTATCAGCTTCAAGGCCATCGATTGCTCCGCATCTACCAAAGTGAAGGTTTCCAGTAATGATAATTTCGGTACAGGGAGTACATTCGAGAGAGAATTTTCCATTCTCACAACTTAGGTGGGTGAATTCGGGGCCTTGCGAAGCGTAGAAAGATCCTGTTTTGAGGGCTTCCATGATAGCTTTAGGGGTTTTTTCGTTGGCGCATACCATCGTCCAGCCGCGGAATAAGTCCCTGTGCCGGTGGATGTCATCGGAAGCTATGGCCGGTAAGAAATAGCCCAGGTCGAGAATATTGTCCCAAACTTGTGTGCTGGTGGATTTGCCGATGTATCGACAGGTCGCATTAAAGACTTCTATGCCGATGATATCTTTTATTCCCATGATGTCGGTAGCGTTTAAGCCACTCCAGTAAGGATGCGCCAGGATAGATTCACCGCCGGTTTTGCGAACAGCTTCA
>JANQKU010000266.1 GCA_028280955.1 Opitutaceae bacterium
TGTTCAACGTCTTTTGCAAGCGGCTAATTACGATGTAAAAAAGGCTGAGTGCGGTATCATTTATATCGATGAAATCGATAAAATCGGCCGCAAAACTGAGAATGTATCGATTACCCGAGATGTCTCTGGTGAAGGTGTACAACAGGCTCTTTTAAAAATCTTGGAAGGAACAGTCTGCAACGTCCCGCCACAAGGAGGACGGAAGCATCCAAACCAGGAATACATCCAAGTTGATACCTCAAATATACTTTTCATTTGTGGAGGAGCCTTTGTTGGTTTGGATGAACTTATCCAGCGTCGTGCAGGTGAACATTCTCTTGGTTTTAACTTATCGAATAAAGAAAAACTCTCTGGTGAAGAGGTAATGAGAAAAGTTGCTCCTGAGGATCTTATCAAATTTGGGATGATCCCTGAGTTTATTGGTCGTTTACCGGTAGTATCTGTTTTGGATCAATTGAGTAAAAAGGACTTGGAAAGTATCCTTTTGAATACAAAGAATTCCATGGTTAAGCAGTATTCGAAGCTCTTTGCGATGGAAGGGGTAGAGTTGAAGCTGACTAAAGATGCAATCTCGGCGATTGCAGATAAGGCAATTGAATTAAAAACCGGGGCACGAGCTCTTCGCTCTATCATGGAGGGTCTTATGCTTGAAGTGATGTATGATTTGCCTCATCGTGAAGATGTTTCAGAAGTAGTGATGGATGCAAAGGTTGTTCAAGGAAAGAAGAAGGCTTTGCTTCGCAAACGTCGAAAAGTACCTGCTGAGAACAAAACCACAACAACATCAGAACGTAAAGACGCTGCTTAGTTAGGATACTTATCCTACTGTCTAGTTGCTAAGTATCACAGTAGTTCGATTTGGTAATTACTATTTCATTACCAGATTCCGTATTCTCCTTTTTTAAGAGATCTGGAAAAAGCAACCAGGAGTTTTACGCAGTTTTCAATGTCTTCCAGGTCCACGATTTCACTTGGTGTGTGCATGTAACGTAACGGAATGGAAACCAGACCTGTTGCGATACCTGATCGTGAAACTTGGATTGCGCGAGCGTCTGTTCCTGTCGGTCGAGGATCTGCTTCTATCTGATAGGGAATATCGGCTTTTTGAGCACAACTGAGTAAGCGTTCGAAAACGAAGGGGTTAATATTGGCCCCACGACAAATGATAGGACCACCTCCCAGTTTAAATTCTCCAAACTTCCGGTTATCACAGTCTGGGTGATCTGTGGCGTGCCCGACATCGATGGCAATGGCAATATGTGGGTTGACCCTGTGGGAAGCAACGGTTGCTCCTCGAACACCTATCTCTTCTTGAACTGTTGCTACCGAAACGATCTTGGCCCTAGGTTTTTTTTCTTTTGCGAGTCGAATGAGAGTTTCTCCAATGATGTAGGCACCGCATTTGTCATCAAAGGCTCGAGCTGCTCCAATACTTCCATTTATCAGCTCAAAACCATGATCATAAGTGGCAACGTCGCCAATTTCGATTTTTGAGAGAGCATCTTCTTTGTCTTTGGCTCCTATATCTATCCAAATGTCATGGATTTCTGGGACTTTCTTACGGTCTTCCGCTTTCATTAAATGGATAGCACGTTTTCCGGTGACACCCTTGAGAATACCTTTGCGTGTTTGTATTTGTACCCGCCTTCCGGATATCACAGAAGTGTCATGCCCTCCAATTGTGTCGAAATAAAGAAACCCATTCGCATCGACATATTTTATGATGAGGCCGAGTTCGTCAATGTGGCCGGCAAACATGAGAACAGGGTCTCCCGAAGGATTTAGTGTAGCGATGCGATTGCCTAAGGCATCTTTTTCATAATTATCAGTTGCGGGTTCTACGTATTTATCAAAAACAGCTTGAGCCTCGGTTTCATAGCCTGAGGGACTTCTGGCATTGAGTAGGTCATTAAGAAAATGAGGAGCCCGGTATTTTTTTGTTGGCATGAATTAGGAGTAGTCAGCTTTAAGAATTAATCAAAAATAAAAGAAATGAGATTTTTGGTGCATTTTTCCAAAGAATATGACCAATCTGATGCTTCATGATTATTTATCCGGCTATTGATTTACGTGGTGGGCGTTGTGTGCGTCTTAACCAGGGTCGTGCAGACCAGGAAACGATCTATGGAGAAGATCCTGGTGAAGTGGCTCGCAGTTATAAAGATACGGGAGCGGAATGGGTTCATGTGGTTGACCTCGATGGTGCGTTCACGGGAGAACCCCAAAATGGTATCGCCGTAGAGCAGATTTTAGAAGCCGGATTGAAGGTCGAATTGGGAGGTGGTTTACGAGATGTCAAAACGGTTCAACGTCTTTTATCTTTGGGAGTTGAAAGGGCTGTGATTGGAACGAAAGCTTGCGAAAGTACCGATTTTATCGGGGAATTGGTGACAACTTATGGAAATCGCATTGCAGTAGGGATTGATGCAAAGGATGGAAAAGTCGCTGTAAAAGGATGGGTAGAGGCGACGAATTGGACATCTGTAGAATTTGCCAAAGAGATGGCTTCTTTAGGTGTTACAACCATCATTTACACTGACATTGCGACAGATGGTATGTTGACGGGGCCAAACCTGGCAGCAATGGAAGAGATGCTTCAATCCGTAGATTGTAGAGTCATTGCTTCTGGAGGTGTTAGCAGTCGTGAAGATGTCGAGGCACTCAAGGCCATGAGTGAGAAATACAGTTCTCTGGATGGCGTCATCGTCGGGAAAGCTCTTTACGAAAAACGCGTCGAACTGGGCGATCTTTTGCAAATTGCCCGAAGTTGATGGACCTGGAGATTAGTTAGCTTCGATTTAAAGCTAACCTAGATAGATTATTTTGTCGGTTCATTTACGACAGGGTTGGTCAGCTTTCCGATTCGATCGATTTCGATGGTAACAGTGTCTCCGGCTTGAAGATAGCGCTGTGGATTGGCCGACATGCCAACTCCCTGGGGGGTTCCAGTTAGGATAACTGTGCCGGGTAGCAGAGTTGTGCTGCCGCTGAGGAATGAAATGATCTCTGCCACGCTGAAAATCATGTCTGATGTATTCGAATTCTGAACGGTTTCGCCATTTAGATGAGTTTTGATACCCAAGGAATTGGGATGTGTGATTTCATCTGTGGTCACCAGACAGGGTCCTAGAGGAGCAAAGGTATCAAAGAATTTTCCTTTGCACCATTGGCCGCCACCTTTCTTTAGCTGCCAGTCGCGAGCACTGACATCATTGGCGCAGGTATACCCAAGCACATAATCCAAGGCTTCTTCTTGAGAGACGTTTTTGCAGGGTTTTCCAATGACAACGGCTAGCTCACATTCATAATCAACTTCTGTGCTTTCCTGGAACTGAGGAATTTCAATTGGATCGTTTGGATTCTGGAGTGTATTGGCTCCTTTCACAAAAAGAATGGGAAGCTCTGGAGGGGTCATGCCTCCTTCTTCAGCGTGTGCTTTATAGTTCAGCCCAATACAGAGGACAACACTCGGGACAATGGGCGCGAGGAGTTTTTTAACTTCGACCGGCGTATTGGTTGCTTCCAATTTACCATAAATGTCACCCTCAAGGGCGAAAGCATCTCCATTGTCATCTTGCCATGCGAGGCCGTTTTCTCCGTTAGCGTTTTGGTATCTGATTATTTTCATTTTGGAATGGATAAAAACTGTTTCTTAATTGACTTGGTTTTTGAGTGATTCTCCTGTGAGGCCTCTGATGGCTTCCTCTGCTGCAAGTTGCTGGAGTTTAGGGACACTGGCAGTGCTATTCCAGGCGGTATGTGACGTCAGGATCACTTTATCGCTGGAAAAGATGGGGTGGCTGACATTTGGTGGTTCTTCGGGGAAAACGTCGAGACCGGCACCGCCCAGTCCATTGTTTTGCAAAGCTTCGGAGAGAGCATCAATGTCGATCAACCCACCTCTTGATGTATTCACCAGAATAGCTCCTGGTTTCATCTTAGATAGTGTTACTTCGTTGATATAATTCTGAGTCTCTTTTGTGAGAGGCAGATGCAGGGAGAGGATATCTGCCTGTTGAAAAAGCTCTTCTGGGGTGAAGGGAAGAACTTGGTTTTTCCGCATTACGTCTTCCGGGCAATAAGGATCGCAGGCTGCTACTTTGAAGCCAAGAGCTTTGGCTTTTGATAAGATGGTTTGGGCGATTCGTCCAAAACCGGCAGTTGCAAAGATGGCTTCACTTGGAGGTAAAATGGGAGCAGGTGGAGTGATTTGCCATTCTCCACTTTGCAGGCGTGCGTTTGTCTGAGGAAGCTGACGACTTAAAGCAAAGGCCATGGAAAGAGCATGGTCGGCCACTTCGTTGATACAGTAATCAGGTATATTGCAAACGGGTATTCTTTTTGCTTTTGCCGCTTCCAGATCGACATTATCCACTCCGATTCCGTAGCGGACGATTATTTTACACTGGGTCAGTGCATCAATGACTTTGGCAGAAACGGGAGCCCACTGAACAATGAGAGCATCTGCTGTAGTGACTTCATTGAGAAGATCTTCTTCAGTTTTGCACTGTTTTAAGTGAAGGGTGTGACCTGCTTTTTCGACAATTCCACGTTCTGTGTCGACATTGGCAAAGCCGGCATCTGTTATAAATACGTTCATGAGTTGTTGGGAAGAATGATTCCTTTAATATCCGAGTCGCTTGGTCGAAGCATTGTTTCAAAGGCTTCCTTGGCCTGTTCAATGGGGAAAGTTTGTGTCCATGAAGTGACGTCAAGATTCTCTTCGCTCATTAAGCGCACTGCTTCCGATAGATCACTTAAGTTGGCGGCATAGGTTCCAATGATCTGCTTTTCCGGCAGGATGAGATCATAGCTGTTTACTGTTGCTTTGTTTTCATGAAGTCCAATGAAAACGGCTGCGCCACCTGGACGTAAAGCGGTTACGGCTTGTTTGTTGGTGATCCCTGCTCCGACAGAGTCTATGACGAGATCAACTCCTTCGCCTCCTGTTTGCTCCATGACATATTCAACGGTATCGGTGGAGGATGGATTCACTCCGGATTCCGCTCCCAACTGGAGGGCTGTTTCGCGACGTTGATCGCTGATTTCTGCTATGGTGATTTTGCTATTTCGCAATGATTTGAAAGCAAGGAGAGCCATTAGGCCAATTGGACCAGCTCCAATCACTAAAACGTTTTCAGCGCTCAAGTGCTGGGTGAGTTTCGTCATATGGACCCCATTACCCAATGGTTCGGCGAGACAGGCAGCTTTTGCCTCTAACCCTTCGGGCCATGGAATAAGTGATTGAACAGGCGCTGCGACAAACTGTGTAAAGGCGCCTTGGCGGTGCATGCCAAAGACTTGTCTGTCGGCACAAAGATGGGTGTCTCCTCGTTGGCATCGGGTGCATTTATCGCAGGGAACGAGAGCATTGCAGATGACAGCTTGTCCTTTTTTCCAAATGACTGATCCATTAGGGTCTTCAATCCATCCGCAAAACTCATGACCCATGATCAAAGGAGGAGGGCGTCGAGGACTTCTGTTTTTAAAGGATTCCAGTTCACTTCCACAAATGCCGCAAGCGGCGACGCGAAGCAGGACTTCTCCTTCCGTAGGTGTGGGGACGGGAATGTCTTTTAGGATATGTGTTTTGAATTCTTCGTAAACGAGTGCTTTCATTCTTCAACTTGAGCAACGGCGCGGATCGGTGATCCGTCCCGACCTTTGATATTCATTGGGAATCCCATGAAAACAAAGGAATCAGGAAGTTTGTCGAGATTTGTCAGTGTTTCGACGATAACAATTTCCGCACCGAGAAGAACGTGATGCACTTCATACCAGTCGTAACTGGGGGTTGGTGTATCCATACCAATCATTCGAATCTTTCGTGAAGCGAGGTATTTACTGGCTTCAAGTGTCATTGTGGGAAATTCGGTGAAAAAATTATCGGCTCCAAATTTACGAAACCAACCGGTTTCGTAAATAATCTTTGCTCCTTCAGTCAGGTATTCTTCAAATGCCATGAAGTCTTCGACTGTAATTTCTTCTTTGGCGTTTTTGGGAATTCGAAGAAGACGGGTTGGCCCAAAGAACCAATCCAGAGGCATTTGATCCAGAGTTTTTCCATCATCGATGAAATGGTACATGGCATCGAGGTGTGTCCCTTGATGGGTGCTCATCGAAATTTGGGAAATATTGTATTTGAGCGTCGTCGTGTTGCCATGTGGGACAATGCTCAATTTCGGGTCCATGGGAAAGGTCTGCTGTCCGTGTTCAAGTGGATGGGATAAGTCGATTAATTTCATAGTAGGAGTAAATTTGAGAAGCTGGCTATTAGGTTTAATTAACGCGCAAGGTAACCGCCATCGACTACCATATCACTACCAGTCATAAAAGAGGCGTCATCACTGGCAAGAAAAGCGACGGCAGAACCGATTTCTTCAGTTTTACCCTGTCGTCCTAAAAGGTGCATGGCAGATGCTTTTTTGTTTTCTTCCTCGATATCGAGTCCAAGATCTTTGCAGGAATTAACAAAAGCGCTGGTATAAATATATCCTGGGCAGATGGTGTTCACCCGAATGTTAAATTCGCTCAGATCAGTAGCCCAACCTCTGGTTAATCCGCGAAGAGCGAACTTAGTAGCGGTATAGGTACTGAAATTGGGTTGGCCAACAAATCCGCTAACAGACGAAAAATTGATGATACTGCCATGTCCGGCTTCTTTCATTTGGGGGACGACGTGTTTGGCCATGAGTGAAGCGCCACGAATGTTGACGCGGGTCATTTTATCCCAGTCTTCAGGTGTGGCATCAATGCTTTTGAGGATAAAAATAGCAGCTGAATTTACGAGGACAGTTGCCGGGCCGATTTTTTCTTTCACTTCTAGGCAAGCCTTCTCGATTTGAGCTTCATCTGTGATGTCAACTTGCCAAGATTGGCAACCAATCGCTTTTGCTTTTTCTAGATCTGCCTTTTGGTCAAAGAGAGCGACATGGCATCCTTCTTCAACGAGACGCTTCCCGGAGGCATATCCAAGGTCTCCGAGTCCACCGGTGATGATTACGATTTTGTCTTTGAGTCCGCGCATGGGGTCTAGGGGTTGTTAGCTTTGATTGAACAAAAGACTTTGTCAGTTGCTCAGGAAGTAAAATCTGATTTTGGTTCAGAGTGGATGCAAGAATGATTTCCGTTCATGACTATTTGTGATCTCTGGGTTTGTTGGATAGTCTTGGGTCGTTGCTGAGATTTGGAGATGGACACTTGGTTTCAGGTTCCTAAAAATTTTACAGAGGATCACTTAATTTATGAAGAAAACATTAAAAGAAACGCTGAAGGAAAAGGTGTTGGTCTCAGATGGTGCGATGGGGACGCAATTGATGGCTGCCGGTTTAGAGCAGGGAAACTGTGGTGAAATGTGGAATGTCACTCATCCTGAGCGTGTTTTGGAGATTCAACGTTGCTATGTAGAAGCTGGGTCTAATTGTATTATCACCAATACTTTCGGGGGGAATGGCATCATGCTCAAACGTCATAAACATTTTGAAGATCTGGCAGAGATCAATCGAGCTGCAGCTCGAATTGCCCGCGATGCATTTGATGGAGGAGAGGGTTTTGTTTTAGGTGATGTGGGGCCTGTTGGAGGTGTGATGGAGCCATATGGTGATTTGACTGAAGAAGAGGTGGGAGAAGCTGTGAAGATGCAAATTCAGGCTTTAGTAGAAGGCGGTGTTGATGCGATTATTATTGAAACACAGACCGCTCTGGAAGAAACGGCGCTTGGCGTGGAGGCGGCCAAAGAATTTGGCGCGCCGTGTATTATCGCTTCATTGGCTTATGATCGTTCGCATGATGGTAGTATGTATAAGACCATGATGGGGGTAGGGCCGGAGCGAGCAGCTGAGTTTTTGTCGGATATCGGTGTAGATGTTTTGGCTTTGAATTGTGGTTCAGGGGTCGATATGGAGGTGGCAGAGACAGTTATTTCCGAGTATAGGGAAAACGCAGATTGTTTTACAATGGCTCAACCGAACGCAGGGCTTCCGGTTTTAGAAAATTTAAAAGCGGTTTATAAGCAAACCCCACAGGATATGGTAGCTACACTGGACAACTTGCTTAAAGCAGGTGTCAATATTGTAGGTGGATGCTGTGGTTCTACGCCTGATCATATTCGAGCGA
>JANQKU010000268.1 GCA_028280955.1 Opitutaceae bacterium
AGGACCCTCACGATTGGCCAACCCCTGTAAACTAAGTAGCAGAGAATGAACGGGAAGATCTCCATCTATTGCCCAATCTTCAGACAGCTCCATCACATACGCTTCTTTTTCAGAAGCTACACTCCAATTAGTGATGGACAACGCGACAACTAACACTGTAGCCGACACAATCGATTTTAAAAATAATTTTGGTGTTTTCATCTAAAAATCTAAGTTGAAGGTTCTACCTTAGTGAAAACACGAACAATTGGTTGATTTCGACTCGAACGCAGTTGAAGCACCCGCAAAGTCTTTCCATCTCTGGACAATCTCATCTCACGTAAAACACGAACTGGGGTTTCCGCTTGGGAAGTTTCCAAAATCATTTCGATATTGAGCTGAAGAGTCTGACCACCATCCAACCATTTGGCTGAAACCGTTTGTTCCTTTCCTCCTCCTAAATACGCCCCGATATGACGATTATCCCACCAACCCTCGACCTCCACTGTCTGAGAGGGAATGGTCACATCAACCGTCATCGATTCCTGCGCGACTCGTGAGCCACCACCACCACCTTGGTAGTAACGTGTTATCGATACTTTATCACCATCCAAAGCGATTTCTATCGCTAACGATCGCCAAGGATCAAAAGCCGTACTTTTTGAGGTGTCGATTTCCCAACGACCGACAAAATCAGAATTGGCATGGGAAATTGTTAACAGAGGCATCACAAGGACTGTAAATACCAGTAATTTTCGTAGATGTTTTTTCATAGGGCACTTCATATGAGGTATTCCTTCTCCAAAGGTTTCGCCTCTCACTCTTAGAGCTATACCTAATCCGGTGCAAAGCAAAAAGCAATATAACAGAGATTTTAATCAAAAAACTATTGATTTTCTATGCTCAACCCTTCACTGAAAAATTAAAACGGAAGGACGTTCCCAATCTGCTACGATTTTTTTCTCCCTCTCCCTCAAAATATCAACCTGTTTACATAATTCATTATATTTTCCTGAGGAATCTTTAAGGTTGCGAAAAGATTCTTTCGCCCATTCTGGGATATTCGCCTTTAGGTAGAGAGACACCAAAGAATTCGCTTCTTCCGTCAAGGAAGATCGATACTTCAACTCGGCAACTCTCAAAGCCAATCTGTAATCATTTGCATATACTCTTAAGCCTTCACGTAAAACCGATAAATGACTCTCATTGAGCTCAAGGTCCGAAGATAAATAGATGTCTGCCAATCTACGATACATTCGACGTCCAGTGCTTCCCAAGGCTCGCCCCCGATCGAGCAACTTCAGCAATGGCATCACTTCTTCTGTTGTCAGTGTTTCCGGTAAAACACTCCTTAGTTTTTCCCATTTTAATTCAGCCAAATGGACATAGGCCAAGGGAAAACGAACATCACCTGCAATTGCCTCTTCGTACAACTTTATTGCTTTATCTCCATTGCCAGACTGTTCCTCCAGCAATCCCATCGTTGCGATAAGCTCAACATTTTCAGGCTCATCCATCCGAGCTCCAATCAATATGTCTCGAGCTCGTTGCCGTCTCTCTTTGCTTATACTACAAGCGAGCACTTCTCCCACAATTCTCCTAACATCTACCTCCTTTGCTCTTCTCAGAGAATGAGAATACTCTTTTTGCAATTCCTTTCGTGGAATTCTAATCATTGAAAAACGCTCTTGTTTTAGTTCAAAACTTCCGCTGCTAAAATTCACTCCACCATAGTACCCACCACCCAGGCGCCCACCGCCTAAATAATCTTTCATTTCCGCGGTCATTTGCGCAAAAGACATGCCAAATAGTTTTTTGAAAGTCTCCTCAGATCTATCCCCTCTCTGGTCTGCTTTCACAAATTGAAAAAATGCTTCTCGGTATTTACCATTCCGACCAAAGATACAAAAATGCGTGAATACCCACGAAGTGGCATAAAAATGATGAGAAGCTCCATGTTTATAGTACGCAGATGAATTATGCCTCACTGCGAATAATTCCTCAAAAGGCATGAAAGAGTTCGCATAATCCGTTAGAAAATATCGCGCATAAACATCTGGATGACCAAAGACTGCGCTCTCTGGATTTACCTGAAATGTTTGAAAAGCCTTCGCGACCCCTTCATGAAACCAAAGAGGGTACGATTCTCCCGTTTTCGATAAAAGACGATGCACATATTCATGGTATAAAACACTCTTAGAGTAACGCTGCGTCGCCTGTTTCGCATTAATAATAGCATATCCCCCTTCATCATCACCTCCAAAAAACCCCACAACATTTGCCAATGCTTTACCAGCTTCCTCTTTCTGCCTACACATTGAAGCTAATGTCTTTTTATTTTTACAGATGATTATGGCCAAACGAGGATCAGGGTATTTTTTGAGATCCGTAAAAACGGATTCGAAAGCAGCCTTAAACTCATGTAAATCTTCTATGATTATTCGTGTCTTTCGCTCTGAGATATTACTGATCAACTCAAAATCTTTTGTCTGAGTATATAGCCACTTATCTTCAAAAACATTCCCAAATAAAAAAGAGTTCACATTGAGAAGAAGAAAAACCAACAAGCAAAAAGCAGCTCTTTTCATGTATATTTACGAAAAAGGTTAAGTATTGCTAACATAAGGAATTATTTTCCCTCATAATTAAAGCACAACAGACACCTCTTTTCCAATAATGTGCCCCTTTAAGAGTCAGAAAAAATCTTAAACGATTCTTTTATCCCTTCTGGAATATTCGCGTTAAGATAACGAGACACCAAAAAGTCTGCCTCTTCTGTCAACCCAGCTCGATACTTCAGTTGAGCTGTCTTGAGAGCTAATTCATAATCCCTAGCATACAGTTTTAGGCCTTCATCCAAAATAGCTAGGTGACCTTTCTTTGCTTCAAAATCTGAAAATAAATACACTTCAGCAATTGTACGATACAACCGGCTGCCAGTACTTCCTAAGGACCGCCCCTTAAAGAGTAATTCAAGAAAGGGTATCGTTTCATTGATCGTCAAATTTTCCTGAGAATCTTCTCTCCGTTTTTTCAATTTCAATTCCGCTAAATTTATATAGACGAAAGGAACCCCAACATCGCCGGCAATAGCTTCTTCATACAATTCTTCAGCCCGGTCCAAGTTTTCGGAGACATGTTCGAGCATTCCCATCATCGCAGTCAATTTCAGATCTTCCGGGTTTTCAATACGAGCACTCACAAGAATCTCCCGAGCTCTCTGCTGCCGCCGCTTATCTATATCCCCCTTTCCATCTCCAGCGAAGGCAAGAATTCCACCAACAATGCGCCTGACATCCGCTTCTTTCGATTTTACCAGAGAAAACTGATATTTCTCTGGTAATTCCTCCCTCGGAATCTTGATTACATTGTAACGTTCTTGTTTCATTACATTCACCCCGCCACCCAAATATTTTTTCATTTCAGCTCTTGTCTGATCAAAAGACATTCCAAAAAGCTTTTTAAAAGTCTCTTCCGATCTGTCTCCCGCCTTGTTTGCTTCGACAAACCGAAGCAAAGCTTCCTTATATTTGCCCTCCCGACCAAACATACAGAAATGAGTGAATGCCCAGGAAGTGGCGTAAAAATAATGGACTGCTCCATGTTCTTGGTAAGCAGGCGAATCATGATGGACAGCAAACAGTCTCTCAAAAGGCATGAAGGAATCTGCAAAACTCATTAAAAAATCCTGAGCGTTATAATTCGGGTGACCAAAGACAGCATTCTTTCGGTTTACTTGAAACGTCTCAAATGTCTCGGCAATTCCTTCATTAAACCACAAAGGCAGCTCTTCTCCCGATTTGGAAAAGAGACGATGAACGTATTCGTGATATAAATACTTTTTGGCAGAACGACTTCCCCATTCTTTGGCATTGATGGCCGCAAAACCAGCTTCATCATTACCTCCAAATACTCCTGCGAGATTCTTTTTTTTCCGTTTGTACAACACATTTAAGGTTTCCTTATCTTTGCAGATCACAAAAGCAAAGTAAGGGTCCGGATATTTTTTTATGCCCGCAAAAACCGCTTCAAAGGCATTTTTGAATTCATATAGATCTTCTATTATTTCAGATGTGTTTCGTTTTGACGCATTGCTGATCAATTCAAAGTCGTCTGTTTTCGAATACAACCATTCATCTTCAAAAATATCTTCAGAGGCAGCATAACCTCCACTGACAAAAAGAAAAACCAATAGGTAAAAAAGAACTCTTATCATATACATTTTTATATGTGTATTAAGTTTCGCTATTTTCAATTGATGGTAACACAGTCATAAAATCACTTCTATCCAGAATGTCGACAAATTAGCAACTATCCCTTTTCTAATAAATCCTAGAGATTCTCCTACTACTTAGCCAATCAGTCTGCTTTTTTTCGGCTGAGGTTGCAACCAGCGGTTCAAATCACTACATTAATGGTTAAGAAAGGAACGTTATGCCTATCATAAAAGTACATTTGGAAGCAGAAGAATACGAACCCATTCAAAGACTAGCCAAAAATTTAGATATCAAGATGGAAAACATCGCCTATGCGGCCATCAATCAACTCATGATGAAACAGGCAAATAGAGATTTCGAAAAAGATCTTCAAAAAATCCATCAGTGGCGGAAAAAAGACCTCCCCAAATGGGCAGACAAAGCCCAGGAAATTCATGCCTATGAAGGGATGTAAATGTATTTGAAAAGAATATGCAAAAATGCGATTCGATACAGGTAATGAATTGAAGACTCGAAATTCATACAAAATACATGATGTAGATGTAGGTTATCCTATTCCTTACTGAAAGAAAGGAAATCGTTTGATGTGCGCAGAAAGCTAATCTGCGGAGTAATAATCCATCATTTTTGTCTAAGACACGATATCATAATGTGGTGATCTTGGGCTATGTCTATACCGGACTGATCGGCATATTTTATTACGTCCAACCACTTTCTGGTAAAGCGATTTATGCTATCGTCGACAAATCCTGAATTTATCCAACTGAATTAATCATAAGACAAGTAATCGATTTTTTAATCAAACAAAAGTATGATAACAGAAAACACAGTTCAAATAACGCGGCTTGCCATGCCAGTTTTGAAAAACGCCGGGTTGGAATCCCGCATAAGCCAGCACTTCGGAAAAGCGTGTGGATTCATTATTCTCAATAGCGACGGAAGCAATTGCGAATATCTGGATACCAAGGCCTCTCGACGCAGCAACGAATGTGCGCCGATTCGAGCATTAGTGGAACATGGAAGCAAAGTATTGTTGTGTTGTAGTATGGGCCGTGGAGCCCTGACAAGAAGCCATGAAGCAGGACTTTTAATTCTTCAGGCCAATAGTGGAGACTCTGTGGCCGATGTACTCAATGCCTTTCAAAAAGGTCGCTGTAATGACTTTCCCGACAATGCTCTGTGTCTACATCATCATGAAGACCACGAATAGGAATGAAAACAGAAAAACCATTGAAATGTCCTAGTGTGATCGAATTGAACCGCTTGAGAAAACAAGTGCATGATCGTTGTATTGCATGTATACACCCTCAACTGAAACTGAATTTCACACTTGATGATCCTTACATCCTCCGCACCTCCATCGATTTTACGGACGAGATGAAAAGCTTTAACGGAATGGTGCATGGTGGGTTACAGGCTTTTCTCATCGACGAAGCAATGACCTGTGCATTGCTTGGACAAGGCATCTGCGCAGCAACCGGAGATTTAAAATTGCGATATAAACATCCAGTCAAGGTTGGCCCCACTGGATACATTCGAGTTTGGGTAGCAACACAGTATCACAGGCTCTATTATGTCGAAGCAGAACTCACTCAGAGCGGAACACTCTGCACTTCAGGAATTGCCCGCTTCATTGATCAAACAGCATCCAAAAACTGAAGGATTCTCTTCACAACTGCAGGTTTCTAAAAAATAAATCAAAAGCTTTCAAACCCATCAATGGTGGAAAAAAACCTGCCAAAATGGGCAGACAAAACCCGGGAAATTTATGCCTATGAAGGAATGTGAAGAAAGGCCAAGTCTTCTTTATTCTGAAGACATTACTCCTTTATTCGTCGTTTTTCCGTTTCTAATTTTCTCATTTTTTGCTCCATTTTCCTTCAGAAAATGGACAATGACATCTCCGGTCAGAGCAAACCCTATACCCTGCCCGAAATAGCGCATTGTAATAATGCCGATCACACTGCCGCTTTTCAAATGGACAAGTGGCCCTCCACTGCTTCCATGGTTAATCGCCGCATCTGTCTGGACAAGAGGGTATCCCCCTATCATTCGATAAGAACTCACTATTCCCTTGGAAGCAGAATATTCCAGATCCCCCCGTAGCGGTGAACCAATAGCCAATACTTCATCTCCTACACCAGCCATTTTCTGCTCAGGTTCGATTTTCAAAAAAGGTGTATTCACTGCATCAATCTTAAGCAGTGCCATATCAATCCATTCATCATATCCTACCAACTCTGCCCAATAAAGTTCCCCTCCCGCAACCACCTCAATCGAAACAGAATCTTTCACCACATGAAAATTCGTTAAAATAAGCCCTTGATCATTCACAAAAAAACCTGAGCCATGAGATAATTTGTTGCCAACAGGACGAGCGAACCGAGCGGAGTTACCACCTTCTCCCACTTTCACAGTGACTACCGTTCGCAGGAAATCGTTATAAATCGAAGACTCCGGCAAAGAAGGCGTATCAGTTAAACGCATCCGGGCAATATTCGTCTTATCCGATAAGGCCTGAATCACCTTTTCATCCCTAACCATTTGCGAGACCACATCAAAAAACGCTTCTTTATATGCATTTTCAAGGGCAATTTGATCGCTCACTAATCCGGAATGAACCTTACCCTTTCCTTGATAACTTCTAATAGGGTCTCCATTACCAAAATGGAGAGCAACAGCCACTTCCGTTTCAAAAGAACCCCAAAGCCGACTCACTGAAGAATCCGACTGTATGCGAATTGTTACATGCGGGTTCTCTATCTCACCTCGCAATTTTGACTCTCTAAAGAATCGGCTAAAAACTTCTGAACTCGTCTCCACCACTGCTTTGCCATCATCCAAAGCCACAAATTCTCCTTTCTTTTCCATTAAAATCGTCCGGTCACTATTGCCAAACGGGAGAACGATCTCTGCCCGAAGTTTGAGAGGAAAATCTTTTTCCTCCATCGATTGAATCACAAATGTCTCAACATCAATCGGAACAGACTGACAAGCAGACAGGAGTATCCCCAAAAGACCTAAAACAATGATCAATCTCACACGCTCCATATCCAACAAAATAAATCCAAATTTCCAAAAAACACCATCGTAAACCGCCTGTCATTTAAGGAAAACTTATTACTGCTATTCAGAAAACTTTATCTATGTGGTAATATGAACACTTAATCGGTCGCAGATTGACTCCATTCCTTAAACCAGAAAACATATCTCCCAAATGTTGAACGCTTAGCCCTTCATCAATTCATGCCGACACCTCCCTTCAAATACCAAAAACCATTCCCACTCGGTCCAGACACGACCCAATACCGCCGCCTTGAAAGTAACGGGCTTATTACCACTGATACTTTTTCGGGAGAAGAAGTCCTCAAAGTATCACCGGAAGCCCTCACTCTTTTGGCCAATGAGGCGACAAAAGATATCGCCTTCATGCTTCGCACCGAACATTTAAAGCAAGTCGCGGCTATCTTCGACGATCCTGCAGCAACAGACAATGATCGCACCGTCGCACTCGCCATGCTTCGAAATGCAGAAGAAGCTTCCAATGGGATTCTTCCCTTCTGCCAGGATACCGGCACTGCCATTGTCGTCGCAAAAAAGGGGCAGCAGGTATGGACGGGTGCCTCCGATGAAGAATATCTCTCTAAAGGTATTTACAAAACATATACCGAAGAAAACCTCCGTTATTCTCAAACGATTCCTCTGGATATGTACAAAGAGACAAATTCCGGCACAAACCTCCCGGCACAAATTGATCTCTATGCCACTGAAGGAATGGAATATAACTTCCTTTTTGTCGCCAAAGGTGGAGGTTCTGCCAATAAAACTTACCTCTATCAGGAAACAAAAGCTCTTCTCAATCCCACAAGTCTTGAAAAATTTTTGGTCGAAAAAATGATGACCCTGGGCACAACTGCCTGCCCTCCCTATCACCTCGCTTTTGTCATTGGCGGAACCTCTGCCGAAACCTGCCTCAAGACCGTCAAACTGGCCTCTACCAAATACCTGGACAACTTGCCCACCACAGGAAACGAGACAGGCCAGGCTTTTAGAGACACCGAACTTGAAGAAAAAATCCTGAAAGCGGCCCAGGAAAGTGGATACGGTGCTCAATTTGGTGGTAAATATTTTGCCCTTGATGTCCGTATCATTCGCCTTCCACGTCACGGGGCCTCTTGCCCTGTAGGAATGGGAGTCTCCTGTTCAGCCGATCGCAATATCAAGGGAAAGATAAACCGTGAGGGTATCTGGCTTGAGCAACTCGAGAGAAACCCAGGACAGTTTATTCCGGATGAATACCGCAACAAAACGACCGATGAAGTTGTCAAAATCGATCTCGACCAACCGATGGAAAAGATCTTAAAGGAACTGAGTAAACATCCTGTCAAAACACGTTTGGCACTCTCCGGCACTATCATTGTGGGTCGCGACATCGCACATGCCAAACTCAAGGAACGTATCGACCAGGGAGAGGGACTGCCTGACTACATTAAAAACCACCCTATCTACTACGCAGGCCCCGCTAAAACTCCTGAAGGGCTACCTTCCGGTTCTTTTGGACCCACTACTGCCGGTCGTATGGACTCCTATGTTGAACTCTTTCAATCACATGGCGGATCTATGATCATGATTGCCAAAGGAAATCGCAGCCAACAGGTTACCGATGCCTGTCAAAAATACGGAGGCTTCTACCTCGGTTCCATCGGTGGACCCGCAGCCATTTTGGCTAAAGAAAATATCAAAAAAGTAGAAGTCCTCGAATACCCCGAACTGGGCATGGAAGCTATCTGGAAAATCGATGTCGTCGATTTTCCCGCCTTCATTTTAGTCGATGACAAAGGCAATGATTTCTTCCATCAGATTCGCAGCTGCGCTAACTGCAAAGTCTAAATTTCATTTCTTTAGAAAGGAAGTTCGTTAGGGAATCTCCCAACAGTACTTCTCCCGCAAAGATTGACATTGAGGCGGGAACTAATCGTCGTTTTGCAACGTATCTAAAGTTGTGAACAAATCTCCTATGAATCTCTACGATCTGAATAGAGAACAACTCATCCAGTTTACCGAAAACTGGGGTTTCCGCCCTATCCACGCAGACCGGATATGGAAGCATCTCTATGCAAGACTGTTGCTCTCCATCGACTCTACCGATAAACACCTGCCCAAAGACCTGTTACTTAGACTGCAAAAGGAAACCTCACTGCAGATTCCCCACCTGGAAGAAGAAACCAAAAGCTCCGACGGTTTTACTCGAAAATTCTTACTGAAACTTCAGGACGGCGAAACAATCGAAACAGTTCTCATGCGTTATAGTGGTCGGACAACCGCCTGTGTCAGCAGTCAAGCCGGCTGCGCCATGGGATGCGTTTTCTGCGCCACAGGCCAGATGGGCTTCTCCCGCCACCTCACCGCCGGAGAAATTGTCACACAAGTTCTCCACATTGATCGAATACTACGAAACCAGGGTGAAAAACTGCGCAACGTCGTTTTTATGGGAATGGGAGAACCCCTTCACAATTACGAATCTGTCATGACAGCCGTCGATATTCTCTGTGATAAAAGAGGCCTTTCTCTGGCAGGAAAACGAATTTCGGTAAGCACCGTCGGGCACGTCCCGGGTATTCGTCGTTTAACAGAAGAAAAACGAAATATCAGCTTGGCGGTAAGCCTCCATGGCGCAACAGATATAGACCGAAATGCACTTGTGCCTCTTGGTCGCCGTTGGCCCTTGGCTGAACTGATGGATGTATGTCGCCAGTACACAGATACACTCGATCGGCATATCTTTTTTGAATGGACTCTTATCGAAGGCAAAAACGATAGTCCCGCACAAACCCATACCCTTGGCCAACTTTTGGAAGGGATTCCTTCGCATGTGAATCTCATCCCCTTAAATCCAACCCAGGGATATAACGGCAAACCCGGAAACAACGCTGCCGCTCATGCCTTTCAATCAATCTTATCTCAATACAACATCCCTTGCACCATCCGACAAAGACGCGGCATCGATGTTGCGGCAGGCTGCGGCCAGCTTAAAGAATTAAAACAAAAAGACGCATCCTAGAAAACCTCTAAGATGCATCCTTTATCTCTTCATGAAAGACTTTCTAAAAAGAAACCGTTTCTATTTTTCAGAAACTGTTTCAAGAATCTTATAAACTCGATTCACCATATCCCGTGAATCTTCCAGCAAACCGGCTGAAACCATCGAATTATCAAAGACCTGTTCTGCCACAAGCTTCGCCAAGTCCGGCTTTCCGTCCCGCAAACCATTCAAATTTACGACAAGAGGATGGCGTGGGTTA
>JANQKU010000051.1 GCA_028280955.1 Opitutaceae bacterium
CATGGCCGCTTTCAGACAGGCGGATTCATCCGATTCCACGCCGATGATTTTGATATCCGGGCGAACCGATTTTACATAGACTGCCATCCCGGCAATCAATCCGCCACCGCCGACCGGAACAAAGATCACATCAATCTCTTCTTTGACCTGGTGGGTGATTTCCATTCCCACCGTCCCCTGCCCTACGATGATATCCGGGTCGTCATAGGGATGAATAAAGGTCAGCTTTTCCCTTCGTTCCAAGTCACGCGCATGTTCATATGCCTGATCAAAGGTATCACCATATAAAACAACTTCCCCTCCATTGGCTTGCACCGACTCCACTTTAATTTCCGGAGTCGTCGCGGGCATCACGATAACAGCGCGGATGCCCATATGCCTGGCCGAAAAAGCCACTCCCTGTGCATGATTCCCCGCCGAAGCACAAACCACTCCACGCTCTTTTTCTGACTCCGACAAGAGTCTCATTCGATGATAGGCTCCTCGCAATTTGAACGAAAAGATCGGCTGTAGATCCTCTCGTTTGATCAACACCTTGTTTTCATACCGGGCGCTGAGAGCATCAGCCAGTTGCACAGGTGTCTCCACTGCCAGATCATACACTCGCGCCTTGAGAATTTTTTCGACGTATTTGGAATCCATTGCTTCAGAAAAATTAAAGGGAACTTTCTTTCATCATTTTTGGGTATCGTCAGCCACTTATCCATGCTTCGTAGGCAGCATCGATCGCCTCCGCCTTCTCCACACCCGTGAAAACCATAAAGCGATAACGAAAAGTCTGCCGGGCACCTCTCTGCAAAGTAAACCCTCCGTTCACCACTGCAGAGGGATTCAAAAAACCACCGTCCGAACACCAAGCCGTGGGATGAGTGAGATTATCCGGATGATCCATGATAGCCAGTCCCGCGTAGGCAAAGGTATCCCAATTCTTCTGATGCCAGGTTCCGAGATTGTCCACCGGCGCCGCAATGGAAACCCACTTGGATCGAACCTGATCACCTTCCCTCGGAACCTCTGTCGCTCCTTCTGCCGTCAAACGTCGAAACTCAGCCATTTCACCGACGATTCGAGCCGAGACACCTCCATACTTATACCTCTCAAAGGTAATGTCCTCCTCCAATGCTCTGATCGACCATTCAAAATCAAAGACATACGAGTCCGCGATCTGCTGCATCGGCACACCGATCCGCTGCGTTTCCTCTAGCAGAAGACCTCCTTCTGTTTTATACCAGTCGTTGATGGCCTCAAACCGAACACCCTTATCGTTTTCTTCCAGTTTGGCCAAAGACCGGTTGCGAATCGACCCACGGATAGCCGCATCATAGTAGTCATCCTCACAGCACCAGAAATCGTATTCATTAACTTGATTCATTCCCACAAAAACCCCATATTGCCAGGGGTGGTCATGTGGGCGAAAACGCGTCAGCACGGCATCCGATCCGGGAAGGTAAAGAGGATGCAGATAGGGTCGAAAATCCTTTCCGGATGAATAGGTAAAAAGTGGCTTTTTATCCTCATAAAAAACACTGATCGCATCATCGGTTTCCGTTAGGTACAATTGGCTCATCGTTTTAAGACAGTCTCTC
Organism: Opitutaceae bacterium; assembly: GCA_028280955.1. Classification (GTDB taxonomy): domain Bacteria; phylum Verrucomicrobiota; class Verrucomicrobiia; order Opitutales; family Opitutaceae; genus NORP342. The sequence goes on from JANQKU010000051.1 coordinate 1,587, forward strand.
AGGAGAAGCCTTGATCTTTATTGGGCGAACCGGAAAGGCCAATGAAATTATTCTACGGAGCCTAATCCGTGATAACGGGTAAATTACCGGGAGCGCCCCATTCACACCAGGAGCCATCGTAAACCGACAAATCTTTGTAACCGGCGAGTTCCGCTGCCAGAGTTAAGATGCAGGCCGTCAAACCAGAACCACAACTGAAGATGAGTTTCTTCTCCGGCGGACTCAGCTCTGTGAAAATGAACTTTAGCTGTTGAGCGGATTTCATGAAATGCCCGTCCAGCACTTCCGGAAACGGTAAGTTTTTGGCATTGGGCATGTGTCCGCCACGCAATCCTGTCCGAGGTTCCGGTTCCACCCCATGAAAACGTCCCTTCGACCTAGCATCCAGAAGGCAGCACTCCGCATCCTCCAACGCTTCTTTTACCCTATCAGAATCGCAGAAAAATCCGGCATTCGGATAGGCAGTGAAATTACCTGGTTGCTCCGGCTCACCGGCCAGGGAATCACTCACCTCAAAACCCTGTTCTTTCCATACCGGAAGGCCCCCATCCAAAACAGCCACCTGCTGATGCCCCATGGCCCGAAACATCCACCAGGCCCGGGGACTGGCATAAATCCCCTCATCATCATATGCCACGATAACGCTGTCTTGGTTAATCCCCAGTTTTTGCGCCGCATCGGTAAACAATTCCGGAGAGGGCATCATATGCGGCAGAGAGCTGTTCGGATCACAAACTTCTTTGTCGTAATCAAATCGCCGAGCACCCGGAAGATAGACCCTGTCGGCTGCTGAAGCCGTTTCGGCAGAACCAGAGCCAACTGGCGGAACAGACGCATCCAGAACAACCAGATTTTCGGCGGCTAAATTTTCTTTCAGCCATTGCACACTGACGAGTGGAGAATCGATTTGAATTTGCATGATAAATTGCTGTTTAGAGGATGCCGGGATCCCAAATGGGCACAAGATCTGTTTCGATCTCAATAAATCCAATCCCAAATCGTCTTAAATTTTTCACTAGATCGCACAAATTTAAAACCCAAATAATTGCCAAACATACGGAGTAGAAGTCGCGAAGTGACCATAAGGAATTATATCACATGTCTAGTTGGTCCACTCTATTATATTTCTTCGCCAGCTCTATAAGTTTTTGTCTAGTCTGAGCGAAAGCTCGATTAACTCTTTTTGCATTTCCTTCGTTTGTGAATATTATAATCCCAATATTTATATCCGGATAGAAATGCATATCGCACCAGAAATCGCTAGTCGCCCCTCGATGCTGATAATGCGTGCGATTTGCATCTCGGCCTAAGCCGAATTTATTATTGGATACGTGATACATATAGTCGCTTGTTTCTTTTTTTAATAGCTGGCCCTCACCCTTTATAGAAGAAAGCAGAAATATCGCATACCTCGAAAAATCGACTGTATTACAGTATGCACCCGATCCACTTATATATTCAGTATATTCGGGCTCTCTGGCAGGGAAAAACGGAAGATTCCAAGTTTGCCCTGTTAAAAAATGATGCCCTAATGGCTGTCCGTTTTTTGGTCTTCTTCCAAAACCATAGGAGCTTAGATCTAAAGGAGAAAGCACGTGTTCATTAAACAACTCTTCAATAGGTTTTCCTGTTTTTCGCTCAAGCATCGCTCCCGCGACATTGTAGCCTGTATTCGAATAGAGCCATCCCTCGCCAGGTTCGAACTCTGGGTTGATCACTGAACTGCCTTTTACCAGATTGTATCTTCTTTCCAATGGAGATCCTTCAAGCTTGTCTGAAGATTCAACAAAATAGTTCCTAGGTATTCCGGAACGATGGCCTAGCAGATGTTCTAAGGAAACGGCCTTCATTTGTTCGTTCATTGTGGATGCCAACTCGGGGAAAACCTCCTCCATAGTGCTGTCCCAACTGATTATGCCGCGATCCACGAGAATGCCGGCAAGAACAGATGTCATCGATTTATGATTAGAGCCTACATAGAAAAGATCATTCAGGGTAATCCAGTCTTTGGAACCCTTTTTTCTTTCTCCTGCTGCTCCAATCGCAAGCAATTGAGCGTCACTAACAACAGCGGCAGTTAATCCAGCCAATTTTTCATTTCGCCTGATTTCTTCCAAAATAGGAAATAAATCGTCAACAGATTGAGCGCTGAGACTATCATCAAGTTGCTTTCTCAGAGTATTCGATCCTTCTTGCTCAGATATACTCACGCATCCAGAGAAAAATAGTAACGAAACGAAAGTGAAAAGCTGTTCTATTTTCATTTTCTTGTACAATGCGGATTTAGACATTTGCTGTAGATAACCTGATGTCAATCTACAAGCCTGAAGGGAAGGTAGCACAGGTAATTTCCTAACGCATTGTTACCGAAGAACTCAGTCTCTCCTCTTCCGGATTCTTCAGTCTCCATTCCCGAGGAGAGACTTTAAACTCTTTTTTAAAATCCCTGGAAAATTCATGGATGCGACTGTACCCCACGCGCTGGGCTATTTCAGTGATCCGCTTATCCGAATACTTCAACAGTCCGCAGGCCATTCCCAAACGAATCTGTTTCAGTCGTCGAATGGGCGACAAGCCGACGGCTTCCTGACAGACCCTGGCAATGGTGGACGCGCTCACATGAAAACGGGAGACCAAATCATCCAAGGTTATCGTCTGGGTAATGTCCTGGCGAAACTGATTCTCTATCTTCCACCAAAGCAATGATTGGGCGCCCGCTCTATACGTAAATTCCCCTTCGTTGTATAAAAAGACCAACAAGGAATGCATCTTTTCATAAACACGTAATTTCCAAAAGAAAGGATCTGCAACATCCGTATTCCATTGATCATACAGAGCTTTAAAGATCGATTTCGCTTCCTTAAAATTTCCCTTAAAAACCCTTCTCGTCTCGGGAGGTGGAATCAATGTCGAAGAAATAAAATTGACCGTATAAAAAATCAAGGGCGCCTCCACCACAGCTCCTTCGACCCACTCGTTTTCAAAATACCAAATCATATCCCCTTTTTTCAGGGTATACTCGCGTCCATTGCAGGATTGGGTAACAGAGCCGGACAAAACCAAATGGACGAGATGTCCAGGCAGAGACATGGCCGTAAAACGATGTCCCAGTTTGAGCAACTGCAGCTTATCGACTAAGACAATGTCTTCGATAGGTGAAGAACCTACAATGGAGTTTTGTGACATGATTCCTGACGATTTCTGCTAGAAAAGATATCTTTCAATCAAAAACAAGAGACCATTCTTTTCATCCGGCCATCTAGCGATAAATACTTCATTATAATCATTTTTTACACTTTGAGTGCAGCTGTCATGTGGAAAAGAATCAAACTGCTTAGGGAACTGAGAGCATTACTTCACCCTCACACTGAATATCTGATGGACCACCGGCAGTGACAACACCATGAATGTTAAGCCTAGAGGTATCATGGCAAGCGATAGCCGGTCGGCTATCCGCCTCCAATGTGTCAAATGTACAATTTCTGATCGTCAGCCCATCGATATGACTGGCATAGACTCCATAACACGGAACCGTCATTCCAAGAACATCGTACTCAGGCCAGCCGCCTTTTAACACTTCGGGAGTAAAATCTGGAAGTGCTTGAGCCGAATCACTCGAAAATCCGCCACCACTGGTAAAACTGATATCCTGGAGCGTTATATCCTCAATGGGATGTCCAGGTAACCCTACCATGATAATCGCAGAATCCATACCACAAGCAGCTGAATCAATCACCATGCTCCCAAACATGAAGTGGTGCATTGCCTTCATCGGCGCAAGCTCATCCCCCACATCCACACAAGCTCGCTGTTGACAAAAAGTCATAAATACCGGACGCGGAACATTCTGCATCACCAGATTGCAGAACAGCATATTTCTCATCTCGCCCCCTTCACACATTTGTATCTTCAATCCGGAATCCTTAATATCTCTGAAAAGACAACTGCTGACCGTCACATTTTCAAAGTCACCTCGAGATAACAATCCGATACGAATACCGGCATACTGGCTTGAGAAAAGACAATTGCTAATGACCACATCACAGCAAGGCATTTCCGGATGTGAAGCCTGCAAACAAATCGAATCATCACTCGTATCAAACAGGGAGTTTGCCACACGGACACCTCGGCACCCATCGAAATCAAGCCCATCACCATTCTCATTCACACGGCTGTGAATCGTGATGGAATCCACCACAATATCCGAACAGTATAACCATGCAGTCGTCCATGAGGCAGGGTTCTGTAATGTAACGTCTCTCATTCGGATGTGAGAACATTCGAGAAAACGGATGAGCATTGGACGATTCTTTTGTCCGTCATTTTTGTTGGGAAAATATTCTATGCCACCTTGCCCATCAATCATACCCTTGCCCTCGATACCGATAAAATGGGCTTTCTTTGCAAAAATCAGACAACGATCCATATGCGGTTCGCCTCTGTACATATTTTTATGCGTATCGATTGCGTAGTCCTCAATCTTCGTACTACCCAACAATGCGGCGCCAGCCGCAATCTGCAGCGTTACATTATCTTTCAGGTAGATCGTTCCCGTAACATATTTACCACCTGATATGAGAACACCGCCCAATTTTTCTTTCGAACATGTATCAATGGCTCGCTGTATCGCTCTTGTATTGACAGTGACACCATCTCCAAGCGCACCAAAATCGCGAATAT
>JANQKU010000083.1 GCA_028280955.1 Opitutaceae bacterium
AAACGGGGCCGATATCCGCCTCATCCAACAACTCCTCGGCCACGAAAGCCTAGATACGACCAGCATCTACACCGAAGTCGCCATCAAACACCTCCGGGAAGTCTACGTCCAAACCCACCCTTCGTGTTTCAGCCAAGCGTGATCTATATCGCCTTCGTGACAAAACGTCTCAGACAAATCCACACATTGGGTCATCAAGTCCCAGCGGCAAAGCCACGCGGGCTAAATATTTTTACAGAAATCGAACGATTGTTCAAAAAAAGAAGCGCAGAAGGCTACCGGTGTGGGCAATCGATCCAAAATTTTACCATTAACCCTGGTTCCCCCAAAACGACTTCTTGGTATGAGCACTGCGGTATGTATGTGTTAGCGGTCCAAATTCAATTACCGTAAGGAGATGTTCGGCATGGGTAAAATAGACTATTTGAAACAGGAAATCAATAAAGCCTGGGAAAGAATCATCAAGCTTGAGGGCGAGGTTAAAGAGCTTCTCGCTGACCCGGAGGCTGTTGCAAGACAGGCCTCAAAGATGACCACTCAATACCGCAATCGTGCTGAGCAAAAAGCTTCTGAGGCCGAGGATTTGGTGTCTCAAATTACAGCTCTTCAGCAAGCCTCTCAAGAAGCCCACAACTCCGCCACTGACAGCGCTCAGCGGCTTTCGGGGCAATCCCAAAAGGCCAACTCTGAGTATGCGGCATTTAGAGAAAAGCTCAACCGTATTCAGACTGACTCAGATTTGCTCGAAGAAATCGGAGCAAAATATCCGAACCTTCAACAGGACGTCGATGATCTGGCAGCAAATTGCAAAACAGCAGATGAGACGGTTTCGAATATCGAGCAGGTCTATACAGCCGCAAATAAACGCTTGGAAGAAATTCGAGCGCTCCACAGAGAAATTCATGGTGTTCCGCCTGATGAGGAAAATGACACGACCGAAGTTCCTGGTCTCAAGCACGATCTAGAAGTGTCTTATGAATCCCTGGTGAACCGGCAAGGAGAGCTTGAAGAAGATCATGCGAACTTCCTGAAAAAGGTCGAGACTAAGTATGACGAGGTGGTTGAGAAATGGAAAGCTCGGCATGATGAACAGATGAAGAGCATAAAATCTCTTTTACCCAACGCTCTAACGGCAGGATTGAGCTATGCTTATTCCGACAAGAAAACTGAAGAGGAAAAAGTTCTTAAATCTCACAGCAGGGCGTTTTCTCGGGCTATTTTGGGTCTTGTTCTCATCTCATTCTTACCGTTTGGAGTTAGCGTCGCTTTTTTTCTCCAAGGAAACACCCTCGCTGAAACTATAGTCCAGTCGCCTCAGCTAGCTTGGGCAATTCTTCCTCTTTATGCACCTGTTTTGTGGTTTGCCTACTCTGCGAGTAAGAAGGCAAAGCTCTCCAAAAGGCTTATTGAAGAATACACTCACAAGGAGGTCTTAAGTCGGACATATGAAGGCCTTGCTGCCCAAGTAGAGGATATTGAGAATGAAGAAATGGCTGTCAAGCTTCGTCTCAAACTACTCATAAACATACTAAATATAAGTAGTGAGAATCCTGGTAAGTTAATCTCTGACTACAATAAATCAGATCATCCAGTAATGGAAGCACTCGACAAGAGTTTGGAATTTTCCGATTCGCTTGAGAGAATGACCGCATTACCTGGTATCTCACAGTTGGTTAAACTGGTTGATAGGAGGTCTGAAAAAATTAAGCGAAGCGTCTCAAATAAGGTTGAGAATGCTATTGGCTCCCTTGATGCCGAGGGTGATAGCCCCACTAGTTCCTAATTAGGTCCATTGCGGCTGTGGTAGTGTAGGTGTTTCCTTTCTTAAGATGTCGGGAAGGTTTTTGCTAAACGTCTCCTCTAAGTAGAGGGCTTTTGCCTTTAGTTGGTCTGCCTCAATGGTTAAAAGCGTCCATGTAGATGGGCTATACGTTTACAGCAGCGTGCGGACAATTGCGGCAGGTGTCGAAAAATTGCGCTTGGGGAGTTTCGTCGTGTTTCGGTTTGCCTCGCCAATCGTTTGTCTTCAGATCCTCAAAAACCGTGTTGGGAAACACTGTTTCCCAGTGGAATAGAACCGTAGGGATATCCTACTACGGCTACAGATACTATGACCCCAATACCGGCAGATGGCCAAGCCGTGATCCTATCGGAGAAGAGGGTGGGGTGAATCTCTATGGGTTTGTTCGGAATTCACCAATAGCTTTTGTGGATATTTTGGGAACCACAAAGCTCGATCCATCAAGTGGAGCTTACCGAGCGTCCAGGGATGGAGCTATGGCTGCATTTAAGAAAATGTGGGAGGCGAATTTTAAAAATGGACAAAAGTATGAATTTGGCGGGTTGATTTGCGCCAAGTGTGACCCTTCGACCAAGCAATGGGTATTCCGCCATACTGAACCTGTGGCTACCGTGCCATTACTTGAAGATTATGCTAAAAAAAGAGGGCGGCATTGGAGAGGGGGATCGCGTCAGTTCAATCACAAGAGTTTATTGTCGCTTAAAGAGGCAGGGTATGATGTTGAAGTGTGTAACAATGATGAAATTATGGTAGGCGTTTTCCATACTCACCCTCATGGGCAAGGGACATCAGGAGCTGGCTCAGAGGTTCCTCATGGAAGAGGAGATATGGGAGTTGCAGATCGCGATGGTATCTTTATAGCAACAGGGTTTGCTAGGATGGAAGATCAGGACCCATCCAATAAGACGGGAAGAATTCCAAAATCAATGGATTTTGATATGAATTTGCCCGGAGATTATAGCGACGGAACTCAAGAGACGATGTCGGTTAATCTTAAAGGTGAAGGAGCAAATCGGGAAATTGGTTTTGAAGGCTTTCTTGAGTTACCGGAGCAATCCAAGAATTGTCCCTGTGATCCAAATGCTCTGAAGGGGCTTTCAGAAGAGGAACGGCAAAGGAAAATCCAGAGTATCAAGAATGGAATATTTCAAACCATGCAAAGATGAAAAATTATTTATTCGTATTTCTCTTGTCCATTTTGTTGATGACTCATGCCGTTTTTGGGAATGACTCGGGTCATAGTATAGATGATCAATTTTCACAGGCTCTTAAGATTTTCAAAGACGCATCATGGTATGAAAAGGGTAAGTTTAGGTTCTTGCTTGTGTGTATATCTGCTGAGAAAGACGATAGCTATGCGTGCGGATTTACCTCGAAAAAGGGCCGTCCTGAGAAACTCGTCTATGTGGGTAAAAAAATGGGAGCTAATTTTCGAAAATGCTCGGAAGTAGATCAAAGGATGTTGGGGCAGTTGTTTGCTCCGTTTGCCTTGAATAGTTTGTGTGACAAACTGACAATTGAAGATCCATTTCCCCAGCTTTTGGGGGGGGATTCGTATTTTATCGAAATCAATGATGGAAATCAGTCTTGCCGCTTATACAGACAAAACCTTCTCGGCTCTCAAAGGATGGAAAAGGATCCAAATTTTAAGGAAGATGTGAATTTTGGTGCAGAGCAAGTCGTTATGGCTATTGGGTCCTATCTAATGGGGTGGGCGTCAGGTAGCAACGAAGCTGATCAATAGGACGAACCCACGAGCCAGCCATGAGCATTGATGCTGGGTTCGACGCCTCTGAAGGGCGTAGAACCCTTTTCCCACAGCCAAAATAAACCGCAGGTTTCATGACTGCATGAAACCCTGCCCTTCGGCGAGAACGAGGGAAAGGGGTCAAGACGAATTGACATTTGAGATCTAACAGGAAGGTAGTTGGTCCTGCTCGTTGAGGAATACCTGCTCCTAGTAGCAGAGGAGTAGCAGAGGGACAGACACTTTATTGTTATGACTGGGATGAGTCGAATCCCAAATGTAAGTGCTCCAAAAGGCCTATTGCAGGGGCGACGATTAGGCGGATTAAGCCAGATGGAAGCTTAGAAGATTTGGGATGGGGGCCCGATTTTGTCCCGGGAGTAAATTCGGATACACGATTTGGCGGGCAAAATGCTATTCGCGGTAGAAATATGATGCCAAACTTTCACTCGGAAAAGTATCCAACCCATCGAGATGGGAAAAAAATAAAGTATCTATTTTTGGTTACTTGTGAGGGGCGAATCTGCTTTAGGAAGGAGTTTACTCTCGGGGCAGAATGGGAGAGTTTGGGCGGTGCGGGAATGGATAAGGGGGCTAATTCCGGAGAAGGTCTTTTTTCTGGTGGAATCAAAAATTGGAACGATATAGACCCTGCATACCACTAATTGAAAATATGAAAATATCATTGTGCGGCCCTAATGGCTGGTCTGTTGTCGTCCTTAAGATTGGGCTGCTCTTTCTTGTGAGTTCCTGCAATGGTGGTAGAGGTGATAAAGATGGGGGAGAAGAAGTTAATATTTTGGAACGTGGTTTTGGTGGTATTTGGAGCTTGAGAGAAGGCAATGAAGGGTGTGAGGCGTGGACAAGGAGTAATGAGCGATTTGAGCCTTCAGCTCCTGATAAATTGGAGGTAAACATCGACAAGGATGGCTTTGTCAGGACGGAAGGACTAGAGCACTTTGGGATGCTTCATCTTCTTCCATTTTCTGATGTATCTTCCGAGGGATTATCAGGAAATAATGGAATATACTATGTGAGTTTGACCGAGGTGAACGACGTCTGGACAATGGTGATTTCTGTCATTTCGAGAGATAAAGAGAAATTGCATGAACTTGCAGTTTACGAAAA
>JANQKU010000089.1 GCA_028280955.1 Opitutaceae bacterium
TGTAACTTTAGAGGATCTGGAATTACCGTCAAAATCTGTGCAGTCTGGTCTCTCCCTGAAGGAGGCCAGAGAGTCTTTGGAGCGAAAAATGTTGCAACAGGCTCTGCAGAAATATTCCGGAAAGATTGCTCCGGCTGCTTCTGAACTGGGGATTAGCAGGCCCACGTTTTATGAGTTGATGGAAAAACTTGGTATTCCAAAATCTGTTAAATAAGGCGTAGGTTATATGATAACTCGATTTCCATTTGCTTTGTAGCATGATTGATGGATGTAAATGAGACTGACGTGGACTAAGATATTAGTTGTGTGTCGGGTAAAACAAAACCGAAGAAGACACTAATAAAAAACGATGTTATGGGTTTATTTTTTTGAGGCAAATTTTCGTTTGGCTGCCATGACTCCGACAAGACCTATTCCAAGCAGGGCTAGAGTTGCTCCATTATCAGAGACTGTCCTGGGGGAATCTTTACGAGGTTTCTCCTTCCGGGGTTTTTCTTTGCGGGGCTTCTCCTTGCGTATCTCTTCTTTGCGTGGCTCTTCCTTATGAGGTTGGTTAGCATTTGCTGAGAGCATGACTAGAGCTGCCAAGCCACTGAAAATTAATACTTTGGTTATCTTCTTCATATGGTTTCTTTTGTCTTAATAAAAATAAATACTCAGGGTTAAACGACTATTGTGAGTCAAACAGCAATTTGTATACCAGCCGTGTCCATTGGTTGAATGAAAATTTATAAGATATTATTTATAAAAGACTTATGGATTTATAAAAATATTAGACCTATGGTCACTTACATTGGGTTTATCTAAAGTGTAAAAAAACCTGACAGCTTTTACACTTCTGCTCATTCATTACAATGTGTTATCGTTTAAACGTTGGATCTTTCTAGATTGAAGAGAATTGCGACTCTATGAGATTTCATAGGTTGGCATAGTGAGACGTGGGTTGGGGGAGAGCCGTATGATGTTCAAAATTGGTAGTGTTGATGATGAATCGTTTACATTATCGAGTTTATCTTAGGTATTCTGTTTTTTTCAGAATCAAGATCGATCTATGTTGACACCATTTCGACTCTGTTTTCGTAGGAGAGTTCAACCACCTAATTATTGTGAATTTTTGTTTTCGGGTAATACTGGAAACTTGATAAAGTAAAAAGCCCGTCTAAAAAGACAGGCTTTTGAAAAGAGAAATATTTTTTTTCGGAAGTTTATTTTTTTGAGGCAAACTTCCGTTTGGCTGCTGCAATTCCTAAAACACCCATTCCTATTCCAAGCAGGACTAAAGTTGCTCCGCTATCAGGAATTGTTTTAGTGGGTCCATTAGGCTGCTGAGGCTGAGGTTGCTCTTGGCGTTGCGGAAACTTTTCCTTGAACCTAGGGTATAGAGAACCGGCATTCGCCGTTACCATGCTCATTGAAAGCAAGCCACTAATAATTAACACTTTCGTTATCTTCTTCATATTCCTGTTTTTTATGCCAAGTTGTCGTTTTTTTAAAATAAAGATTTAATGATGGAAATGTTTCCATCAATCATTAAGCAATTCGTATGCCAGCTATATTTATTAGTTGAATGGTGGTTTATAAGAAATTGTTTATAAATAGTTTACATTTTTTAGAATAAATATGATTAGTAATTTCACTCACAACGAATTCATTTGAAGTGTAAAAAAATCTTACAGGGTTTACACTTTTGTTTTCCTTGTTACAGCGTGTGATACTTGATGAGGCTTGAGTGATAACGTTGAGTAAGAAAAGTCTAAACAAGCAAATTCGTTTCAGATATTTGGCTCTTTTTTCTGAACCAATATTGACTGAGTTGCTGCCATTTCAATTCTGCTTTCTTCAGAGAGTTCGGTTACCCAATTTTTTTCCGATAAGGTATCCGGTTTTGTGAACAGATCGCTTACTTTTAGTTGCTCAAATGTTTTTCTGACGGAAGGAGGCAAGCCTTGAGCGTAGCGTTGAAGAAACCAGGTTAGGGACCAAATGGGAGTTCCATATTCGGGCACTTTTTCCCAGACGATTCCCATTTTTTCTGAAAACAGGCTTTTAAGGCCCTCTCTGGTCATGTTGAAAAAGTGATTGGGATAACCGTGGAAGGGCTGCATGAAGGCGACATCTACCCAAATTTTCCCTCCCGGCTTGAGGACTCTTTCCATCTCTCTTACGGCGGTGAAAGGGTCTTTAATATGTTCCAGGACAACTAGAGAAAAAATGAGATCGAAGCTGTTATCCTTAAAAGGCAGTTCTTCACAGATACCTCTGACATCGGTTGAAACATAGGGTTCGATCTCAAAATGGACAACGTTTGCATAAACGGTTTCTCGATAACCGGCTCCACAATCAAGAATCCAATGATCATCCGGTATTTTCCGGATCGCAGTGATCATTTCTTCGGTATAAGAATGGGATGAAACGGCGGTTGAGGTAATAATTCCACCTTTTTTTTGTTGTTCCTCTTTGAGAAAATCATAGCATAGTGGATGGTGCTCATGGGGGTGATCTAAGAGTAATAAAGGCTCTATACGGACCATTTTTTCCTGTTTGAGTTTCCAACTGTGGGAAGGTGTCAGTTTTTTCGTAAAATCAATGCTTTCGTTTGTGGTTGAAACAGCCCGAATCGAAAGACTTGTCTTTCCGGACATTTCACTGGTGTCGAGGGTCAGGCTAAAACCTGTGATGAATGTCAAGTCAGGGAATTTTTTTTGAATGTCCGCTCGTTCAGTTTCTTCAAAGGACTCTATTTCAACTTCTTCGATAAAGAGTTTTTGGAGTGGAGTCTCTCCTGCATACCAACCTTTGATTTTGATGAACTGTGCGAAAATCTGTTCGGTTGGTGTCTCCAGAAAGACTCGATATTTTGATTTTTTGCCAAAACCCCACATCAAGTTTGCAAACAGGTGTTATGAAGAAAGATTTCAGTCATCGACTACTTGGGACAAGGGTTTTTTATTTTTGAAAATCTGGGTCAGTTCAATCTTCAAATTTTCGATAAATCATGTCTACCGGGTCATTTCGCTCAGAACGGAATGCATTCTATCTGGCTTTTGAGTGGTTAGAAGAAGTTTAAGCTAATAAATATTTGTTGTTCTTCTAAATAGGTCAGATAATTTTACACAAGAGGGAAAACCTTTGTCATGGGAGAGTTATCTTTGAAAGATCAAAAAAAGATCACCTCTTTCAAGGTAGTTTTGTGAAACTCCCCAGCTTCACGTGATTTCTAAAATACATCGCCCCAACTCTGCAAAATTTTAGCTAATACTTCCCCTGGTGAGTAAAATTCTTATCCGACTTTGCTTTGCCTGGAGAGGACAAGGTGGTTGCCATTACTCCATATTGGAGACGAGTGCTCTTGTGCTAGGGTGCTTCATAGACTTCAACCAAGGCAACACCGCTCGATCCATCGGAACTGGCTGCATGGGCTGTGTAGACACCAGGTTCTAACCAAATGACCATAGCGGCGCTTTTTGAGTCTGTATCCAGATCAGAAGCTCCTACTTGTTGGGATACGGTGATGATTTGAGAAGCATTTATTCCCCAATCATCATTAGAACCGATTTCAAAGGTTTGACCACTGACGGTTTGATATAATTTGAGCAAAGGATCATTGAGAGTCCCTGATACACCATATTGCGTGAGTTCAGATCCCACGGCTCGAATGAGAAGACGTTTAGGCTCTGTGCCCGTAACGACAAAACCGGCAATGACAACATCACTTCCTGTGCTGATTTCACCTCGCATGGAAATACCGGTTAGATTAGTCGTTGGTGTAATGCTAAAAGCATCATCCGCATCGTAAGCTTCGAGCAATGCTGCGCCTGTTGCTCCGTTTACACCTGTGATGTGGGCGGTATAAGCACCTGCCGGGAGATCAAGCAGGAGTGCTGCATCTTTACTCCCCTGAGGTAAGGGAAAGGCTCCGATTAGTTCTGCTGTTGTAGAAATGAGAGTTGCGTCACTGGAAGTACCCCAATTGTCATTTTGGGTAATAACCGTGTTGCCTTGATAAAGGGTGATTAGAGGGTCATCGACGGTACCCGTAACGCCATAATCATCGAGTGTAGGGCCAACTGCCCGAATCATTACCCTTTTATTACCTGTTCCTGTGATGACGATTCCCGCTATCATAGTGCCGCTGCCTGCTCGGACATGAGCTCGGATAGAGGTACCCATTAATCGATCATCGCTCCCTGGCAGTTGGAGCACATCTAACGAGGCGCTCCTAATGTTAGAGTAGTCCGAGTTTCCGGATGAGTTGTAGGCTCGAACGCGATAATTGTATGTGGTGAAAGACGTGACTGATGTATCCGTAAAATTCGTAATATTGGCTCCAACAGTGCCAATTTGAGTAAAAGATTCTCCTTCAATGGCACGTTCGATTTTAAATCCACTTTCATTATTGGAATTATCTGTCCAACTTAAGATCAATTGTCCTGCTGTGGCAGTAAGGGTAAAAACACCGAAAGTGAGAATCGTCAGTGAGCACCTGATAAGAGCTTTGTTTAAAAAGACAAAGGGTATCTTGAGAGATTTGAAGCTAGAGTTGGCATAGGTTCCTGAAACTATGTTCAGAGAATGAGTGCCTTGTGGGAAAATTTTGTCCTTCATGATCTAAGGAAAATTTTCGCCTTTGATTTTCAGAACTAAAGAGATGCGCACTCCGGAGGGCTTTATTTCACTTCGATTGAGTAATATACTCTAAAGTCTATTGGGCAGGATCCCGGATGAATTTTGCTGAAATTAGCTAATATGACCTACGAAATCATTTCACATAAGACTTGGTTATGCTTAAGGTGCTTCATAAACTTCCACTAAGGCGACACCTTTTGCTCCATTAGAGCTGGCAGCATGGGCTGTATAGACACCTGGATCCAACCAAATGACCATGGCGGCACTCTGGGAAGCTTCTTCAAGACTGGAAATGCCAATTTCATTGGATACAGTGGTGATCTGAGAGGCATCAATTTCCCAATTATCGTTGGAGGCGATTTCAAATGTTTCTCCTTCGATGGCCTGGTACAGTTTCAGAATAGGATCATCCAGAGCACTGTTTACACCGTAGTTAGTCAGCTCAGACCCAACAGCTCGAATGAGAAGACGTTTCGGTTCTGAGCCAGTGACCACAAAACCTGCTATGACGACGTCGTTGCCTGTGCTGACTTCACCTCGCATCGAAATGCTGGAAAGGCTTGCGGTGGAAGTTAATCCGAAAGCGCTATCGGCGTCGTAGGTTTCAACCAGTGCTGCTCCGGTGTTCCCATTGACTCCTGTGATATGGGCTGTGTAGGCGCCAACCGGAAGATCAAGGAGCAGGGCGGCATCTTTGCTTTCCGTGGAAAGGGGAAATGCCCCAACAAGTTCAGCGGTTAACGTAATGAGAGAAGCATCTTCTGACGTTCCCCAATTATCATTTTCTGCGATAACTTTGTTTTTCTTATAGAGGGTAATATAGGGATCATCAACGGTGTCAGGAACGCCGTATTCATCGAGTGAAGGGCCGACAGCTCGAATGAGAACCTGTTTATTACCTGTACCTGTAATAGCTAGTCCGGCAATCATGGTGCTGTCACCTTTACGGACATGTGCTCGGATAGACGTAGCACTCAGTTTTTTCTTACTTTTGGGAGCAGCTGCAGGTGCTTCCTTGACCGTTAAGAGAAAGGTATCGCTGGTGGAGTCGGTGCCATCGCTGACGGTTATGGTGACTGTTGAGGTGCCATTGCGATCATTTACCGGAGTAAGCGT
>JANQKU010000090.1 GCA_028280955.1 Opitutaceae bacterium
AGAGCGGATCCGCCGCATAGTAATCAGCGATGTCGCTTTGGATCGCACCGTGCTTGGCCAACAGCGCCATCACTTCACCGGGCCTCCGTTGCTGCAGGCGGTCTAAGTCGGCCGCCAATTTCCGATCCCATGACACAACAAATGTAAATCTTCCCGGCATCTGTGGGCCAAAGGTGATAATGGACATATGTTCCAGTCGCTGCCAAAGCTCGACCCGGCTGTCGCGCAGTGCCTTCGGTGTGGAACCCTGAGCGCAGATGTCATACAAGCCTTCACCCCAAACCTTCCCCACGGGATAACCTGGTAGGTTGTCCAGCGCCCAAATTTCGTTGCCCATCTCCAGCGCCTTGCGCAGACGCCACAGTCCGCTGCCTTCCTCAGAGATTTCGATGGTGAAGGCCAGAGAGTGATACCTGTGATGCGCATAGCTGTTGGGAGTTACCCTGGGGCTGCAAGTTTGGTAACGATGTGCGTAGAGAGATGTTGATTCATTCGCCACAGGCAGGATGCGCTGTCGGTCGTCTTCGTAGTCCATGGCATGCCCGTGATTCTCCGCCTCCTGGGCCATTCGCCGCACGAACTCTTTGTTATGCGCCCGCCCCAGTCCGCTCACCGATAGTCCCGTTTGATCGGTCATTAACTGGTCGGCATAGAACACGCCATGACAGTCGATCATCAGCTCCGGCTGCAGATGATCGATTACGCGCTGAATGGCATGCGCCTCGGGATTCTCTTCGACGTTTGTAACCCCTGTAAAAGTCCAGTGCTCGCCCTGATACGGATCGTGACCGAATGCGTTCCGGTATTGGTTCTGCATCAATTCCTCCACCCGGCTCTCATAAGCAAAAACGTTGACGATAGGGACAATATGGATCTCCTGCGTTGCCCGAATGGAGCGGGCGCTTTCATCATCGCTCACAAGATAATCGATGAGATCGAACAGGACATTCGCCCCAGAATATTCGCATCCGGTGTGCATCGCGGTTAGCAAGACGCACTGTTTATCGATGGCAGGCACCGTTGCATCCGTAATCATCACCTTGGGTATTTCCCGGCCATCGCTCTTCCCGATGACGATAGTTGTCAGTAGATTCGGATGAGCGACTTCCAGAAACCGGAGTCTCTCGATGAATTCTTGATACGATCGCTTTGCCCGCTTATGGAACATCTGGTTCATCACCCCCTTAAGGCAAATGCCGCGAGACAGATCAAGTTTATCTGTCCGGAGCATTCCTAGATTTGGACATGCTCTCCAGCAAGATGACCTAGGCCAGGAAGCAGCGAAGCGCATACGCAAACAATGTCATCCAAAGCGATGGCAAAAGGGTGGAATCATTGAAATGAAGCCGGAGCTTTTGGAGAAGCTTGCCGTTTTGACAGGATAGTCGGAAAAGCAGGAGTCTTAATTATCCGAATACATTGCGCACGGCTTGCAGATAGCGATAGCCCCAGCGCATATCCGGCAGCAGGTAACTGCCTTCGGTCCATTCGTTCCAACTGTTTATTGTTACCAGTTGTGCCTGGTCAGGATGCGTGTCCAGATAGCACCGTGCCCGCCACAGGCAGGCTTCAAAGGCATCCGGAGTTGAACCGTGCACAATCGTTTTCATCGACGGATTGCGGTGGGTATTGTCCCAGCCAATGGAGGCGTGAGGGTAGTAGATATTGAAGGTTTTTGCATAGTCATCCCAATAGGTGAATGATTTGTTGGCCCAGGTTACGTAGTCGCCTTCAGCGCCGCTGTCCATGGCGTGCTGATAGGAGGTGGCGCTATCAAAACCCAAGGCTTTGGCTGTCTGGTGTTCCGTGCCGCTTTCCAGGTCTGCACCCGCTTCCGAACCTCCGCTGCCCAACAGAGCGATAGCCTGAATGTCCAGACCTGGCAGGTCTTTTTCCAGACAGCGTCGGCGCATCCAGGAGAAGGCTTCTTTTGTTTCTTCGATGCCGCCAAGCCCTTCAATCAGATTCGGATAACTGAAGATGGAAAAAACCGGTTTGTCATTAATGCGATAGTAGCTCTCCAGATTAAAATACTTTTTGATGATGCGGTCAAACATGGGCTCCAGCACACTGCGATCCACTCGGCCGGTCATTTGCACCGACTCCTCATTATAGGTCGTGTCCGTGTGCATATCCCACAGGTTGTTGACGTCATGATTGGCCCACATCAGGTAGAACTTGCTATCGGTGCCTTCCAGAGCGGGGATCAATCCTTCGTTGAGCTGCCGTTCAAAACAGGGGGAGTTTTCGTACCAATACCAGTCCATAATGAAGACGTTGATGCCGTGTTCGCGCGCCAGTTCGACATGTTCGCGCATCACTGCTGGATCGGCTTCATCCTGATACCCCAAGAGCGGGATGCGCGGCATGTCATGGCCAGGAAATCGCGGGGTGCCTCGGCGCACGGTGTACCATTCTCCGTCTTTCTCGGGCCAGAAATGCTCCATGCGTGGTTCATAATGATAAGAAGGCCAGATATAGGCGGCGACGTCGTATTGTTTCATTGTCATACGTCTTAACTAGCATAGAGAAAGAGGGGAACAATGAAAATACAACTATTAGGCACGGCCGGCGGTGATTTTCGTCGGGTAGATGATCCGGAAGATAAATTTGGGTATCTTCCACGCGTTCGGGAGCTGGGAGGGAAAAACCTGCGCTGTCCCGCCCAAGCGATGATCTTTCCGGATATCCTGATAGACTTTTACAATGGGGACCAAATCGATAAATTCGATATTGCACCGGAGTCGATCAAGCACCTTCTCATCACGCATAACCACTGGGATCATCTTCAACCCCTTCGTATTCTGGAATTCGCTGCTGCCTTACCGCATCCGTTGCAGATCTATGGATCTCATAATGTCATTGAAGCGATAAAGTTTGCCAATACCTACGATTTTGATCGCAGCAGTGGCCGGTTCATTATCCGGAAAAAACAAACGGATGTCGAATACTACAAACTGGAACCAGCGCAATCCTACGAGATTGGTGGTACAACGGTGGATCCTGTGCACGGCAATCATTGTATGGATAAATCGGATAACATGATTATGCAGGATGTCTGTCTCAATTATGTATTTGAGCGCGATGGGAAAACAATCTTCTACGGGATGGATTCATCCTACACGTTGCCGCTTACTTTTGAATACCTGCGCAAGTTTCGGATCGATGTTGCTGTCATGGATATGACCTTTGGTCGATGGCCCATCGATGTGGACAAATCAGGTCACCATAATCTGGATATGCTCATCGAAACGATCGAGGAGTTTCGGGAAGCCGGCATTTTTCATGAGGAAACGACCATTCTGGTTTCACATATTTCGTTGGCCTTTGTGGAACCTCATGATGATCTCAAGGATGAGCTTTCAAAAATGGGTATCATTCTTGCATACGATGGCCAGGAGATAGAGGTTTGATTTTCAAGCTTCTCTTTTTTTTAATTCACGCTCACTTCACTCAAAACGCTGGGTCGCCAAGATTTTGGTTTGTTCTTTCGGAAAACCACAATCATGTGGCTGTTGAAGGTAGTGTAATCGAAAGTTGATGACAGTATGGATGACAAGAATCAAGCACTGATCTGTTTTGCAGTTTCTGACTTCAAGGATTAACCCTCTTTGTTGTTTCTCCAAAATCTATTTATCCAAGAGTAACGCAACAAAGTAAGATTAAACTTCCATAAGGGCTACATCCAATCAGATGAATTAACCGCGGCATTTACGATGTCGATTGAATCCCTTTTATCCCTACATCCTGTTCGGGTTTTGCATAGTGCAATTAGGTCATCTACATGTGCGGTTGCCAAGCACTCCACAGTGTCCGCTGCACCATAATAGATCTTCACTTCCCCAGTATCTTCCAAAATCAACCCTCCTGGAAACAAGACATGGCCACGGAAACCTTCTTGCTCATATTTCTCTGTTGGCACCATAAGTGGTTCTTGATACATTCCCTTAACAACCCATGGTTTTTCCAAGTCAAGGAGCATTAGACCAACAGTGTATGTCTTGAACCAGTCTGGGTGCCAGGCAGGGAGTTTCTTACTCTTGTCAACTGTGACTGCATGAAAGACAGCAAGCCAACCCTCTGGCGTTTTCACTGGTGGGGCACCGGGACCAATCTTCGCGTTAGCCCACGGAACTTGTTCGGAAGCAAGGACCAACTGAGTGTTTCCCCAGTAATAACAATCTGGTGAATCAGAGAACCACAGATCAAATTTTTCAGGAGCATTACGCCCGTAAATGGGAAGAGGTCTTTCGAAGCGCATAAACTTCCCGTGAAGTTTCTCCGGGAACAAGACCATATTGCGATTGTCGGGGGCGGATAGACTCAAGATTTCCCATTTATCGAAATCATGAGTAACAGCGATGCCACCTCGAATACCATGAAGCGTATCGATCGCAAAAGAGAGGTAGCAAAGGTCATCAATAATAGTGATTCTTGGGTCATAAGCTCTACTAACTTCATCATCCGTCCATTCGATCCACGGTTTTGATTGAGGTTGCCAGGAAATCCCATCATCAGAAAAAGCCACACCTATGTTTGTGCCTTTGAAACGTGAGCTGCCCGGTTTTCCTCCGTAGTCGTTGCGGAAAGCCATCACGTACTTGCCTTGCCACTTTGCAACGCCTGCATTGAAAATTAGAGTGGCTGGATAGGGTATGTCGGATGCACTCAAGATGGGGTTCATTGAGTGTTTCACTACAAGTGTCTGGTTGTTATTCATTAGCAAATTTGGATGAACTCTGCACGTTTAATATCCATCAGATGCAGACTTGTAAGGTACACCTATATATAGAAAGATATATTTTTTTTGCTTAGTCTTTTCCTCCGCTTTGATTCTGGCCCCACAATTGTAAATGCCATCAAAGAATATTTACTTTGTCAATGGAGGAGGAATATTTAGAACCTCGGCATTTTGCCGCCACCTAAACCGTCCATACCGCCGAGCCCTTCCATGCCACCCATGCCCTGTAGTTGACGCATCATTTTCTTGGATTTGCCGCTTTTCATCTTCTTCATCATTTTGTGCATTTGGGTGAACTACTTGGTTCTACACTTTTGATTTTGCCAAGGCATTGGCTGCCGCGATGAGTAACGGACGATGTTTCTGGTTGGTAGACTCTAGTGCATTGGAAAGCTCCAAGAAGGTAGCGGGTATTTGGTCACTTGAAATGAGTAAGTCGGGATCATGTGACACGGTTCGTGCGGCATAGATTAGTTGCACGAAGTCTGGATAGGGTCGGTCACTCTTCTTTGATTTTGGTTCGAGCTGATGGAAATGGCGGTAGCCAATTATTCCTACTGGCAGGATACGCCAACCAGTCTCTTCGCCGACTTCACGAGTTGCGGTTTCTTCTGGAGATTCTCCAAGATTAGGGCGACCTCCGATAAGTAGATGTGAGATATTGCCGGACTTGTCTGATGGCCAGAGAAAGAGAACCCGGTTTTTTGTATCAAAAACGATGGCGAGGATTGAAGAAGAGACATGAACTGGGGGCGGCGTGTTCGTAAGCCCTATTCGAACAATCATCTCGCCCTGCACAGGCCATGTCTCGCGAAACTCATGATGTGGAGGATACACCTCAATGTAAGATTGAAGTGCTTCGTCGTGTGTCGTCATTTTAGCATACGTTCGTATGAAAAAATAAGACATTTTATGTAAAGCAATGGCTTCATGTATGATCTTGAGACTTTCTTGTAATTTCGGTGGTCATAACAGAATTTGTAAGGTAATTGGTCTAGGCTTACGTTATGGTGTTTTTACCAATTGGCTTCTTGTTATAGTGACTCAGCTTCTGCTACTCTAAAACCGTGGCATTTTGCCGCCACCTAAACCGCCCATACCGCCGAGTCCTTCCATGCCACCCATGCCTTGTAGTTGACGCATCATTTTCTTGGATTTGCCGCCTTTCATCTTCTTCATCATTTTGCGCATTTGGGTGAACTGCTTGATGAGTTGATTGACTTCGCTGACTTTGGAGCCGGATCCTTTGGCGATGCGCAGGCGTCGGCTGCCGTTGAGGACGTTCGGGTTGCGACGTTCCTGTAGTGTCATGGAAAGGATGATGGTTTCGGATCGTTTGAGTTGGTCTTCGGCCTGGTCACCGACTTTCATACCACTCATTCCGGGGATCATTCCCATAATGGAATCCATGGAACCGAGTTTTTTGATCTGTTTCATCTGAGCGAGAAAGTCTTCGAAATTGAAATCGGCTTTGCGCATTTTTTCCGCCATGCGCTCGGCTTCTTTTTCATCGATGTTTTCCTGGGCTTTTTCAACCAGGGAAACGACATCACCCATGCCGAGAATACGGGAAGCCAGACGATCCGGATGGAAGACTTCAAAGTCATCGGTTTTTTCACCGGTGGCGAGGAACTTGATGGGGCAGCCGGTGATGGACTTCATGGAGAGGGCGGCACCACCGCGAGCATCTCCATCCATCTTGGTCAGAATGAGTCCGGTGAGGGAGACCGCTTCATTGAAGGCTTTGGCAACGTTGACCGCTTCCTGCCCAAGGGCACCGTCGGCAATGAGCAGGACTTCATCCGGGTTAATCTTTTCTTTCAGGTCCTTGATTTCCTGAATGAGTTCTTCATCGATCTGCAGGCGTCCGGCGGTATCGAAGAGGATGGCATTGGCGCCGATTTTTTCCGCCTGTTTTTGGGCAGCTTTACCGATGGCGGGAACGTTTTTGGAGTCACGATCGGCATAGAAGGCGAGGTCTTCCTGTTTAGCCAGGACTTCCAGTTGATCAATCGCAGCGGGGCGGTAGATATCGCAGGCTGCCAGGAGAGGGATGTAGCCCTGTTTTTTCAGAAGTCGTCCGAGTTTGGCTGAGGTAGTGGTTTTACCACCACCTTGCAGTCCGACCATCATGATCTTGAGTGGTTTCTTCGAGGAGAGTTCAGTGGTGCCTTCACCGAGCAGGGTGACGAGTTCATCGTTGATGATTTTGATGACTTGCTGCCCAGGGCTGACGGACTTGGTGACTTCCTGCCCGATGCATTTTTCTTTGACGCGTTCGATGAATTCACGGGCGACTCGAAAATGCACATCGGCAGAAAGCAGGGCGGTACGCACTTCCTTGAGGGCATCGGCCATGTTGTCCTGGGAAAGTTTTCCCACGCCACGCAGATTGCGGAGAGATTGACTGAGCTTTTCGGTGAGTCCTTCGAACATAAGAGGTGAAGGTAAAGGGTTTGGCGCGAAGGGCTCAATGAGATATTTACTCGTGAAAGTTTTTTGATCCGCAGATTGCGCAGATTAACACAGATTTGATGAGAGCTCCGGAATATTTGTTGAATCGGTTCTCACGCCAAGGTTTTTATGAACTAGTTGGGGAAGGTTTTTGGACAAGATCTACAGGATCTTTTGGCTGTTTAATCTGTGTTAATAGTATTTCAAATCTGCGGATCATTAAGTCTATAGGTTAGTGCTATTTTTCAGAAAGATTTCTAAAAAATAGAAATCCTGTGGATCCTGTCTGAAATAACTTCTATCTTTGAAACTTGCTCTGGTTGCGGAGAGGTGGAAGGTTTCCTATCCGACAGAGGTTACCCCTATGGATCTTAAAACTGAATTAAAGCGGACGAAACCCGATTATGTTGTTTATGTTCCGAAGGGTGAAGATGATACGGGAAATGAACATTTTCTCGTTTTTGATGGACCGGATGGTTCGTTGATGGTCGTCTGGACACAAAGTACTTTTGAAGGGATGCCGGATCAGCATATCGTTTTTGCGCGAAGTGATGACAGAGGCAAAACGTGGACATCTCCCAAAACAATTGCCTGCAAGGACGAGAGGCATGGAATGGCCAGTTGGGCCTTTCCTTTGGTATCCCATTTGGGACGTATCTATGTGATCTACAGTCGGCATATTGGGGTAAATGATTATGCGACGCATACGACGGGTTTGATGGCGGGAATTTACAGTGATGATAATGGTGAAACCTGGTCGGAAGAGGGTATTATTTCCATGCCAAAAAGTAAGTGGGACAATGCGGATCCAGAAATGCCGGCCAACTGGATTGTCTGGCAAAAACCAGCCCGGATTTCAGAGGGAAAGTATTTTGCCGGGATGACGCGATGGATCAGCCCGACGGTTCGGGGAGAACCGCCGGTAGAATCATGGATATCCCATGCTTCGGTGGTCGAGTTTCTACGATTTGAGAATTTGGATGAAAGCCCGGAAGTAAAGGATCTCCAGATTCGATTTACCGCGAGCGATGATGAGGCGTTGCAGTATCCATTCCCGGGCTA
This sequence comes from Opitutaceae bacterium, assembly GCA_028280955.1. Taxonomy (GTDB): domain Bacteria; phylum Verrucomicrobiota; class Verrucomicrobiia; order Opitutales; family Opitutaceae; genus NORP342. Next base: position 8,258 of record JANQKU010000090.1, read on the forward strand.
TCCCGATGTCAGCGTGGTTCAGGAACCGACTTTGATTGCCTTACCGGACGAACGTCTCTTCTGCATTATGCGGACGTCGGCCGGTTATCCGGTTTACTCTGTTTCTGAGGATGGCGGGATTCAGTGGTCAAAGCCATTGCCGTTGTGTTTTCAGGATGAGGGCGAGATTTTAAAACATCCTTTAAGTCCATCACCGATCTATGATGCGGGGAAAGGAGATTACCTTTTCTTTTATCACGATAATGATGGGCATTTTGAGGAATGGAAACCGACGGATACGCATTGGCATAGGCGGCCGATTTATTTGGTGCGTGGACAATTTCGAAAAGGGGCAAAGCAGCCAGTCTGGTTTTCCAAGCAGGAATTCTTTATGGATAATGATGGTGTCGTCATTGGCCATGGAACGGGACGAGCCGACCTGGCCATGTATGCCAGTGTAACGATGGAAAGGGATGATCCCATTATCTGGTATCCGGAACGAAAATACTTTTTGCTGGGAAAGCGTATTCCGCGTGAGCGGATTGAAGGGATGGCTGTTCCTGGGATGTGAAGAGAGTCTGATCCGCAGATTGGCTAAATAGGTTCTCACGCCAAGTCGCGAAGACGCTAAGATTTTTTATGAACCAGTTGGGTTGTTTTGATCCGCAGATTTGAAATACTATTAACACAGATTTTTTGAAGAGGTAGGCTGCTGAGATCTGAAAGTAAGCACGCGGAGGTCTTTTATAAACTAGTTGAGGAAGTATTTGATCTGCGTAATCTGTGGATAATTTTTATCTTTGGATCTTGCTCTGATGGAAAAGAGAAAGAAGGATAAGGTATGACTTTTTTGACCGAACTGGAAGGTGCTTCAGCAAAGTTTGATGGCAGTGAGTTGGTTGTTTCGACGGGTCTGGTCCGACGAGTATGGAGGGTTGTTTCAAATGGTCTGTCCACGGTTAGCTTTAAGCGTGAGGATGAAGGCGCTGAGGATTGGATCGCCGAAAATGAGCAGCTGTGTGACTGGTATCTCACCGGTTTGGTTGAAGCGGAGACGGAGGCAGAGATTGTTTCGGCCAGTTGTGAAAGTATCAAAGGCGATCCTTATACGGCGGATCACTTGAATGTGGAGCTATTGCTACAGTATCCTGCGTCTCAGGTTGAGTTGCGTTATCAGGTGTGGATTTATCCGGGAGCGCCCGGCATTCGGACACAGCTTTCCCTGAGAGCAATCAGTTCTCGGGATTCGGATAAATGGCCCAGTTATTTAACAGCATCGTATGCAGAACGTATTGGCCTTAAGGCAAGTGATTGTGAACGCTTAGCAGTGGGTTACTATAATGACACCCAACATCGAGGTTCTTTTGAAACACCGATGATGAGAGAGGAGAGACGGGTGGATGCAGTCGTGCGACGTGAGATCCATGACTGGGCGAATATTCTGTATGTGCGAAAGGGGCAGGAAGGTCTGGCACTGGTCAAGGAATCCCATAAATGTGTGAATCAGGAGGGAGTGGATACGGGCGCTTTTATTCTGAATCCCAATGAGGTGAAGGTGACAGGACTGGGGCTACGGATTAATGGCTATGGGGATACATCGGAATGGATACGGGTTGAGACTTTCCATGAGATGTGGGCGAACTGGAGTATCCTGTATTCAGGAAGTGAGCGAGAAGGTTCGCGATCAGTTAAGGTTTTTGATCGGTTTCGTTATCCTTTTGATCCCAAACGGGATGTTTATATGGCGGCCAATACCTGGGGATCGCGTGGAGCGGGTGAACTGTCACGTTCAGCGGCAGAGGAAGAGAATATTTTAAGGGAGATCGAAAGTTGTGCGGATTTGGGAATTGATGTGTTGCAGATCGATGATGGCTGGGAACTGGATCCAGGAGTGGTGGATGTCAATGATTCGGATTGGCGACCGGTAAAGTCTCGTTTTCCGCATGGTTGGCAGAGAGTTAAAGAGGCGGCCAAAGCGCAGGGGGTTATCTTGGGAATCTGGCATGCGTGGACGGCTCCGTTGGAGCGAATTCAGGAGAATTTTGACAAGGGTTCCTTTCGTTATTTCAAGATTGATTTTGTCACGATCTTTTTTCGGCATCAGCTCGAGGCGCTGATGGAGATGACCCGTGCTTTAGTTGATTATACAAAATACGCCATTCGTATTCATTGGGATTTGACAGAGGTAACCACTCGAGTGGGCTATTTCTATGGAAGGGAATATGGGCATCTCTATCCGCGTAATTCACAGACGCCCCTTCCGGGTCGATCTCGAACCGATCATGTTTTGTATCGCCCGGGTATTTTTCTAAGGGATTCCTGGGAATATGCACAACATATGAATCTGAATCACTTCTTGATCAATGTGCAGAACAAGGATAAATTTGAGAGAAGTGGAGCAGATCGTTATTCCCATTCGTATTGCTTCGCGGTTGCCATGATGGCGGTGCCTAATTTCATGCAGGAAACGCATTTTTACAGTCAGGTAGCCCGGGATGAATTGCGACCTTTGATTGCTCTGTACAAAGAGCATCGGGAGAGAATTCTGGGAGGACTTGTTGTTCCGATTGGAGAGGAACCGAGCGACGGGAGTTGGTCAGGTTTTCAATGTATTCTGGCTAATGAGAAAGAGGGGTATTTGACGATTTTCCGGGAAATTGATAACCGAGAAGAAACTTATGAGATGGTGTTGGATTTACCAACTGGAAAACAGTTGGTTCTGCACGATCTGGAAGCAAATGAGAGGCAAATATTGTCTCTGAATAGAGATAGTTCCGTTTCGTTTACGATTTCAGATCCGGGAGATTTTCGTTTTTACCGCTATGAGGTTTGTTAGAGCACTTTTAGGATATATTGTTGTTCAGGTGAGAACAGAAAACTAAGTAGCGAGATAAAAACGAAGATTTTTTCTGTCTCATCACTTTTGACTGCATGCTTTTACGTTTCAACTGCGTTGCGCTTCCAAGGAAAGCCCATACTGGGATTCCTGCTGAAAACGCGTCTTGTTGAGAACGAAAAATCATTGCAGCCTGAACGGACAATGCATCCTAAAAGTGCTCTAGTTAGGTTGTGTGGTGAAACGAGCCGATATTTTCGATAGCTCTTGTGATTAGGCGCAAAGTGGTTAATCGTTGTGGTATGACTGAAGAGGTTCCCGAGAATCAAAAGACTGATGCTGCAGAAGAGCGATCCGAACGTAAGTATAAGCAGACGAATCTGATTGTTTTAGTATGCGTCTTCTTCGGCACGATGTTTCTGTTATTGGTTCCGGGTTTGACCAATACGGTAGGGGGTTGGTTAATCTCGTTATTCAAATAAAATTTTTAGACAGGATCTACAAGATTAACGCAGATTTGATTGGGGATTCGAGAGGATGGAGGCTAAGAAAAAAGGGCTTTACGGACAGGATTAACAAGATGAAAAGGATAGGTGTTGGGCAGGGATGGGTGGTAGAGGGGTACCGTAGACTTTTTCTGACCATTGGCTGAAGGTGTCGTACATGAATGGTTTGATCGATTCGTCTTTTATGCCAATAGCTCGATCATCTCCATAGTCACTGAAGATGAACCCTCCTTCGATAGAAGCCCAATGTGTCATCAGCGCTTCGATGTCCGCTTCGATAGCTTCTCTGTTACCGGATGGTAACGTCGCTTGAATGTCCACAAGGCTTTCGAAGGTGATTTGTCCTACGTATCTTTCGGCGATTTCATTAATCCCAAGAGCACGTGGTTGCTGGAGATTAATGACGTCGACACCGGCTTGAATGAACCCTTTGATGATGTTGTTGATTTTACCGCATGAGTGGACCCATACATCGCAGTCTGCCTCATGCATGGCATCGAAAATGCGTTTGTATCGAGGATAGAAAAAATCCATCCAAAAATCGAAACTGATGAAGGAATTCTGTTGAGTGCCCCAGTCGTCACTCATATGCCATCCATCAATCTGGCCGGGGAATCGTTTGGCCATCTCCTTAACAAAACAAATATGAGTTTCGA
>JANQKU010000133.1 GCA_028280955.1 Opitutaceae bacterium
TTGTATTCCAGCCCGCCGTTGTCTCATGACCGGTACTGCGCCTGCCACAAACGGAATGGTTGGTTACCAGGAGGACATCCCGTTTAATCCCCCTCACACCATGGCTGGCGAACTATCCAAAGCCGGTTATCAAACCGAAATGGTCGGAAAACTACACCTCCACCCGCTCCGCAAACGTTACGGGTTCGACCATATGCAACTGGCCGATGCAACCAGAGGTGAAGATAACGACTACATCGATTGGTTAAAACAAACGCATGGGCGGAACGAAATCCATGCCGGGATGGCCCATGGCATCTCATCCAATGGATGGGTGGGCCGACCTCATCATCTTCCCGAAGAACAGATGCATACCTTCTGGTGTATCAATCAAGCCATGGAATTCCTTAACCGTCGTGATCCCGAAGCGCCCTTCTTTCTCAATATTTCGATGATTGACCCTCATCCCCCTTTAACACCTCCCGCTCATTATTATGAAAGATATATATCGCGAGATCTACCTGCCCCGGCCATAGGTGATTGGGCAGACGATTTGGGTGGCCCACAACGTGGCCTCAATCCCATTGCCGCTCAAATAAATCTTCCAGAACAGGATATGCATTGTGCGCAGGCAGCCTATTATGGAATGGTCAATTTTATTGATGATCAAATTGGACGCCTCTATCAATTTGCGCCTAAAATATTCAACGAAGCTCTCGTTATCTTTACTTCAGACCACGGTGATATGCTGGGAGATCACCACTTATTCCGAAAAGCTTCTCCCTACGAAGGGTCTGCTCGAGTTCCCTTTCTCATTAAACCGCCCGAAAGTCTTTCTCACCACAATGTAAAAAGCGTCCCCGAAGGCTCAGTCTGCCATACCCCCGTAGCCTGGCAGGACATCATGCCAACTGTCCTCGATGCAGCCGGTATTGAAACTCCGAATTCATCGACCGGCAAGAGCCTTCTTCCCATTACCAGAGGTGAAGCCTCCTCTGTTCGCGACATTCTTCACGGTGAACACGCCCGATGCTACCAAGGAGATTTTGCCCATCATTTTCTAACAGACGGCAAAATGAAATACATCTGGTTTTCAGATTCCGGCAGAGAGCAACTCTTCGATCTATCAAATGATCCAAATGAATTGCATAATCTGATCTCGGATACAAAAGGAGAAAAACAAGTTTCACCTTGGAGAAACCGTCTGGTGGACATTCTCGATAAAAGGCCGGAAGGCTTTGTTGAAAACGGAAAGCTCAAAGCCGGATGTTCACATGAAGCTGTTATGCCGGGTTATCATCCGGACAAATACTTTGATTTTTTGTAAAAACCCGAAAGCCCGCCCAAGAAGAATTCAGGAGTAGTACGTCATGTACTTTTCCATAGCATCCATGACGGCCTTTATGTTTTCCACCGGAACCCCTGGATAAACTCCATAAACCATCATCAAACCTCCTTTTTTACTACCCAGTTTTTCGACCTCTTGACGAATCAATTGATCAATCTGATGAGCTGTTCCATAAGGAGTAATCCTTTGCCGATCAATATCGAGATGCACACAAATACGACCCACTAGTCTATCCGCGATCCAATCGATTCCGTTCACCAAATCCTGCAAATTAAGCACGTCGACCCCACACTCGATTAAATCGTCCACCAGTGTCCGAATATCACCGTCACAATGCATATGAACCACCACATTCTTATCACGAGCCGGCTGCATCAATCGCCGATAAACCGGTTTTATATATTTGCGCAGCAGAGCCGGAGAAAGCATCGGCCCCACTTGCATGCCCAAGTCTTCCGGATAACCAATGACATCAGGATCGAGCTCTAACCAATGATGAATCACACCTAGATTAAAATCCGAAACCATCTCAATCAATCGCATCAGATTTAGGTCTTCATCGACCATATCCATAATTAAGTTCGTGTAACCCCGGATATCCTGCAGTCGTAAAAACGTATGCCCATGTGGAAGCCCCTCTATTACCAAGGTTCCACTCTGTTTAGCCTCTTTCACTCTCCTTCGGACATCATCCCAATTCACTGGATAGGTCCCATCTGTTTCATTAGCATTGGGAATCTTATAGCTGCTCAAATCATCCCAGGATTCCAGAGGATGTTCACATACAGAACCCGTAATTCCATCATCACTGGTCAACCACTTACAGCCCCATGGATCCGTATAAGAAGTGTCCTTACGGGCATTCAATAAATAAGAAGGTTTTATTTCACCACTCTCTCTTTCGTAATCAGGAAAAAGTAAAGGATGAGCTTCCATCAAATCCTTTAAGGCCCCTTGGTCATAATGATGCCAACAGGCATCATTGATATGAAATGTCATTGGGATGTATTCGGGTTCTTCAAACCGAATAGCTCTCAGTGTATTGTCTCGCCTATTCACCTTTTTTATTCCTTCTCGTTTCAACTCGCTGATTGCTTTCTATCCATTGCCATTTTGACTTTTCAGTCAGCTTCTATAGCCGTCAACGCCCCAGAATATCAGTCTGACAATCTTAAGATTATCTACTTGATGATGGAATTATTCTAATACCCACCTTTCTTCAAAAAACCGATCTATCTTCATAGAATAGATCGGTTTGAAAAAAAGGAAATCTCATCCACAATGAAACATTCTCGCTCCACTTATCGCCAATCGACGCCACGCATATCACCGGTTTCCAGAAATTTCTGGTGCATGGTAAAAGCAGAGCCAAGTGTTTGCGGGGTATGCCCGTCTTTCGTTAAATCAAAATAACCGTGCAATTCATCGCGAAAATCAGGATGAGCACAATTATCAATGATCAAACGGGCTCTTTCCGTCGGTCCTTTTCCACGCAGATCGGCAACACCTTGCTCTGTCACGATGATTTGAACGGAGTGTTCACTATGATCCATATGGCTGACTAACGGCACGATGGAACTGATCTTTCCTCCCTTAGCTGTAGAGGGACAGGTAAAAATCGAAATGTAAGCGTTCCGGGTAAAATCACCTGATCCGCCAATTCCATTCATCAGACTTTTCCCCATCACATGAGTTGAGTTCACATTACCAAACAAGTCTACCTCAATAGCTGTATTTATCGAAAGGATACCTAAACGACGCACCATTTCAGGATTGTTGGTAATCTCCTGAGGACGAAGTAACAGTTTAGGCCGGAAGAAATCGAGATTCTCGTAAACATCCAATAACACCTCATCACTCACGGTCAAAGATACTCCCGTAGCAAAAAGGACCTTCTTTTCCTTCATCAGCGAAATCACCGAATCCTGAATCACCTCCGTATACATTTCAAAAGGAGGAATATCCGGATGAGAGCCCAAAGCCCCCAGAACAGCATTGGCAATATTTCCCACACCTGATTGAAGCGGCAAAAACTCAGAAGGAATATGACCATTTTTCATCTCAGCAGCAAAAAACTCCGCGACATTTTTGCCTATTTTCAAAGTACTTTCATCGGGAGCGACAAATCCACCGGATTCATCAGGCAGATTACTTTCGACGATTCCAACGATCTTCGATGGATCCACTTTGATAACTGGAGACCCAATTCTATCGGTTGGCCTTTCTATTGGAATGGGTTTGCGGTGGGGAGGATCTTGCGGCTCGTAAATATCATGAAAACCATGCAACCCCTTGGGATGAAAACGGTTCAATTCGATCAGAATCTTGTCAGCGGTGTTACAAAAAGTTGGAGTCGCGCCAACCGAAGTTGTCAGAACAATTTCTCCTTCAGGCGTCACATCACAGGCTTCCACCACTGCCCACTGAAACTTACCCAGGAAACCATAGCGAACAGTCTGAGGAAGAGCCGACAAATGCATGTCAAAAAATTCAGTTTTCCCCTCATTAATACTCTTCCGCAGATTCTTATCTGATTGATAGGGAGTTCTCCAGGAGATCGCATCCGCTCTGGCTAAAGCGCCATCGAGAGAGTCACCAGTCGATGCTCCCGTAACCACCGCTACTTTAAAAGAACGCCCAGCCTCATGTTCTTTCTTTGCTCGATCCGCCAAAGCTTTCGGGATGACCTTGGCTGCGCCCGCAGGAGTGAATCCACTGAATCCGATGGTATCACCGTCATTAATTAGTTCAGCCGCTTCTTCGGCTGTAAGAACAGTATATGGGTTTTTCATTTTGAACGTAATTCGAAAGTTTCATCTTCTACTAATCCAGTTCCCTCAATAATTCGACTTCAGCTGCCGCGTAAGACATCTGCGCCTGATTTTCTGACCTTACCAGGAGGTCTCCCTTGTCATTCACTCCTTCAAAAAAAACACGTTTCTTATTTGATTTTCCCCTAAGGGAAAGCTCCACTTCCTGGCAGCTCCAGGAACGATTCAAATCCTCACAAATCTTCACAAAATTGCCGGTTGCAATCAGTTTCTGCAATTTGGATATTTCAGCTAAAATAACGCGAATCAGTTCATTTATTTCCGGAACTTCAGGCACATGCTCAACTAAAGTGGTTGGAATATTTGCTAAAGCTGGGTCTACCTTGTCAGGACTGTTTCGAATATTCATTCCAATGCCGAGAACCACTCGATCACTGTGAAAACGCTCAACCAGAAGCCCGGCCAACTTACGCTTCCCCATCATAATGTCATTTGGCCAACGCAAACGAACGTCTTCACCTCCCAAACCACGAACAACTTCCATAAGGGCCCAACCAACCCCTAAAGGTAGGATCTGCCATCGAGACAATTCACCCGGAGTCGGAATAACTGCCGAAAGCCAAAGCCCTCCCTCATCTGAAACCCAGGCCCTTCCAGTTCGACCACGACCCTTGCGCTGTCGACTTGCACAAATAGCCGACCAGGCGGGGTGTTCCCTCGCTACATCACTGGTCGAGCTAACCTCATCAAAAGACCATACCTTCCACTCTCCTACAGATGCACAATCCTGAACTCTATTACCATCTGTTGTCTCTGGAAATGAAGTGTCCATGAAAATACCGACATCATAAGTCGACTCTGGAGCCGGAGAACGGCCTATAGATCAATCGATTTCCATCAGGCTAATCAATGCGCGAGCGTTGAAATAAAATATCCGGCTATGATTGCCGTCCCTATCACACCTGCCACGTTGGGTCCCATCGCATGCATTAAAAGGAAGTTATTTGGATCTGCTTTCTGACCTTGCACGTGCGAAACACGCGCCGCCATCGGCACAGCTGAAACACCGGCCGATCCAACCAATGGATTAATGGGATTCTTACGGCTAAAAACATTCATTAATTTGGCCATCAGAACACCGCTTGCTGTCGAAATGCTGAAAGCAACGATGCCCATCGCAATAATCTTCATCGTTTCTATCTGAAGAAAATATTTTCCCTGCATAGTCATGCCAACACTGATTCCGAGAAAAATAGTGACGACATTGATGATCTCATTTTGCGATGCCTGAACCAACCGTTGCGTCACCCCACATTCTCGAAGAAAATTACCCAACATCAACATTCCGATCAAAGGAGATGCTGCAGGCACCAAGAGAATACAGATGACCGTTACTAAAAAAGCAAAAATCAACTTTTCCAATTTGGAAACTTTACGCAGTGACTTCATCCGAATCGTCCGCTCTTTCTGCGTTGTCAGCAATTTCATGATAGGAGGTTGAATCATCGGAACCAATGCCATATAGCTATAGGCTGCCACTGCTATCGCTCCAAGTAATTCAGGCGCTAGTTTATTGCTCAAAAAGATAGCCGTTGGACCGTCGGCTCCACCAATAATTCCGATACTGGCTGATTGATTGGCCGAGAACCCCAGTAGCATAGAACCCAAAAACGTACACAGCACACCGAACTGAGCAGCGCCTCCCAGAAGAAGCATACGAGGGTTTGCAATTAACGGACCAAAATCAGTCAAGGCACCCACTCCTAAAAAAATTAGAGGAGGAAATAACTCGATCTTAATTCCCTGGGAAATAAAATCAAATAACCCTCCTTCAACCCGATGGACTTTTGATGTCTGGAGAGAGACTCCTTCCTTTCCAGGTTCAGTCTTTTCACTGACCACTTCACTCTCAACGCTAATGACAGCAGTCTGAACATTCCCATGAAGATCTTCTTCGACGGTTAACATTCCTTCTGTCGGCAAATTAGCCAACAAAGCTCCGAAAGCAATCGGGACAAGAAGCAATGGCTCAAACTTTTTGTAGATAGCCAGATAAAAAAGAGCGATGACAATTCCCCACATAACCAACATCTGCCAAGTCAAATGAGTGAATCCAGTTTCCGTAAAAAATAAGTGGAGATCTTGTAGCATGATTTCCGTGTTTGTCTCAATTAACAGCTATGAGCGGCTGACCTTCTTCGACCGAATCCCCGCCACTGACAAAAATATCCGACACCGTTCCAGCCCTTTCCGCTGCCACATAAGTATTCATTTTCATCGCTTCCAAAACGATCAAATTTTGACCGGCTTCGAC
>JANQKU010000221.1 GCA_028280955.1 Opitutaceae bacterium
GGCGCGCCAGGTAATGACTTCGTTCACGCGTTGAAGGTATTCTGCTCGTCGTTGAGCAGCGTCTTCCACCACGGTTAACTCGGGAGGAGGGGCTTCAAAAGAGGGTTGTGCTGTTGCCGAAAGGGCAATAAGAGTAGCGAAAGAAAGGGTTGAAAATAATTTGAATTTCATATCTGAGAAAATAGGGTTATGCAGTTTGAGCTCTTCGAAATCACTCTGCCATTACAGTGTCTGAGACAGTTAATGTATTGAAGTCTAGAATACGTTTTAAGCGTCCATGTGTAATAGTTAATTTGCGTGATCCTTTTTCGGCATTGAGGTAAGGTCCTTCGAAAAGCTTCCACTTCGTATAATCCAGAGGTTCGCCGTCCACGATAGGCGCTTCTCCGTAGGTGCAAACAATGTTTTTACCACGCAGGGTACGCATGGTAACGGTTGGTGTTGGGTCGAGTGTGAATTCCAGAGGCAGTGCTCGGATGGCCGCTTGGAATTCGGAAAAACTTTTGAACTCCGAGGCCGCCGCTGCTTGGACGATGGTTCCGTTCTTGAGATGAGGGCTGGTAAGCACTTTGCTCCCGGTATCATAACGCTCGAATCGGTATGGACCCCCATTTCTTGGTAAATTGCGATAACCCAAATGAGGGATCCATTCGTAATCGGCAAGAGGATAGTAAGCCAAGTAGGTTTCTCCTCCTTGGGCGAAGATCCAGCCGGATTCGTCCTCGGTCAAGTTAACGAGGTCTTTGGAGAAAAATCCATTGATTTGGGGAAAGCGTACTCCTTGAGGAATATCGTAAAGGGCCACGATTGTATCGAGGTCTTGAAAGACTTGTTCGTAGGGAGAACAACCAACCAATTTGTCCGGTTCGTCATAGGAGGGCTTTCCTTCCGCTGCGACGGCTTTGACCATGGTATCTGGACGCACGTTGAAATACATCTGCATACCTTTAGAGGCTGAATATGGATGGACAGAAAACATGGTCGGATGGATTCCCCGAGGATCCGGAACTGCCCAGGTGACATCCCAGACATGTGTTTGAATGGGATCTGCCATGCCACCTTGATAAGAGCCTACCGCATAGTCTTTCGCCATGTAAGTTGTTTTATAGATGGGCGCTTTGCCGACATCGCTGTAGCGCCAGCGGTGGCGGGAACGTTTGAGGTCGCGTTGGACAAAACTGTCTTTACGATCGGTGGCAATTCTGTAGATGACTTCAGGTAGTTCGTAGTTGGATGCAGCGAGTGCATAATAGTTACCGAAGCTGTAACCCTTTTGAGGAGGACAGTTCCCAAAGTTAAGCCAAGAGAAAACCGAAGCTAAACAGTTCCAGCGTTCGACGACAGAGTTGTCTCCAACACGGGCGTTTGGTCCTCTGAGCACACCGTTTATAGTATTGGCTGCCAGGCCTGCGAAAATCCAGTCAAGCGCCATTTTTCCGCGCAGTCTCATCTCAGGGTCTTTAGCCCAGGAGGTAAGAAATATCATGGGAACAGCGTATTCACCGATATAATGTGTCGGGTTAAATTCGCCTTGCCCAACTGTGGTCATGAGGTCCATCCAATCGATGAGGTATTCGCGGGACTCTGCCAGATTTTCTTCGGAACTCTTGCCGGTATACCAACTATTACCAGGTTCATTTGGATACAGTTCCGACATGAGGTAGAGCGCGGTATAGTACATGGCGAAATGGTTTTCGGTATCGCCACGCAATTGAAAGGCGGTGCGCCAGGCTTCGCGGATTGATGCCTGTGCTTCAGGGGAGAGCAGGTCGCGTCCAATGAATGCCACGCCAACGGTGGGAAACATCCAGAAAGGTCCAGTGCCGGGCTCTTTCATCAATTCGATAACACGCTCAGAACATTGATCAATATCCTGTTTCAGAACAAGTTTGGCTGAAATAGTTGCGATATCTAATTTTTTGGTTGGATCCGGATCGCGGTCTATCAGGCCTGCCCGCCAGGTAATCACTTCATTAACACGTTGGAGATATTCTGCCCGCCGTTGGGCGGCATCTTCCACTACAGTTAACTCTGGATGGGGCCCTTCATAAGAGGGTTGTGCTCTTGCCGAGATGGCAATGAGAGTGGCAAGAGAGAGGATCAAAAATAACTGAGATTTCATATCTAGAAGAAATGGCGCTTTAAGAGTTATTTCTGATTTTTAGGCAAAAAGACAAAACTGTGAACGGCTGATTCTTCGAGACCAGCTTCCTGCCATGTTTGACCAAAATCATCTGAGGCAAAGAGAGCTACTTGATACACGCTGGCATAGAGTCGACCTGTGTCGGGATCGATTCCTACGCGCCAGACTTGGTGTGGATCAGGTAGGTCATCATTTCGATCTGCCCAGGTATCACCACCATCCTCGGAGGTAAGCACGCCATAGGTATAGCTACCGATTGCCAAGCGTTGTGGATTGGTTGCATCAAAGGCAATATTGTAAAGGGCAGAGGCGGAGGGCACTTCCGGGAGATTTTTCCATGTGAGACCACGATCACGCGAAATCCAGGCGCCTGCGCTTTGGGTGACAGTGAGCCAGACGTTGGGGTCGTGTGGTGATTGCTGAATATCGTTTACGGTTTCCTCTGTCGGCAAAACCCGGCGCCAGGATTCTGCGCCATTTTCTGTTAAGTAAATACCTGTTTCGCAGCCAGCTAGAACGCGACCTGCCTGGGTTCGATCGACTTCAATGGTTTGCGTATATTTGCCGCGATCGGGTAGCCCTTTTTCCTTGCGAAGCCATGTGAAACCCTGGTCGGGTGAAACAGCTATGCCACCAGGATGTCCAAGGTAGACGGTATCCGGTGCATTGGGATCGACACAGATATCTTTGGGTTCTGTAATGTCCCAACTGGTCATGATGCGCCAGCTCTTGCCGCCATCAAGAGTACGGAGTGCTCCATTGAGGGCAGCGGTATAGATAATATTGTGGTCACGTGGATCAAAAGACATGGCAAAGATGCTGTGGTCGTTGATACCAAAGTGTTGCCATTTTCCATCATCACCTCTTTGATGAAGACCGCCAACCGTCACAATTCTTGAACCAATGACGTAGCTTTTGTTAACAGCAGCGGAAATATATGCGTCGTGCTTCGATGCGCTGTGTTTCGGTTGGTTGGAAACGCAGGATGTGGTCGCTGTTAGGATGACTAGGAGGATTAAGGGTATTTTGAGTTTGGTCATAATAAGTAAAATGTAGATGTAGTGCCTGAGAAGGTGGCTAGATTTCAGGGAACGTAATTTAAATTTTTTTTGGGGATGAGGGCGCCAACGGAAATTTTCCAATGGTCGAGTTTCTGTTTTAGTTCTCTGGTTTTTTCCGGTTCTGTTTTGGCTAGATTGGTTGTTTCGGAAAGATCATTGGCCAGGTTGTAAAGTTCCAGGTGGTCATCTTCAAAAAAATGAATTAATTTCCAGTCTCCGTCTCGAATAGAACAACCGGGAGTATCCCCTTGATTGGCATAATGGGGATAATGCCAGAAGAGAGGGTCTCGTTCGAAAGGTTCTGATTTGAAAAGAGGCAGGAAACTCTTTCCATCGACGTGTTGAGATGGAATAGGCTCAATGCCGGCAGCTTCCAGCAGTGTCGGATAAAAATCGGTGCTGGTTAAGGGTGTCGAAGAACGGCTGCCAGCTTGAATGTGTTGAGGCCATTTGATGAGCAATGGTTCCCGGGTGCCACCTTCATACATCCAACCTTTTCCTTCGTGCAAAGGAGCATTACAGGTTGGAGAACCTTCAGCGCTCGATAGGCCTCCGTTGTCTGAGGTAAAAATAACAATGGTATTATCTGCTTGGCCTGATTCTTCGAGGGCAGACATCAATCGTCCAATGTTCTGATCCAGGTTTTCGACCATTGCCGCGTATACGGGATCGGATTGGAATTTCCTACGTTGGATTTTAAGGTGTTTTTTATGTTGGCAGGGAAAGTTTTCGCCCTCTTCGAGGGCCTCTTCTTTATCGAGCCCCAGTTTGGCTGCTTTTTCTTGGTATTTCTTGATGAGTGGATCAGGAGATTGAATGGGGGTATGGACTGCGTAATGCCAAAGGTTTAAAAAGAAGGGTTGATCTTTATCTGCTTCTTTTATCAGACGAATTGATTCATCCGTCAGGCGATCGGTCAAATAATCGCCATCTTCTCCGTTTTCAAGGGTTTCGATATTCCAGGGGCTGAAGTAACCGTTCTGGGGCATGCCCCAGTCACAACCGGCAATGTTGATGTCGAAACCATGATCAGTCGGAAGGGTTAGTCGCTTACCGAGATGCCATTTACCCACATGCCAGGTTGCATACCCATTTTCACTCAAGGTTCGGGCGAGGCTACGTTCGTTCATGGGAAGTTGGTGAAAATAAGGAACATCCTCGAGGCGTCCAACGGTGTGCCCTCCAATGAATTGGGTGACGCCAACTCGAGCTGGATATTTACCTGTGAGGATACTGGCTCGTGTGGGTGAACAAACCGGACAGGCCGCATAGGCATCTGTGAAAAGCATTCCTTCAGAGGCGAGCTTATCGATATGAGGTGTCTCATAAAAAGGGCTGCCATAGCAGCCCAAGTCCCTCCACCCCAAATCATCAATAAGGATAAATATGATATTGGGTCTGTTCATTGTTTGAGGAGTTTTCGATTGAAAATGGAGAGAGGGAGATATGAGCAACCTAAAATTCTGAAGGCCTGATCAAGCCAGTCAAGGACATGTGACTTTTTGTGAGATAGATTTTATGGTTCATTAGATTCCGGTAAGTCACAACTTGGATCTTGATCCGGAGGGAGCTGAGAGATTGAGTGGTCGGCATGAGTCATGAGTTGATTCCAGTCATTAAAACAGCCGGAGAAAATGGAAAGCTGCTGGAGAGCGCTGTTCAAAACCTATGTGCATGGTTGAGTGCGGAGTTTCTCCCTGATTGGGCAGTTGCCAGCATAAGAGAGCTGCTGGAGAAAGAAGCTTTTCCTGAGTTAAATGATCGTTTTTATCAATATCTTGCCTTTGGGACAGGAGGGATGCGCGGACGCACAATTGGCGCTGTGATGACTGAGAGTGAAAGAGGAACTCTCTCTGCTTTGGGAACACCGCAACATCCTGCCATCGGTTGTAATTTACTCAATGAGTATACCATCATTCGAGCGGTAATCGGATTGTATCGTTATACGGAGTCCAGGTTGAGGTCGGAAGAAAGGTTTGATTTACCTAAATTGGTGATTGCTCATGATGTGCGCCATTTCTCACGAGAGTTTTGTGAGTTAGCTGCCTCTACCTGGTCGAAATTAGGTGGTGTGGCTTTTATTTATGACGGTCCTCGTTCAACTCCACAGTTAAGCTTTTCTGTTCGTTATCTAGGAGCGCATGCGGGGGTGGTTATTACCGCAAGCCATAATCCTCCTCACGATAATGGATTTAAAGCTTACTTTGAAGATGGAGCCCAGGTTGTTCCGCCTCATGACAAAGGTGTTATCGGAGAGGTGGAAAGGGTTTCATTGAATGACATTCCAGAGTATTTGCAAAAGAATATGGCAGGAGTAGTGACGTTGTCACCATCAGTTGATGAGGCGTATCTGGAGACAGTTGCTCAAGTGGTTTTGGATAGGTCGGTTTTTGAGAAGAGTGACTTAAAGGTTGTTTTTACACCTATCCATGGAACGGGAGGCATTGCTTCTGTTCCGCTGCTCAAGAGGATGGGGCTTAATCTATTGACTGTGCCCGAGCAGGATGAACTTAACCCACAATTTCCAACGGTTAAATCTCCCAATCCTGAAAATACAGAAGCGCTGACTCTTGCCATTGCCTTAGCAGAGAAAAAAGGGGCCGATATCGTTATGGCGACTGATCCGGATTGTGACAGGATGGGGGTTGCTGTTCGGGCACAGGACGGAGAAATGGTTTTGCTTACCGGAAATCAGGTAGGGTCTGTTTTGGCTGAGTACCGTATTTCCAAATTAAAAGAGCTTGGTTGGATACCTGAGAGTGGAAGCCAATCGGTGGCTCTGATCAAGACGTTTGTCACAACACCACTACAAGATGCTATCGGAAAAAGAAATGGTATCAAAGTTATTAATACACTAACTGGATTTAAGTGGATTGGTGAGAAGATACGAATTTACGAAGAGGAATTAAAAACAGAGCTTTATGATAAAACGGGACTGAGTCTTGATTATGATGCAACGGATTTCCGTAAGCGGTGTGAACTCTTGCAGAAATACAGTACTTTTTATGTGTTTGGCGGAGAAGAGAGCTATGGCTATCTTCCGTCAGATTCTGTGCGGGATAAGGACGGAAATTCAGCATGCCTTATTTTTTGTGAACTGGTGGCTTCTTTAAAGAAGGAGGGGAGAACACTATTGGATTATCTGGACTCAGTTTATCTTAAGTATGGCTATTACTTGGAGAGTTTGGGGCAGATTTATTACGAAGGCGCTTCTGGGGCGGCGAAGATAGAAAAAATCTTGGCTTCCTATCGTAAAAGTCCTCCCAAGTCGTTTGATGGAAACGATGTTATCAAATTTACAGATTTTGGTCGTGAAACAATTGAGGATGCTGACGGTAGATTGATCCCGTCACAAGATCTGTATTTCTTGGAATTGGCTAATGGGTATTCTTATGCAGTGAGAGGTAGTGGGACTGAGCCGAAGATTAAGTTTTATCTTTTTGCCCGTGAGGAGGTAGCGGATACATCTCAACTGCCTGCCATTAAAACAGTGGCCCGAGAACGATTAGATGCTTTATGTAAGGCGATTGAAGAAGATGCTGCCTCTCGAGCGGAATAAAATTTCTTTAGTGAAAAAAGACTTGAGACAAAATATATCTCAGGTCTTTTGCTAGGTAAGCTTTGCTTCTGTGATCAGGCCAGCATGAGTGCTGGTGTTTCCAGGAGTTCCTTGAGAGCAGCCAGGTAACGTGCTCCGGTGGCTCCATCAACAGCACGGTGATCGCCGCTTAGACCGAGACGCATGCGATGTCCAACGACGATATTGTCATCAGCATCTACTATTGGTTTTTTGACGATAGTCCCAACGGCCAAAATGGCTGCGTTCGGTGGATTGATAATGGCAAAGAAATTTTCAATACCAAACATGCCAAGTGTGGAGATGGTAAAGGTGCTGCCACTGAGTTCATTTGGTTTCAGTTTTTTTGCTTTAGCGCGTGCAGCGATATCTCGCACTTCACTTGAAATCTGGCGAAGTGTTTTGAGGTGCGTGTTTTCAATTTTGGGAGTGACAAGTCCATCTGATACAGCGACGGCAACGGCCATATGAACAGCGCTGTGTTGTTGGATATGATCATCCATCCAGGAAGTATTTACGGCTGGAACCTGACGAAGTGCTTCACTGGCTGCTTTTATAACGAAGTCGGTAATGCTGAGTTTGGTTCCGCCTTGTGGAGGTGGCAATTTGGTCAGTCTTTGATTGAGTTCGGAGCGCAGAGTTATGAGTGGCGTTGCATCAACTTCAATTTCCAGATAAAAATGAGGAACCGTTGTTTTGGACTCGACCAGACGTTTTGCGATAACGCCACGCATAGTTGAAACCGGAACCGAAGCCTCTTCTGCTATAGGGGCTCCTGGAAGGGAGGTGGCAACGGCCCCCTGAGTTGGAGCAGAGGCTGTTGGAATGCCGTTTTTTTCGACCGAGAGAATATCCGCTTTCAGAATACGACCATCAGGGCCGCTTCCTTGGATGTTTTCAGGGTTGATTCCTTTTTCTGCAGCGAGTTTTCGAGCAACAGGTGATATCTTCAATCGTTTTTCAGTAGAAGAGGTAGTTAATTTTATGGGAGAAGCCGTTTTTTCCGTTTCTTCTCTAGTGTTTACTAATTCTTTTTTCTCAATCTCTGCTTGTTCAGCAGATTTTTGCGCCGCTTCTTCGGTTTCTTTTGACGAAGCCTTTTTTTCCTCTTTTACCTTTGTATCGTTTTCTTTCTGAGGAGGTCGTTTGGCGGGTTTGGCAACTTCTTTGACTTCAGGAAGTTCAACTTTTTCGCCTTTTTCTCCAATAGCTGCGATGGGCGCGCCGACCTCGACTTGTGCACCGGCTTTAATGATTTGTTTTAGGAGAAAACCGTCTTCGAAAACCTCCAGCTCCATGGTGGCTTTATCGGTTTCGATTTCTGCAATCATGTCTCCAGAGGAAACAGGATCACCTTCTGTTTTCAGCCAATTGATGAGAGTACCAGTTGTCATGGTATCGCTCAATTTGGGCATTTCGATGAGAGTGGCCATAAGGTGTGTGGAAGTATGGAGTTTTTTAGCTACGATTATGTGTTAGATGATATGGGACAGATTTCCAACACTGTACTGCGTATTCGTTGTGCATCGGGGATTTGTATTTTTTCAAGAGGCATACTGTAAATCTGAGGTGCGTCGATGGAAGAAACCCGTTTGATCGGTGCATCTAAATAGTCAAAGGCTTTATCTTGTATCATGTATGCGATTTGCGCATCGGTTCCACAGAAGGGTTTGTTTTCTTCAACTAAAACGACTCTATTTGTTTTTCGAACTGTTTGGAGAATAGCTTCTTCGTCCAGAGGTCGTATGGAACGTAGGTCGAGAACTTCTGCATCAATGCCGTCTTCTGTTTCCAGTATCTCAGCAGCCTGGAGCGCTATTTGAACGCAACGACCATGAGCAATAATGGAGACGTCTGAACCTTCTCTTTTCAAAGCGGCTTTGCCTAAAGGGATCGTATATTCTTCTTCAGGGACTTCACCTTTTTCCCCATAGAGAAGGGTATTCTCCATCACGTAGACAGGGTCGT
Source organism: Opitutaceae bacterium (assembly GCA_028280955.1). Classification (GTDB taxonomy): domain Bacteria; phylum Verrucomicrobiota; class Verrucomicrobiia; order Opitutales; family Opitutaceae; genus NORP342. The sequence goes on from JANQKU010000221.1 coordinate 8,750, forward strand.
TATCTCTAATGGCTGATTTCATCAATCCTTTGGCGTCGTAGGCTGTTGAAGGACAGACAATTTTGAGGCCAGGGGTTGTGGAAAGAATATTTTCCGGGGTGTGAGAATGAGTGGCTCCGACGCTGGTTCCTCCGTTGGCAGGTCCACGTATGACGATGGGGCAGTGGATAAGCCCTCCGGACATATAGCGGATATTGGCCGCATTATTAACAATTTGATCAAAGGCGACATAGGCAAAACTCCAGAACATAAGTTCCATGACAGGGCGAATGCCGAGCATGGAGGCTCCGATGCCTAAACCGATAAATCCGGCTTCGCTGATGGGTGTGTCGATGATGCGCTTTGGTCCATATCTTTTTAAAAGCCCTTCGGTGACTTTATAGGCGCCGTCGTACTCGGCAACTTCCTCTCCCATGATGATGACTTTTTCATCTCGATCGAGTTCCTCGGCGAGTGCATCATTGATGGCCTGGCGATAGGTGATAACTGGCATATTTCAAAAATGGTTTTGGGTATTCCTAAAAATTTAGGGCTTAATCATTGAAAAAGATTTTTCCCTGAGAGGTCTTATGTTCAGGATTATCTTCTTCCCAATAAACGTCTTTCAAAAGTTCTTCTTCCGGAGGAAATGGACTTTGATCGGCAAATTGAGCTGATTTTTCCGCTTCCTCGCGTGCTTCAGTGTTTATTTTTTTGATCAGGTCTTCCGTGAGAACCTTTTCGTCGATGAGTGTGTCCTGGAAAAGAATGACAGGGTCTGAGGTTCGTTTGTATTTTTCTGTTTCTTCTTTGTCGCGATATTTTTCGTTGTCGGAAACGGAGTGGCCACGATGGCGGTAAGTCGCCATTTCGATGACGGTGGGGAGACATTCGTTATGAGCTCTTTCGATGGCTTCCCATGTTTTGGCTCTGACATCGTAAAGTGAATGCCCGTTTACTTGCTCCCAGGCGATGTCGTAACTGTCTGCTCTTTTTGCCAACATGGTGCTGGCAGAGGAGCGTTCGAGAGAGGTTCCCATGGAGTATTGGTTGTTTTCAATAATGTAGATGACGGGAAGTTCCCATAGGCCTGCTAGATTGAGGGATTCGTGAACGACACCTTGATTGACGGCGCCATCTCCCAAGAAACACATGCAGCAGCCTTTTTTCTCTTCATGTTTGAGAGCAAAAGCGATGCCGGCCCCGAGGGGGGTCTGTCCACCCACAATGCCATGTCCACCCCAATAATTTTTATCGGGCGCAAAAAAGTGCATAGACCCTCCTTTACCTTTAGAGCATCCGGTATGTTTCCCTTGAAGTTCTGCCATGCATTCGTTCATAGACATTCCGACTGCTAGAGCATGTCCGTGATCTCTGTAGGCGGTGATGACATGGTCATCCGGTCCCATGAGTGAAGTCGTTCCGACAGCAATGGCTTCTTGCCCGATATAAAGATGCAAAAATCCTCCAATTTTGCCTTGTTGATAGGCGCGTAGAGTGCGTTCTTCGAAGCGGCGAATGCGGACCAGATTGCGGTAAATCTCTATCTTTTCTTCTTTAGATAATTTCGTATTGATAGGGGCGTTTGCCTCGCTGTTTTGCGAGGTGCTGACGCTTTTGGCGGTTGGTCGGCTTTTGGATGTTGTTTTTTTACTCACGTCGAGGATGGTCTGGTACAAGAGAAAAGGAGGGTTCGGTATTTTCGAATTGTTGACAAGAAAACTTCTCTATTAGTGAGAAGACCTTTCTAAACGGCTCACTTTTACTATTTTAAAGGAAGCTATGGAGAGCCGTTGATTGTTTCTTCGATGATAATATTGAGTTGTTTATCAGGCGAGCAATCCGCTCGCATTGCCACGAAGCTATCTTTATATTGATCGTAAATGGGCCAGAGTGCCTGACGATCCGTTTCGGGAAGGGAAAGGGTGTCGATTTTCTCTCTGGAAAAAAACTGAAACTGGCCTTCATTGATATCTGGAGGCAAGTGGTCGAGTGGTTTTTTACAAGTGAAGAGAAACATTAGCCAATGATTGATGCCTTCGTAAGCTTTCTCGGCAATCATGGCGAAAAGATGGAGATCATTGAGCGTAATAGTATGATTGGTTTCTTCAGCAGTTTCGCGAATCGCACATTCATAGGGAGATTCACCAGATGACATTTCCAGTTTCCCACCAATGGGACTCCATTTGTTTTTATTGGGCTTTTTATTGCGCAAGAGGAGTAGATGGCGATCCTCATGGTTTTTGAGGAAGATCAAAACACTGATTTTAAAGGGAATGGATGATGATTGTATAGTCATGGAAGGACGGGCTGGAAGGTTGGTTCGAGTCCGCTGTTCGTCAAGTATTCATAAATTACCTGAGGAAGAGAGTTGTTTATTGTATGAATTGACTGAAGAATATCAATAGGTGATAGAGTGAGCCGAAGAAGCAGGGAATGAGTTAGCTTATTCTTGCGGAGGTGTCTTGTTGAATGAATAAACATGCTTCTTGCGACCAGCATTTTGACTTCTCAGTCAGCTTCTTAGATTAGCTACCGGGAATTTTGTTTACATCATTGAATTATGACGGATGATTTTGAACTGACCTAATGCGATATATGAAATTTACAACGCGTCTATTGTTAGCCTCGTTGTTTCCTGTGTTAACTCTTCAGGTGGCAGCGCAATCACCGGATACCGAGCCAGTCGTAAAAGTAAGGGATGTTACATTTGCCTCTGTGCGACCTGCTGGTGGAGGGAATCCATGGCTTGAGACAACTGTCGAGCTGGATGTTCGAGGGGCTAGAAATATTGAGGGGAAGAATCCACGTTATGTTGACCGATTAAAGGTCGCTCTCAGTCTGGGAGTAGAATCTCGATTTAGTAAGAGTGGTTTCCGGTTTTTTAGAAGTGAAGCAGAGGCTGTAACAGTGAAAAATGGAAAGGTTCAATTTCGCTTTTATCTACCCTCTGAAATTGTCGATCGTGATCGAATAAGCGGAGGAGCAAGTGCATACATGGTACAAATTTATCTTGAAGGAAAACTGTTACCGCTGGCAGCAGAAAATGTTTCATCAATGCTTCGCAATGGCAAAGCGCTACAGAGTTTTAAAGACCGGATTGCGAGAGATGCGATTCGTAATGAAGGGATACTGGTAGCACAGTTTGATTCTCCCTTTTTTCTTGAATATAGCGGAAGTACGCCTTCTTTCGTTCGGAAACGGCGTTAGCCTTTTCTTAAAGAATTTTTTTGAATGCCGACCCACTCGAAGGCTCTAAGTATTTTTGCCGTCTTCTGTTATGAGTAACCTCCAAATTCTTTCTATTGACTGTGGAGCTAGCCGCGTATGTGCGGCGTTGTTTTCTACGACAGAGTCGAATGAATTAGTTTTGGATAGCTTTGTTTTTGAATCAATCGGGGATTCCAAGGGAGACGGTAATGAATGGATTGAATCGGTCGAGGATGTTCTCAAACGAGCCTTTAGTGGAAAAAAAGAAGATCGTCGAGTTAGTCTGGTAACTCCGGGGCATCTTTCTCTGACAAAATTCATCAAAGTTCCGAATGTCGAAGAATCAAAGAGAGAAAGAATTGTTCAATTTGAGGCTCGGCAAAATATCCCTTATCCTTTGGAAGAAGTTGTCTGGGATTACCAAATCGTAGCGGATGATGGTGTCGATTATGATATCGCCCTCACAGCGATTCGGTTGGATATTCTGGAAGAGCTGTGTGAGAGGACAGGTGCGATTGGATGCGAGCCGGATTGTATTGAACCCTCAGGTATTGCTCAGGTAGGTGCGTTTCGTTACAATTATCCCGAGGTTCGTGGGGGCGCTTTATTAGTCAATATAGGCGCTCGATCCTCTAATCTGATTTTCCTACAGAAAGATCGTTTCTATGTGCGAAATGTGGCCTTTGCCGGGAATAGTGTAACTCTGTCGATCGCGAGTGAATTGGGGCTTTCATTTTCTGAGGCGGAGGAACTGAAAATTAGCATCTTTGATGGCAGCTTACCTTTAGAAGAAGAATCGAAGGAGAAACAGGCTGCTGATAAAGCGATGCAATCGTTCGTCTCTCGGTTTGCACTTGAAGTGACGAGAACAGTGGCAACCTATCGGCGACAAAGTGGGACCGATCTTCCTCAAAAAATTTACGTGACAGGTGGAGGTTCTCTTTCGGTTCAATTTAGAAGGCTGTTAGAAGAAAGGACCAAATTATCCGTTGAGCATTATGATCCGCTCCGGCGTGTTCGAATGTCTTCCGATGTCAATGAACTGACAGCAAAAGCGCATGCTCATTTTCTGGGAGAAGCAGTAGGAGCGGCTGCCTATCATTGGACTAGTGAAGCGGATCGATTGAGGCTCTTACCTCCCCGAGTTATCAGTGATAGGATTTTTCGCAAAAGAGCTCCTTTTTATCTGATAGCCGTTTTTCTTCTGGTTGGGGCCTTGGGAATTTTGATCTTGGGAAACAAAGCTAAGTATATGGCTTATGTTAATAAGATTCAGGGAATTGAAGACCTAATGTTGCCAGTGGACCAGATCAGCCGGCAAATCCGTTTGAATCTCGGAATGATCGATGAAGCGAAACAGCAGATGAATGCCATCAAAGGGCTGGTTGAGACAAAATCGAATTGGATTACTTTTTTTTCTGATCTACAGGATCGTCTTGTTGGTGTTGAGGATGTCTGGCTGGAGAAGGTTCAGGTAATACGAGGGTCGGGACCATCTACTTTGGCCAGTAGCTTTTTGGGAGGAGTCGAAGCAACGGAACCCGAAGTTGATTCTGACCAAAGTAAAGCGCTCCGTCTGAATTTGACGGGTCGACTTTTAGATAAAGACAATCCTGTTTCAAGAGTGAGTCAGGATTCCTTCAACCGGGTCAAAAAGTTATTAGTGAGTTTTGAAGATTCCCAGTTTATTGTCTCAGTTGAGAACGAGCGTTTTGATAATCGTCAACCGGGAATCTTGAAATTTGATTTTATATTGGTGGTGAACCCGCGCAAGCCGCTTTGATTTTCCCATGTCACGTTTCAAAAAATACCCCATGTTTTATAGTCTGCTCGGATTAGCTATGTTGCTGCTGATTGCGGAAGGCGTGTTTTTTGCGTGGGGTCAGGATAAACTGAAATCAATTAATGAAGTCCTTTGGGATAAACAGCAACGAATGGTCGTGCTCGAGCGGCAGGTTCCATCGCCAACAAACGAGAACTTAAAGGTTGTTAGGGCTGATTTACGGAAAACGGTATCAGCCCTTCAGGGAATGTTGAAGTCACTGAATGTCGATGGTTCCAATACATTGGATCTTTTTCGTAATCCTCCTCTTTCGAGAACTGATGCTTATTTCGATATTGCCACGTTTGTAGAACGTAACAGAGAGCTAGCGGATACATTTGGGGTAGAAATTCAGCCCGAGGAATATTTTTCATTCAGTTCCTTTGCTAATGAGGGTCCCGAAAAGGACTTTATCATTCCTATTTTCAAGCAGCGCAAGGTTGCTGATCATATTCTCGAAGCTCTCTTTATCGCAAAGCCGCGTCAAATCCTTTGGGTAAAAAGAGAAGACTGGGAGATGGTGGATCAGGGAAACGAAACGCCTATTTTTAAACCGAAAACTGAGAACCGAGGAAGATCCAGTGGAGACGTTTTTGTAATCAATCCAGAAGTAACTGCCCGGATGGATGGTGTCGTTGATACAATCGCATTTCAGATTTCATTTGTCGGGCAAACGAGTTCATTGCGTATTTTCATGAATTTAATGGCAAATTCTGAACTTCCATTGGTCGTAAGGAGTGTTGAAGTAGAGTCACTTGTGGCAACAAACAAGAATGAGTCTAGCCGTAACCGGAGAGAAAATGGTCGTAATATGGATCCTTTTGCGGCTTTTGAGACAGAGGAGAGCAATGGGGCCGATTTATTATCCCTAGAGTCAGCCAAAATACCAATAGTGAAGGAGAATTTTTCTCACTTTACGGTGACAATCGAATTTCTGGAGATTAAATTTGATCCACCTAATCCAGAGCAGGTTCAACGATCTTAATGCTGTGAACAATGGAGTTTATTAAACAGTCCATAGATAAGATATTGCTCACGATAGCAGGGGTCATATTCCTTTTTGCCTTGGTTGTTGGAGCCATGCATTTTCGTGAAAGTCATCTCATTACTAAGGAGGGTGTCTCCTTGGCATTGAACGACAATGCTTATGAACCTTTGGACGTTACATCACCTCAAATTTTGACACAGACTTGGGAAAAGGCTCCCCATCAAAGAAGAGGAGAGGATTGGATTTATGACGTCTTTACACCTCCGGTTATCTATTACAATCCAGTCACCCTCCAGTTTACGGTCACGCCACCTGATTTTAGACGCCCGGTTGTTTTAACAGAAGATCCTTTTCAGGTGGAGTTATTGGATGTAAGACCCAGACCTTATCGAATACAATTGGTCGGTTACCTGGGGAAAGAAGGAGATTATGTGGCCACTTTTGAGTATGTTCCCACAAAAGCGACACTGGTCGGTCGGCCGGGTAAACGATTTCCTCAAGCCCATGTTGAACTGCGTTCTTTTGAAGTGGAGAAAGAGACGACTACTGTTGGAAATATGCCCATTGTCGATTTAGTCGCAAAAGCTGTTATCTACGATGAAGACAGTGGTGAGGAAGTCTTGTTGACGAATCAGGAGAGAAGAATGCTCACAGGGCCGGAGGCAGTTTTTAGGATAAAAGGAAATGCCATTATCGAATATACTTATACAGAGGGAGGAATCATCTTGAATGGCCCACAGACCTACACCATTAATCGACTGCAAGTTTATCCTCCGCAAGCAACCCTTATTCTTACCTCCCCAGATTTGGAAGAACCCATTGTAAAATCGATTTCGCCCGTCAGTCGTGGATCCTTTGATTCCGATGATGACAATTTCTTCAATCCCTGATTATTATTCTTTAAGAAGAGGTCTTTACCTCTAACCAGAAACGGTTCATAAATAACTAGAAAATTCGCTCCCGAAAAGTAGAACTGCTAATGAAAACCCGTCCCATCAACAAATTCCTGCTCTTTGTCACTGTTGCCATTATTTCTTTGGCCAGCCCCATCGAATCATCGCTTACGGCCGCAGAGAGCCAAACTGAAACCAAAATCCGATTGATGGCTGAGGCCCTTCGTGCCAAGAACGAAGGTGATCTGCAAAAGGCTAAGGAGAATCTTGAGGCACTGGAAAAAATTGCCCCGGGAGATACTTCCGTAAAACGGCACCTTTATGAAGTCAATCGCATGATTGCAGCTCAGCCTGTATCCCAACCGAAGACAGTGGTTGCTCCCATTGCGGCGCCATCTCCATCGTCTACTTCCTCTGTCAGTGCAGTCGATAAAACAAGCGATAGTATCCAGAGAGCGGAGGAACTGCGTAAGCTGGCCAAAGTGCAGGCAGATAGAGGAGACATTGTTACGGCCCTCAAGACATATGACTATGCTCTGAATAGCCTAACGCCGGGTTCGTCAACGAATTCTCTCATCAAGAAATTAACAAAAGAAAGAGGTTCTTTAGCAGCTAAACAGGCGAAAGCCGCAAAAAAGGCGGCCGCATCGAATTCATCTGGGCGCAGCTATGTGGCTGAGTCAGCTTCTTCAAATGATTCCTCTTTTTCATCGGAGCAAGCCTCAGTCAACGGATTGATCAATAAGGGCCGTAGTCAGTATCTCGGCGGAGATGTAACGAGTGCGGAGGCTACCTTCAAGGAAGTTGAAACGATGGATCCTGATAATTCGGAAGCAAAGAATTTCTTACGTCGCATTGCCCAGCAAAAACGTGAAGCGGGTTGGCTCAACCATGAGAAAACTCGGGAGCAATTATTGGAAGAAGTAACCAATGCCTGGCAACGGCCTGGGGTTTATCAGGAACGTGTGACTTCAGGGCCTGCAGAATCGGCCACAGCTCCCATGCTCGAGAAGTTAAATAGTATTTTTATCCCTAATGTCGTTTATAATGGTTTAGAGTTGAGTGGGGTTATCAATTCGTTGAGTGCCACTTCAGCAGAATATGATAATTCGGAGAGTGGTCCCAAAGGAGTCAACATCGTTCTTCTCGATCCAAATCAGACAAATCCGTCCGTGAACATTTCTGTGCGGGATATGTCTTTGAAGCGAGTTCTCGATTTTATCGTCGATATGGTTGGTTTTCAATATGAAGTCGAAGCGGATGCCGTCATTGTTCGCCCTGGAGGTGAACTGACTAATCTGGATACAGAATTTTTCCCTGTTTCCCGTTCTACAGTTATTCGAATGGCTGGCAGTGGTGGGGCTGCTCCCCTTACATCTGGTTCAGATGATCCGTTCGCTTCTTCGCCTTCTAGCGGTTCAGGTGTATCGGGGAGTTTGACCGAATCCGAAGGAATACAGAACTTCCTGCAACAGGCTGGAGTTAATTTTGACAGCGTACCAGGGAGTAGTCTGGTTTATGATGGTTCTGCTATGATCGTTACACAGACATCCCGTAATTTGCAGCGTGTTCGCAATATTCTTAATCGTTACAACGAAGTTCGTCAGGTCGAGATTGAAGCTAAGTTTATTGATATAGCTGAAGGCGATCTAGAAGAATTTGGCGTAGAATGGGAAGTTGATGATACAACAAGGGGAAATACCGATCAAAATTATAAAACTTCGAATCGAAATCTTGCCGATGCTTTCGGAACAAGTTCTGAAGGGTTGAGTGAATTAATTATTAATGGTGAATTTGGTGAAATTACCAAACAGATCATTCCCCCCTCTCTGCCTGGAGGAATTGACTTGGGTAACTCTACCTCAGCCCTTGGGATTATTAGTGGTTCCATTGGAGATATTAATGTCGATGCCACTGTAAGGGCTTTGAGCCGCCAGACGGGAGCAGATCTTCTTAGTGCTCCTAAAGTAACAGTTCTTTCGGGAAATAAGGCAAGTATTGCGGTTGCGCAGGAGTTTCGTTACCCTGAAAGCTATGGTGATATCGAGAGCCAGGTGGGGACAGGCAATGCGTCTGGAGGAGGCAGTGCTGGCGTCTCTATTACCGCTGGGACCCCACAGGATTTTCAAACCCGTAAAGTCGGGGTGGAGTTGGAAGTTACGCCGACAGTGGAAGAAGATAATTACAGTATCAGTCTTAACTTAAACCCCAGGGTTACTGAATTTGAAGGTTTTGTCGAATATGGCGGCCCGAGTATTGCGGTAACCTCTTCCAACAGTGTTACGGTTCCATCCGGTTTTTTCCAACCGATCTTCACTGTGCGTGAGATTAATACAAAAGTAACTATCTGGGATGGAGCCACTGTCGTAATGGGTGGATTGACCCGTGAAGAAGTTAAGACGGTGAATGATAAAGTTCCTGTTTTAGGTGATGTTCCTTTCCTGGGCCGTTTGTTCCGTTCTGAAGGTGAGACAGCTCAAAAGAGAAATCTATTGATCTTTGTCACGGCAAATCTGGTGAGTCCGGGAGGATCTCCCAAGAAACAATCTCTGAAAAACGTGCAGTCAAACTCCCTTTTCCAGAACCCAACCATCGTTACTCCAGGTGGTTCCGTTGACCGGACGAAGGAATAGAACACATATTTGGGACTCTTCTTTGAAAGGCCTGCTCTGAAGAGAGTGGGCTTTCTTGAGGAAAGGATATCTATCTTTAGCGAATAGCCCTTGACTTGGACTAAACCCAAGCAAAAGTATGCCATCCAAATTCTTATTGCCAGAGTAGCTCAGTGGTAGAGCAGAGGACTCATAAGCCTTTGGTCGGCGGTTCAAATCCGCCCTTTGGCACCATTTTGAAATGGATAAGGGCTAGATCAATTAAGCTATATCGGATCTACTCTGATTGGTCGAATGAGTTAAGCGAGAAAGCCATGTACATAAAGTTCTTAGGTGAGGTGTTTACCACTATTTATTAAACTTTAGTAAGTAAGTGTCTGGATTTTCCAGATGTTGAACGACACTAAATCGTTCAGGGTTGTTTTTAACGGCAGGGTAGAGATACTCAGGGGTAGAAGTGAAGTCTAGTTGATCAAGAATAACATAGTCCACTTGTTTTGCCTCAAGATCGTTTAATAATTGGTCCTGGTCTTTAGTGTGTTTATAGCCGGTAGTATAAGTTCCGGAGTACAAATAAAACATCATTGGTTTTCTGCATGATATAACGGCAGTGGGTTCTACATTGTCCTTAGCCCATTTGGCTAGACCAAGGTAGTTTTCCCAATTTCTAGGGAATTTTTCTACAGACTGTTTATGTAAAGGGATTAAGGTTGGTAACAAACCAAGAACTAAGACAATGGTTATCCACTGCATGTTTCGTTTTTTTGGTACAAATTTTTCCAATAGGCTATTGATACCATGTACCACACCTAATATAATAAAAGGGACTATCGGTAAGATAAACCGAGCACCGTACCAAACACCATGCCAAAGTAGAAGGATACTAAAAAAACTGAATAAGTAGGCCAGTAGAAGCCATCGGTATTGCTTTATTTGCAAGAGACCATACAGAGCAATAATGGTAATGATCAAGCCCACCAGCCACATACTTATGCCCGCTTCTACACCTGGGGCATGATCTACCGGAAAAAATGGAAAATTTGCATTTGGGATCTCTTTGGAAAGATAGCGATCGACATTGGTGAAAAAACGATCTGCATAATCTGAGAACCCCGCTTTCCCGAGTTCAGGGCGGTATGGGTCTACCATCATAAATGACTTCATATGAGAGTTTCCGCCAACATTCCGAGTTCTTAAAAATAACGGAATAAAAAACAATACAAAAGAACCTATATAGACAGGTATCTGTTTCCATTTAGTCTTTAGGAACAAATAAAAAATAATGCCACTGAATAATGTTATACCAAGCGTTTTAATATAGTATGCTGTGCCGGCAAGGAATAATGTGAGGTAGAAATAAGGGTCTTTCCAAAAATCTTCTCTTTTATCAGATTTTATAAAACAGATGATGGTGAGCAGTGAAACAAGCAGAAGAGAAATCTCCGACATCATGATCGTAGACCATCTAAGAAAATGGGCATTTAAGATGACAGCCAGTGAAACAATGGTGGCGGTAGCTAGGTTTTTAGTTAGTTTTTTTATTAGAAAAAAGAACAATATAACTGAGCACAGGAAGAAAACCCCATTGAATAATTTAACTGTCATTATGCTGTCTGGAAATACAGTAAGGATGATACTTATAATGACAGGATACCCAGGAGGGAAATGATAATGGGTTGATTTATTTATACTATATATGTTGGTGTACCCTTCTCCGGAGGCTATTGATTTTCCGAGCATATAATAGTATGCATTGTCACCATTAAGATCCAATTTGCTGTCGTAAACGTAACTGTAGCTGGCAATGAATACCATGATTATTATCATGGGAATCAAAGTATTGGCCAAAGGTTTTGATTTATTTAAAATCATAGCAGTCGATGGGCTTTGATAAAAAATGTTTTGAATTTCAGCGTAATTTTTTAAGTTAAAGTTCTGATAAGAAGTTGTGGATCATTCGTAGACTTTGATTTATTGATGAGATTTAGTAAATCTCTACCTATTCGAGGGACCAGTTTGCTCTGGGGAGACTTGATATAAAAATGTCCTCCAGGAAATATTTCAAAATCGAAATGAGAGGATGTATATTTCTCCCATCCTCGAATTGTCTCGATCGGAACATCTCGATCGTCACTTCCCCCAAAGGCTGTAATGGGAATATCAATTGGTGGCCCGGGAATGTGTTCATGATGTTCAAGTAAGCGATAGTCGGTTCTTAATATAGGGATAACGAATTCAAGTAATTCCTCAGATTCGAAAACCTCCTCAGGGGTTCCGTTTTGTTCCCTAAGCTCCTCGAGGAATTCATCATGAGGAAGTTCGCTGATCTTTGGTTTTGGAGATGGCATATGTGGGGCACGTCTTCCTGAAAGAAATAGCTTAACTGGAGTTGGTTTTTCCCATTTGAGAAGGCAGCGTGTTAGTTCGTATGAAATGGTGCTGCCCATACTGTGACCAAAAAATGCACAGGGTTTATCCAGGAAAGGTTCTATTTCATAGGCCAGCCGATTTAAAAGTCTTTCCATAGAGATATAGGGTGTTTCTTTGATGCGGGTTTCCCGTCCTGGAAGTAAGACAGGGCAGATTTCTATCTCTTGAGGAAAATGTCGTAGCCAAGGTTTGAAGACAGAGGCTCCTCCTCCTGCATGATGAAAACAAAATAAACGTATCTTTGCTTTTGGTTTTGAATTAATATTTTTAAACCAGGAAATTTTTTTGAATGTCTGCATTGCGGAATGACTCATAAAGTTCTTTCAACCGTTGGAGACGAAAAATAAATTTCTTGGGAATAACCTATGGCGGTTATAACCAAATTGGTCAGGTCCCAATTGAAAATAGAAATCCCCATCTCTCCCTTAAGTATTTTTTCTTAGGATGTTGGTTGAGGCTATATTGGCAATGATTTTATTTATCTTTAGGGCATTTTTGTTTTGATGGGGATAATCTAAGTGGCCGAACAATATGGTTATGATATCTCCAAGGAGATGCCTAGTCTCTCATAAAAGCAGACCAAAGAACGATTTACTTTGGTATCCTTTAGACTAAAGTGTCTGGAACGTTTAAATGGAGAGGAAAGAAGTGATGTTTTTGA